>JAUEMM010000001.1 GCA_030441635.1 Wolbachia endosymbiont of Tyrophagus putrescentiae
TTTTTTTTATTGAATTTAATTTATAATCACTTAAGCTTAAGCTTATGTCATGGAAGATAAATTATTAGAATCAAAAAGTTATTTTAAAAAAGGAATAGAGTGGTATTGCTATAGGTATTTATTCTGCTTTGCCAAGATACTGTATATTAGGATTAGCCCCATGCTCTAAAAGCAGCTCCATAGCCTTATGATCTTTACCTTCACATGCTACTAGCAGTGGAGCTTTGTCAAAACACTGTATATTAGGATTAGCGCCATTATCTAAAAGTAGTTTTACAAATTCTGTATCTTTTAAATCAATAGCTTGATGTAATGGCAACCTTCCATTTTTCAAGACTTTATTTATATAGTCACCAAACTTACCTTCTTTATTGCTTAAAATTTTAGTAAAAAGAAGTTTTAAAGTATCTAGATTTCTCTCTCTGAAAGCTTCAAGTAAGTAATTTTCCAAATCTTTATTAGATAGAATTTGTTCTAAATTCTTAGCTCTTGGATAATATTTGAAAGAAGTATGAGAATGTCTAGAAAGATCATAAAAAGGATAGTATTTAAATGAGCTAGAATACTGACTTTTTTTATCATTATCCTTGCCAGTCAGTAAATAGTATGCTTTTTGCAGTTGCTGAAATTTTTCTGTATATTCTTTTTTATTCTCTGAATGTTTATCTGGGTGTAGTTTCAATGCCATTCTATGATATGCTTTATTAATCTCTTTTTCGCTGGGATTGGTACCAGGTGTGAATCCTAATATCCTAAGAGCTTCTTCTTTATTCATGAATTTTGTTATTAAAAATATACTTATTATTAATTTAATTTAAAATTTCAATAAAATCAAGCGTGTTAAACGTAACATTAAGTATATTTAGTCTGTTTATCTTTTACAATTTTCCTTCTGATATAGCCTAGTTGATAGGAAGAGGATTGATAACATATAAATCAAATTCCATGTTGCCAAAGAAATACCTAGAATGTAATGAGGTCTGTCGCAGGATGTTGAGTGATTGGGGTTCAATAGATTATTTTTTAGTTCTTCTACACTGACATTTTCACTTACTTGTTCTGTGCATCCAACAATATCATGGAACCAATGACGCTCAAGACCAACGTGGTAAAAAGATATTACTGCCCCTATTATGTAGCTACAGAACATCATACAGATCAAGACTTTGCAATTTTTTAGTAAAGAAACCACTGCAAGTAATGCTGCTGCGTAGAGAGTTATGCGTTCGTATATACATAATTTGCATGGAGCCATACCAAAAAAATATTCTAACACATACGCAATAACCAACGCAATTATGCTAGATGATAGGAAAATTAAAGAAACTTTAGAATTTTTGTTCATAGCAAATACCATTATAAAAACCTATGACATTATAAAATAAAGTATTTATTTTACATACGGATTTTTGTTTTTTTTTAGAATTAACCTGACAGGTACACCATCGGTAAAAAAACTTTTTCTAAGATTATTGATTAAGTAACGTTTATAACTTTCATCAACACTTTCTGGTATGTTGCAAATCAAAGAAAAAGCAGGAGGTTTAGTGCCAATTTGAGCAATGTATTTCATTTTTATTGCTCTACCTTTTACGAGTGGATGTTGGTGCTTGTCTAGAGCTTCTGCGAGCCATTTATTTAATTTTGCAGTACTAATTTTTCTATTTAAAGATTCATTTATTTCAAGACACTTGTCTATCACGTCGCTACAACGCATATTATTTAAAGCAGAGATTGTTATTATTGGCACTTCTAGAAAAAGTCTTGATGCTTCTTGTTGTTTTACGAATTTTATTAATTTACTCCTATCTTCTCTATCAATTAAGTCCCACTTATTTAAAACCACTACCACGCCTTTACCTTCTTTGATTGCAATTTCAGCAATGGATAAATCCTGATGCTCAATGCCAAGTAGGGAGTCAAGCATTAGAACTACGATATGAGAGCGTTTGATTGAATCAATGCTTTTTTCAACAAATTTTGACTCTAAATCATCTGTTTTTCTGCGAATTCCAGCAGTATCAATCAAGGTGATCACCTCTCCATTATAATTATAGGAGATATCTATAGAGTCACGTGTAGTTCCAGGTTCTGGGCTGGCTATTACTCTATTTTCTGCAAGTAAACTATTTAAAAACGTTGATTTTCCAACATTTGGACGGCCAATTATTGCAATTCTGGCTTTGCTGTTTTCTAAACTATCTTGTTCTGTCTTATTGTTTAGGCTGTTAATAGCATTTGCTAATGCGTCATAAAGATCAGCCATACCTAGATTATGCTCGGCAGAAATGTATACTAGGTCAGTGAAGCTAAAAAATTTCAGATAATCAATATTTCCTGATTTATAGCTTTCGCATTTATTTCCAATAAGGATTATGGGCTTATCTGTTTTTCTTTTTAGCCATTTGGCGAATTCTTTGTTCTGGTTGTTTTCTATTCTTGCATCAACAAGAAAAAAAATTATGTCTGCATGAGATAGTGCAAACTCTATCTGTTCAATAATTTGTGATGAAAAATTAGTTTGGTCGTTCCACCCTCCCGTGTCTATTACTTTAAATTCCAGATCGCTAATTCTGCCGGTGCCTTCTCGTCTATCTCTTGTGATTCCTGGAGTATCGCTTACTACGGCTGCCTTTCTTCCAACTAATCTGTTAAAAAGAGTGGATTTTCCGGCATTTGGTAATCCTACTATGACAATCTTTAGCATAAAATATCTTAAAAATTAAGTATATATGATGTTGCTGGATTATGTGAGAGATATATTGCTTTTTTTAACTATTTATTTATACTTTAATCAATTAATATGTTAATTAGTAAATGGCGTGCATGGAAGTCAAAAACACTAATTTCAAAGGAAATAGTGAACGGGAAATGAAGGGTGAAGCCTGTTTTAATGAGAGTAAGTATTACAATGCTGCAGGTTTTCAGGTAGTAGAAAATTCACAGATTTTTAAAGATAAAAAGACAACAATAGCATTAGCCTTATATAACCAACCAGGTATTGATACTATTGAGATAAAAAATAAGTCTGGCTTAGAGCAAAAAATCTCAACTCTAGAGGAGTTCAAGTTAACGGACTTTGAGCTGAATAAAAATGGCTATACCGCAAAGCTTGAAAGTGCTACCCAAATTGTAACTATTGAAGGTCAGAATGCTTACATTGTTATTCCAGATTTTATGGATTCTACAATTGAAAGAAAAGAAGATAGGAGAGTAGATGTAAACAATAATATTCCTGGATATCTGAAAAAAACTGGGCTTGAAGACCACAGAGAAGTTCACTTTAATGCTATAGTCATGCTTGATACAGGGGTTGATGTGAATGATTTATTCAAAGTTAAGGATAAGGGCAATGCATCTTGGTGTAATATATGGGATAAAGCAAAAAAGAAATCAATAAATTTGGCATTAAGTTATGCAAAAGAACATGGAGCTGTTGCTGGATATAGCATAGGTAGAGATGAAAGTGTTTATTTAACACCTACTTTAGATGGCGGTAACAGTACTCTAGCGGTAAAGATAAATAGGCACAGTGCTACAGGTTATTATGTTAATAAAATAAAAGAGTCAAGTGGAGTAGCTGCTGCACTTGTAAAATCAATCCCTAAGTGGCAATCACTTATAGGATATGCTTATGATACAATAGTGGAAATCCTGCCAGGGCTTGAAAAGATTGATGAGGAAAATTCAGAGTTTAAATTAATACAAAAAGAAACTTTAATCAGTGGAAAAATTATAAATAGGCTGCTGGGTGAAGCTGTAGCTGTAAATATTCATCAAAAAGCAGAAAATTTTAAGCATGTATCAGTACAAAATGATGTTGCAGCAGTACAGCAAGAGATAGAAACAGATGATGAGTTTTACGATGCGTTAGAGCAACAAGAGAAAGATACAGAAGAAGATGATGAAGTATATTACGATGCACGAGAGGATGCAACGAGTATATTTGAGGAGTTTAAACAGTCTAAAAAGCGGAATTGGTTTTTTGGGATGACAGGGAAGCCAGTAGCGGCTTATGAACAACCAAACGGGTCTTGGCTGGTGGTAACTAAGGGCTGGTTTGGAATGTATGGAATTTATGACTTTGATCATGATGCAAAGGAAGCGTACAAGGTAAGAAATTCTACGCAGAAGTTGGAATTTGTTTTTGATAATAAAAACAAGTCTGTTGATTTCAGGATAAGAAGTCTATTTTTTACTCAATTTACACCTTATTCATACCATGAAAACCTGGTAAAAGAATTAAGGGTTGTAGAAGAAGGAGCAGATCAAAAAACTTATCAAAGTACGTTTGGAGATAAAATAAGTGAGAAAAAGGAGCGGCTGGGATATTTACTAGACAAATTTAAGTATGCTAGTAGACAGTTTGGTAAGATTGCTACAAAATCTAATCGTCCAGAGATACCAAAGGAGCAGCAATTATCTATTGATTTGGGTAATAAACCAGTCTTTAGTATGATTACTAAGATTCTACGTTGGCTGGAGGATAGTCTTAAATACTTTTTCCCGCGCTATAATTTATTTCCGGAAGTTGGAACTGGAGAAAGGAAAATTCCTGGCACTGAAAGTAAAGTAAAATACTTTACTTCAGAAAAACAAAAGCAAAACACCTTAAAGGTTGAGGAAGGAAAATTATATGATTATGATGGTAATTTATACGATACAAGCGATAAAATCAGCAAGGGAAAGAAAGGATGCGTTGCTTATGTTATCACACTTGATGGTAGGTTAGTTGTTCATCAACACGTTAATCCTGGGAATAGTAAACACTCTATCCGTCATTCAACGCTTGCAGGTGGCCAGCCGGTAATCTGTTCCGGATTGATGGGAATAAAGGAAGGTAAAATAACATATATAGATAACAATAGTGGGCATTATAAGCCAACAGATGCACATTTATATAATGCAGTAAAATGCTTGAAAAAGCTGGGTATATACTCAGAAAGTACAAAAGTTGTTCATTTGGGAAGTTGGAGCAGTGTGCTAAAGGAGTTTCCAATTTTATATAAGATTCCAGCGAGAAAAGAGCCGGTAGGGAGATTTTTAGAAAGAATGGGGAAAAAAGGAAAAGATGGACTGACTCAAGCAGAGAAGTACTTTGAGAAGGTAAAGGAGTATTATGAGAAGTATGAAAGAAAAGCTTTTGTACCCCTTCGACTTGAAACTGCAATGCGACATCTTAAAAGTTATGAATCACCTACAAGTTTAGAGGTAGTAATACGTTGCAATAATGTCATTATCCTACCATCATACCTTGAGTTTATGGGTAAGTTTAATAGAAGGTCAGAAATACGAAAGATAACGATAGAGCATGCAATAAGGAGAGTAATTGGTGCAAACTATGGACATAAGCCAGAAGTTAATTGTCAAGATAATAACGTTGTTATAACTTTCAAAAAATCGGAAGATGCTTCTAAATTCATAACGCTTTTGCAAGTAAAAGGTCATGATTATGGCAATGAGGAAAACACAATTACCATGGGGATAGATCAAGCTTGCCGCTTTATAAGTAATGTACTTAAAATTAATATGGATCAAAAAGAGGTATTATCAACACTTAAAAGTGTTGAGGTATCAAGTCCATGTCGTAATGTGGCTGTAGGAGATTGAAATCAATAGCTAATATATAGCCCGACCACGCTTTTAAAAATTCATGGGTTTTTTACATATTAAAGCAGTATTAACCAGTTGAAAAATTAATCTCTTATGTGTATAATTATTAGTAGCTTTTTTCCTGCTGGCCATGGCTTTTTCCAAATTCCTCGATCCTAAGTGTGATTTGACCTTTAAACGCATCTTCGGCACCGAGAAAAATAAAAATATTTTAATTCACTTTTTAAATGATGTTTTAGGCTTCACTGGCAGAAATTCTATACGGGAAGTCGAATTCCTTTCTACAATCATGGACCCAGAAATTGCCTCCGACAAACAAAGCATCGTTGATATTCTTTGCAAAGATTCTTCCAATAACAGGTATGTGGTCGAAATGCAGGTCGCAAGGGATAAAGGCTTCGAAAAACGTGCCCAACTTTACGCCGCTAAGGCCTACTCCCGGCAGTCTTGCCACTACTTCGACTTGCAAAAAGTCTACTTCATCGCCATCTCTAATTGTAACCTATTTTCGCCAGATGTCAATTATATTTCCACCCATAATATACGCGATATCGAAACCAATGGCCACCACTTAAAGGATTTTCAGTTTGTTTTCATCGAGCTGCCTAAGTTCCCTAAGAACGCAGTAAATCAACTGGAGAACACCGTAGAGCGCTGGTGTTTTTTCTTCAAGTATGCGGAAGAAACTACGGATGAGGACCTAAAAAAAATCGCGGAGCAGGAACCGATAATCAAGCTGGCATATGACGAATTGGACAAGTTTCACTGGAATGAGAAAGATTTAATAGCGTACGAAGAGAGAATTATGGACATACAAAAAGAGCGTGCAATTTGGGAGCAACGACTTGATGATGTGAAAAAAGAAGGCGAAGAAAAAGGTAGAGAAGAAGGTAGAGAAGAAGGTAGAGAAGAAGGCATCCAAATCGGAGAGGAACGTGGCAGAGAGGAAGGCAGAGAAGAAGGCCGAAAAGCAGAGAAAATTGCGGTGGCAAAAAACCTTCTAAAAGCTGGCGTTTCAATTGATGTTATATCAGAATCTACAGGCTTATCTGTAGAAGAAGTTCAAAAACTTTAGTTTGCTTTTCGCTTAGCTTATAGATTAGGAAGGGGTGTTGGAGTTCCCAATAAACTGTTCTGCCAAGCCTCCGATATCTTCACATTTATTATTTTGTTCTTATATTTACCTTCAGGGTCCTCTACGCATACAGATTGCATATATGGGCTTTTACCAATGATTTGATTTTGGTGCTTACCTGGCTTATCACTGAACAATACGGATATGGTTTTACCTACCATATTTTGATTAAATGCAAGCTGTTGCTCATTGATTAACTTTTGCAAACGATGCAGCCGTTCATTTTTCACCTCTTCCGGTATTTGATCTTTCCTTGTTGCACCTGGAGTACCTGGCCTTGGGCTATACTTAAAGCTGTAAGCCTGAGCATAGTTCACTTTTTCCACTAGTTTCATAGTGTCTTCGAAGTCCTGTTCAGTCTCTCCAGGAAACCCTACTATGAAATCAGAGGAAAACTCTATTTCTGGCTTGAGTTTGCGTAACTTGTCTATTATTTCCAAATACTCCTCTGCAGTATGTTTTCTATTCATTGCATGCAATATCTTGTCAGAACCAGATTGTACGGGTAGATGAATAAATGGCATAAGTTTTGGCTCTTGTGCATGTGCTAGATAGAGAGACTCATGCATGTCTCGTGGGTGAGAAGTTGTATAGCGAATCCTTTCAAGCTTCTCAATTTTGGCAATATGACCGATTAACTTCCCTAGATCCCAGATTTCCCCCTCGCATTCTCCATGGTACGCATTGACATTTTGACCAAGTAAAGTAATCTCCTTTGCTCCGTTTGCAACTAGCTTTAGTGCTTCACGAAATATTTCATTTACTGGTCGTGAATACTCTGCCCCGCGGGTGTAAGGCACTACACAAAATGTGCAGAACTTATCACAACCTTCCTGGATGGAAAGAAACGCAGAGGATCCTTGATTTGTTCCGTAACACTCATCTGGGAATTTATCAAATTTTGCTATTTCGGGAAAATCGATATCTATAGTATGGCCCTTGCTTCTACTCGTTTTAACTATCAACTCTGGTAAAGCGGCTATGCTCTGAGGTCCGACAACGATATCAACAAATGGAGCTCTGCGAAACACTTCTTCTCCTTCTGCCTGTGCTACGCATCCAGCTACCACTATAGTAACGTCGTTCTTTCTTTGTAATTTTCCAAGCTCTGAATAAAGTTTTTCTGCTGCTTTCTCTCTGATGTGGCAGGTATTGAAGATCACCAAATCCGCTTCATTTACATCATTAACAATACTGAAACCCAGGGGCTTTATTATGTTTTCCATTAGCATGGAATCGTAGACATTCATCTGACAACCATAAGTTTTTATGTACAAACCTTTCATATGTTTAATTTCTCTTATAAAACTTAAATCTGATCTATATAATTAATTAATAAAGCATGACTTGAAGTTTTTTGCAATATCATCGATTATAGTTAAATACGCATCCTTTCCAGGTTCCACATCTAATCCAGTAGGATCAAGCACCATTACTTTCGCATTATTAGGAAAAGCTTTTGGAGTTTCCCATGAATGAGAGAGTACACAGCTAATATTTTCTTGTTTCATTATTTCTCTCAGCTTCGTTAAACTTTTTATACCTATATATGAATCTTCTTCTATAGCAAGGATGACGCTTGGAGGATTTAAGCCAAAATGCTTTTCAAAATATTGATAAGCATCGTGAAGCACTATGTATTTTTGACCTTTAACACTATTTAATTTGTTACTGATTTCTTTTGCTTTTTGCTCTATCTTTTTTATAGCTATTTCTGCATTGTTTTTATATTTGTTGGAATTATTGCTGTCTATTTCCGAGAGCTTTGTGCTGATGAAGCGTATCATAAGTTTTGCATTTTCTGGGTTAAGCCAAATGTGTAAGTCATCTTCGTTGTGAGTATTGATTATTTTCCTTGCAAATGAGTTTTGCCTAGCGGGAAGTAAAGTTACTGCATCTGATAATTGTATTAACTGTCTATTATTTTTTTTGAAATTTTTTACAAATGTTTCTAGTTCATCATTAATATAGAATATAATATTGCTTGACTCGAGTTTGCTTATATCCGATGGCTTTAACGTATAGTCATGTGCAGAAGTAGTGTTATAGTTTAGTAATGCTGAATCCACAATTCCATCTGTAACAGATGAAACAAGTGAGTGTACAGGTTTTATTGTAGCAACAATTTTTAAATTGGATGAGAAAGCAGTATTGTAGTATAGTATAGAAAAAAACAACAGAAGAAAAGATATTACATGTTTCATGAGAATCCTGATATTTTAACGATAGAGAACCTTACTCTTAAATATAATAACAAACAAGTCCTTGGTAATATAAATATATCAGTAAAAAAAGGAAATATCATCACAATACTTGGTCCTAATGGAGGAGGAAAAACTTCTTTAGTGAAAGCAGTTGTCGGTATTAATCAAAACTACACTGGAAATATTATATTTGCTGATGGTATAAAAATTAGTTACATGCCACAAAATTTTAATATTAACAACTTAATGCCAATAACGGTTAAATATTTTCTCTTGAATAGTTTTCTAGGGAGGATAAACAGAAATCAGTCTGCTGTGGAAGAGGTGATAGATTTGGTTGGTATTGGTAACATCCTTAAACATCAAGTGTTAGAAATTTCAGCCGGTCAAACACAACTGCTGTTGCTAGCTCGCTGTTTGATTGCAGAACCAGATTTAATGATTTTAGATGAGCCAGTAAGTTCAATGGATGTGAATGCTCGGGTTAAATTTTATGATATTATTAGTAAGATAGCAAAAAAGCATATGGTGTCGATTCTTATGACTTCGCACGATCTCAGATCTGTTCTGCCATTTTCTGATTATGTGGTGTGTATAAATAACTCTATCTACTGTCAAGGTACACCGGATGAGATTATAAAGGATAAGGCTTTTAATGAAACATTTGTTAGTTACATGAAAAAATGATTAGAAGTATTCTGCGCCTTTCACGTGTGATTTCAGTATTAACTTATTATAGTGTGTTGCATCATTTACTTTTACCATCAAGAAAATCAGTCAATAAAATACGAGGCCAGAAGCTAAGATGTGCTCTTGAAAGATTGGGTCCAGTATTCATAAAATTTGGACAATCTATGTCATCACGTACTGATATCTTGAATGATGATATAACAAATAACTTACTGTTAATATGCGATAGGCTACCGTCGTTTTCACATAAAGTTGCTATTAAAACCATAGAAAATGAATTTAATTGCAAGCTAAACGAGATTTTTTCAAATTTTAATGAAATTCCGGTTGCAGCGGCGTCAGTTTCTCAGGTTCATAAAGCAGTGACAACAGAGGGTAAAGTGGTTGCAGTGAAGATATTGAGACCAAATATTGAGAAAATCTTTTCAAGAGATATAAAAATGCTTATGTGGCTTGCGAAAATTGCAGAGAAGTTCAGTAAGCAATCAAAAAGGTTAAAACCCATTGATCTAGTTGAAACTTTTGCTGAAATTTGTCGATTAGAGCTAGATTTACGCTTTGAAGCAGCACATTCTTCAGAATTAAGGGAAAATACTAAAAGTGACAGGGGTTTTTATGTACCTGAAATAGATTGGAGTAGAACTTCAAAAAGAGTTCTCACGATGGAGTGGATAGATGCTACGCCGATATATGAAGTAAAAGAGCATCGAAAACAAGTAGCAGTCAATCTTATCGAATCCTTTTGCAATCAAGTATATCGAGATTGTTTTTTTCATGCCGATATGCACCCGGGGAATCTAATGATCGATAGCAGCAATAACATCATTGCTTTAGACTGTGGGATTATGGGAAGGATAGATCGAGAAACGTATTATTATGTGATAGAGATATTGAAAGGTTTTCTGGAACGCGACTATAATCACGTTGCTGAAATGCACTTTAAAGCTGGCTACGTTCTGCCACAGTATAAAAATTTTGTTACGGCCTGTAGGGCGATTGGTGAACCAATTGTTGGACAACCGATACAAAAAATTTCATTTGCTAATCTGCTTGCCCAGTTATTCAAAGTAACTAGCGATTTTGATATGAAGGTTCAAACACAATTGCTATTGCTACAAAAAACTATGATCTTGCTGGAGGGAGCATGCCGCAAAATTTATCCAGGAATTAATATGTGGGAAGTGGTTAAGGTATGGATGAAGAGCCAACAGAAGAATAAAATAGGATACAAGGAAAAAATAAAGAGCTCTTACCCAGTTAAAACTCTTCAGGAATTATCTAGCCTTGTCGGTAAACTAAATCTGATAGCTGATCAAAAGCTTGCGGGTAATAATAAGCTTCAAGACAGAGTTTCTTTTCTATTATTAATTATTATCACAATATTAATTGTTAAGTTTTTTTATTTATAATTTTTCATAAAAAGTTTATCTTGTTCATTTTTACTTTCGGTAGGTTTTGTGTTATATATTTAGTATTAGTTAGGTTATGGTGTTGGTATGCCTAGTACTCAAACTCAGGTTCTGAAAGAAAAGCTTGAAAGTTTAATCTTGGCAATTCAAGGTGGTGATTTTGACTCTGTAAAAAAAGCTCTTGAGGGTAGTAAAGAGAACGGATGTAAACAGTCTTCCGTAATTAACTTGAAAAATAAAGATGGGATGACTCCTCTTCATGTTGCTTTAGAGCAATACAATATTGATTTGAAAATTATAAATTTGCTTTTAGATAGTGGAATTGATATCAAATACTGTTACAGTAATCCACTTGATAAAATAAGAAAAGAGTTACAAGGAGACAACTATTTACACATAGCTGCTAGAGCAGGGAATGTAGATGCTTTTTTATTAATATATAAGAAAAGTGTGGAAGATGGTTTTAGTCTACTAGGGTACAATGATAATCATGAAAATCCATTTCATATCGCAGCAAGTAGAGTGATACTTCCAGACGTAATAAGGAAGATTTTTGAATATTTAAAATCAAGAGAAGATGAAGAAGGAAAAAAGATAAAAAAAGCAAAGGAGGCTAAAAATGAAGAAGGTTTAAAAAACTCTGAAATAAAAAAGGAAGAATTCAACAGTGAAAGAAAATTTGTAAAAAATGCACTGTATGCTAAAAAAGAATATGCACTGAATAATCAAAAAAGGACCCCCCTTAGCTTAGTTAGTGAACAAGGTAAGAGAAAAATCAAAGAAACTGTAGGAATAAAGGATAGTCTGGTACGCAGCAAGAGGCTTCATTTATGCTTGTATATAGTAGGAGCTTTAGCTTGTATTGCTGCTTTTTGCCTTTCTCTACACTTACTATATATAACTGCCCAAGCTTTTGCGCTTAGCACAATTGCTTCAGCAGCCGTTGGTGGAGTTGCATTCTTTGGTGCAAAAGCGTGTAGTGAAGTACATGATTTTTGTGGAAATGGAACAGACATAGAGGGTGTTGTAGTTACTAGCACTAGTATTGATAGTGGACTTGGGACGGCGTAAGTTAGAAACGGCTTGCAGATTGTGACGTATCAATGTACTTTTTAAGAACTATCGTTAAAAATTGTGCCTAGATGTTGAAAAAAAAGTACGATAAAATTTTAATAGCCAACAGAGGAGAAATTGCTTGTAGGATAATAAGAACTGCTCACAAGATGGGTATATCTTGTGTTTGTGTGTATTCAGATGCAGATATCAACTCTGTACATGTTATGCAAGCTGATGAATCGAGATATATAGGTCCTTCACCTTCTTGTTTAAGTTATTTAAACATTGAAAAAATATGCGAAGTGGCAGTGGAGACCAATGTGCAGGCAGTTCATCCTGGCTATGGATTTTTGGCAGAAAATCCTGATTTTCCACGTGCTCTGCAGAAATATAACATAGATTTTATCGGCCCGAGTGCAGAGACTATAGCACTGACGGCGAATAAAATTACAGCTAAAGAAGCTGCAAAAAAAGCTGGAGTGAATGTGGTACCAGGCTATACAGGTAAAATAAAAGATCCAGCTCATGCAGTGCAAGTTGCTGAAGAAATTGGTTTTCCTGTTATGTTTAAGGCGGCAGCGGGTGGCGGTGGCAAAGGAATGAGGGTGGTGAATTCAAAAGAAGAGGCTGAGCTGGCGTTTATATCTGCAACAAATGAAGCAGAAAAAAGCTTTAAAGATGGCAGTATATTTGTTGAAAAGTACATAGAACTACCGAGGCATATTGAAATACAAATAATAGCGGACAAATATGAAAATATAGTATGCCTTGGTGAGAGAGAGTGTTCAATACAGAGAAATAACCAAAAGATTATAGAGGAGACTCCTAGTCCATTTATTAGTGAACAAGTAAGGCAAGAGATGTATGCTCAATGCGTTTTATTGGCAAAGCAGGTTGGTTATTTCACAGCAGGTACAGTTGAATTTGTTATGGATAAAGATCACAAATTTTATTTTCTTGAGGTAAATACTAGACTGCAAGTTGAACATCCGGTCACGGAGCTTGTTACTGGAATAGATATAGTAGAAGAAATGGTCAGAATTTCCTGTGGAGAAAAACTAAGATTTAGTCAAGATGATATTAAACTCACTGGTTCAGCAATGGAAAGTAGAATCTGTGCTGAAGACCCATCAAAGAAATTTTTTCCTTCTGGTGGGAGAATAAGATATTATGATAAACCCGGTGATGTGAGAATAGACGATGGGGTAACTGCAGGATCTGAGATCAGCATGTTTTATGACTCAATGGTTGCAAAGGTAATTACGCATGGGCAGGATAGAATAGAGGCAATAAAAAAGATGCAGAAAGCATTATCTGAATGCTATATAGGTGGAATAACTAATAACATAGAATTTCTTGAGTCGATCTTTCATCATCCAGATTTTATTGCAGGTAAGCTCCATACTAAATTTATTCCAGATTTTTACCCTAATGGTTTCCATGGTGATCCTGTTACGGAAGAGTATATGAAAATATCTATATTAGTTGCGCTTTATGTTCATTTAGAGAACGAACAAAAGTACAGCGATAAGATACAAGATGGAGCATTCGTAGTGGTGATTAATAGCAACGAATATCCAATAAACGCAAAATACCAGAATAACACGTTGACAGCGGTTTATAACCACAATGAATATTCCGTGAAAGGCAAATGGAAATCGCATAGTTATAAATTGTTAAATGTGATAATCAGCGATGATGTTGATATTACAGTAAAAATAGATAAGAAGGGTGATAAATATTTAATAAAGCATGCAGGAATGAAAGCTGAGTGTTGTGTATTGGATCCGTATGTTGCTGAATTAAATAAGTTTGTGCTTAACAATGAATCAAATGAAACAAGGGAAAATGTTGTACAATCACCGATATGTGGCTTATTGACCAAATTATATGTAAATATAGGTGATCAAGTAGAGATAGGACAGCCCTTGTTTGTGATAGAAGCAATGAAGATGGAAAATATTATATGCTCTGAAATAAAAGCAGTGGTTAAAAACGTTCTTATACAGGAAGGTAAGAGCGTACAAGTAGGTGATATAATATTGGATTGTTTGTAAGAACTGTATGTGGAGATTATCTCTCTATGTGGTGGCTATACAAAAACAAAGAAGAAAACACTATATTTAAGTTATAAATGTGATATTACTACTACAGGCATTAAATGTTACTTAATATATTGTAGTGTAGGATTATATCAAGAGTGCATGACTCTCTATATGAGGGGTGCTATGTAAAGAAAATAGTATCTGTTACTGCTTTTTGGTATGAGGCTATTCTAGTGTTGCGGCAGTGAAGTTTAATAATGTCTGTTACTGCTTTTTGGTGTGAGGCTAGAGGGTTATGAGCAGTAACAGACACTATTAAACTTATTATAAAATTTATTTAATGTAAATACTTTATATTATATTTTTTTAACTCAAAGTGTTATGGTTTTTCCATTAGAACAACTGTTTCCCCCTAAATTACTACATATATTATTATATCTTCCGAATGCTAAAAAATTATTAATTGCTATTAATCTGTGTTTGCGTAGTAAGTGTATATGTATTATATATAGTATGTTGTTCAGTTTTAAAGATGAAGTTGTTGATACTAATATTGTTAATAATATTCTACTCTAGTTTGTCGATTGCTTCTTCTCCAAGTGCGTGGCAACTTGGGTTTCAGTTACCAGCAACTGAGTTAATGGAAAATGCTGTCAAGTCACACTCTTTCATTATGCTCTTGATGTCTGCTGTTGTTTTATTTGTGTGGCTGCTGCTTTTTTATGTCGTATTTCGTTTTCATAAAAGTAAGGTATCAAGTGTAAGCAAAGTTACTCATAATATTATTTTAGAAATAATTTGGACTGTGGTTCCAGTGATAATTGTTGCAATACTTACGGTGGAAAATATAAAATTAATAAAAGAACAAGAAAAAATTCCCAAAACTGAATTAACTTTAAAAGTTATTGGTAATCAATGGTACTGGGGTTATCAATATCCGGAACATCAAGGTTTATCGTTTGATAGCTACATAAAAGGAGATGCTGACCTCAGTGCTCAAGATTTAAGGCTGCTATCTGTTGACAATCATGTTGTTTTACCTGTTAATACTAACATTCGTTTACAAGTGACAGCAGCAGATGTAATACATAGCTGGGGTATTCCTGCTTTTGGTATAAAAATTGATGCAATACCAGGTAGATTAAATGAAGCATGGTTTAATATAAAGAAACCAGGGGTGTACTATGGGCAGTGTTATGAATTATGTGGTCAAGGTCACGGATTTATGCCTATTGTTGTTGAAGCAGTAAGTCGAGAAGATTTTGACAAGTGGATCGAAGATAAAAAATTGTTAAGTTAATGTGGAGACAAATATGAGTGATATGCCAAAGGGTATAAAGCGTTGGCTATTTTCTACTAACCATAAAGATATAGGAACGTTATATATCATTTTTTCAATATTAACAGGAATAATAGGTGGTTTGTTGTCAGTGATTATCCGAACTCAGTTGATGCACGTTAACATACTCAACGGTAATCACCAGTTGTATAATGTAATGGTTACAGGTCATGCATTGATAATGGTGTTTTTTATGATAATGCCAGCCTTAATGGGAGGATTTGGTAACTGGTTTGTACCTTTAATGATAGGCGCTCCTGATATGGCTTTTCCTCGTATGAATAATTTAAGTTTTTGGTTGTTGGTGTCGTCTTTTATTCTACTCATCACTTCGGTGTTTGTAGGTGAAGGGCCAGGTACGGGATGGACTTTGTATCCACCTCTATCACAAGTAGTTTCTCATCCCAGTGCTGGAGTAGATCTTGCTATATTTGCCCTGCATGTTGCTGGTATGTCATCAATTGTCGGAGCAATTAACTTCATAGTAACTATATTTAATATGCGAGCACCTGGAATGTCTTTAACTAAAATGCCGTTGTTTGTGTGGTCTGTTCTATTGACTGCATTTATGCTGATTGTTGCTTTACCGGTTCTTGCTGGTGCTATAACTATGCTACTCACTGATCGCAACATTGGCACTTCGTTTTTTGATCCTGCTGGTGGTGGGGATCCTGTATTGTTCCAGCATTTGTTTTGGTTCTTCGGTCATCCGGAAGTGTACATCATTATTTTCCCTGCATTTGGAATTATAAGTCAAGTTGTGTCAACTTTTTCACACCGGCCGGTGTTTGGTTATATGGGCATGATTTATGCTATGATAGGAATAGCTGCATTTGGATTTATGGTATGGGCTCACCATATGTTCACTGTTGGGCTTAATACAGAAGCTGTTGTATTTTTTAGTGCCTCAACAATGTTTATTGGTGTGATCACTGGAATTAAAGTATTTAGCTGGATTGCAACAATGTGGGGTGGTGCAATTGAACTAAAAACCCCTATGTTATTTGCTTTAGGTTTTATTTTCGTGTTTGTTGGTGGAGGAGTGACAGGTATAGTGCTTTCTCATGGTGGAATAGATAAACTTCTGCATGATACTTACTATGTTGTAGCTCATTTCCATTATGTGATGTCACTGGCTGCTCTATTTGCTGCATTTGCTGGGTTCTATTATTGGATAGGCAAAATATCAGGTAAACAATACAATGAATGCTTGGGTCAGATACACTTTTGGCTGACTTTTATAGGAACTAACGTTACTTTTTTACCTCAACATTTTTTAGGATTATCGGGGATGCCAAGACGCATACCTGACTACCCGGACGCGTTTATTCCATGGAATTACGTTTCCTCTATAGGGTCATACATATCATTTTTTTCAGTGATGTTTTTTGTTTTTGTGGTTGTGCACCTTTTCATAAGAGGCAAAAAAGCTGGAGATAATCCGTGGGGAGGTGATACTCTAGAGTGGACTGTATCTTCGCCGCCACCTTTTCATACTTTTGAAAAACCACCAGTTATAAAATAGTTATGCATACAAGTGCTCTGTTTAAAGATGTGTCAACAATACTAGATTTTTGGCATTTACTGAAGCCAAGAATAATGTATCTAGTAGTGTTTACTGCAGTTGCTGGTATGGTAATTGCACCTGGGGATATGCATCCTTTTCTGGCGCTGATATCTCTTATTTGTGTTGCTCTTGGCTCTGGTGCCGCGGGTGCAATAAATATGTGGTATGATAGAGATATAGATGTACTGATGCAAAGGACAAAAAATCGCCCTATTCCTGCAGGCAGGGTGGAAGCAAACAGTGCACTGGAGTTTGGTGTTACTATTGGAATATTATCCATTTTTATCATGGCGATAGCGGTGAATTATCTCTCTGCTATTTTGCTTGCGATTAGCATATTGTTTTACGTTTTTGTATACACAATTTGGTTAAAAAGACGCACTCCGCAAAATATCGTTATTGGCGGAGCAGCGGGTGCTTTTCCTCCTATGATTGGCTATGCGGCTGTTACCAATTCTTTTAGCTGGGAGAGCTTTGTGCTGTTTTTAATAATCTTTATGTGGACCCCTCCGCACTTTTGGGCGCTGTCTTTAAATAGGTCAGAAGATTACATTAGGGCATCCATACCAATGTTTAATATTGTTTATGGTGCAGAAAAAACAAGAGAATATATATTAATTTATAGCATACTGCTCGTATTAATCAGCTTGCTACCGGCATTATTTTTAGCTAAGTCCCTGCTTTATTTAATCCTAGCAACCTCTTCAGGTGGTGTGTTTATTTGGTATGCGATATCTGTGCTAAGATTTAAGAATTATCGCTCACAAAAAAAGATGTTCTCTTATTCAATTTCCTACTTATTTTTGCTATTTGCTAGTATTATTTTTTGCTTATGAATAAACAACAAAAATGTAAAAATTATTTTTTATTTTTTATTTTAGTAGCGTTGGTAATTACGCTTTTTTTTGTCTCTATAATTAAGTTTAAAGGTTAATACTGGAATCTAAATATAGACTCCAGTGTTAACGGAAACAAACTATATTAGGTTTGTTATGCTGTCTGGCATTACATCATCCGGATTGAGAGTATTTATATCAACGCTTGGTTGCTTGTTATTTGAGTCCCCAGTGCTGGTATTGTTTGCACCTAAATCTGATTTTGTAATAACTGCTTTATTTCCTGTAAGCATTTTTAGCATTTTTTCTACACCCTCTGCATTAGCGTTGCTACCATCTGCTTTAGCAAAAGTAGAATCTGCGTTTATTTTAGTGTAGACGTCTTCTGTTTTAGCATAGTCATTCAATGAGGTTTTATCAGCTTTGTTATTCAGATCAACTGCTTTAGCAAAGGTAGTGTTTGCATCTGTTTTAGTGTAAACGTCTGCTGCTTTAGCAAAGGTAGTGTTTGCATCTAAATCTGATTTTGTAATAACTGCTTTATTTCCTGTAAGCTTGCCTAGCATTGCTTCTACATTCCCTGCAGTAACGTTGGTACCATCTACTTTAGCAAAGGTAGAATCTGCTTTTGTTTTAGTGTAAACGTCTGCTGTTTTAGCATAGTCATTCAATGAGGTTTTATCAGCTTTGTTATTCAGATCAGCTGCTTTAGCAAAGGTAGTGTTTGCATCTAAAACTGATTTCGTAATAACTACATCATCTCCTGTAAGCTTACCTAGCATTGCTTCTACATTCCCTGCAGTAACGTTGGTACCATCTACTTTAGCAAAGGTAGAATCTGCTTTTGTTTTAGTGTAAACGTCTGCTGTTTTAGCATAGTCATTCAATGAGGTTTTATCAGCTTTGTTATTCAGATCAGCTGCTTTAGCAAAGGTATTGTTTGCATCTGTTTTAGTGTAAACGTCTGCTGCTTTAGCATAATCACTTAATGCACTTGTATAACTTTCTATCATTGTTTTAAAGCCTGTTACTTCGCTTGGATTATTACTACCGCTTGCCTTGTACTTGAAAGTGTTACTATCAAAATCCAAAATATATTCGTTATTTCCACCATCTGTGTAAACAATAAACTTGGCTGATTCTGCAGTTGCTTCTACTTTTTGTGGTGTCAAACTCTCATAAAATTTCAAACTTGCTGTCATAATTGCTCTCCTTTAAAAAATGTAATATACTAAAAAATCTATAATTTCTGTAAACATTATCTGTCTTTACTTGCAAAGTGAATAGTCATACCAACTTCAAACCCGTGTGTACCGAAAAACTTATTCTTTATAGTTGTAGTGGTGTTTGCTGAGTCTGTTGTCCAAGTTTTATTAGTCAGTTTTAAGTTTTTGAACTTTTCAAAATCACCACCAATAACACCAAAGTGTCTATATCCTATATGTATGTTTGTGTCTTCAGTGAATTGGTAACTAAGACCAGCCTTTAGTTGATATGCAGGTCTGATTGATGCTTTTTCAAACATCTTCATTCTTGTTACCCCACCCCCAACTCCAACATAAGGAGAAAAAGAGAATCGATTGCTTTTCCACTGACGATAAGCATTTACAAGAAGAGATGTATTTTCAATACTATCAGTATTTGTTGTGATTGCATAAAGATCGCTTTCAGCTTTATATGATATGGAGATTGGACCATCCATTAAGCCAATGTTATCAACTTTCACTTTAGAATGCATTAATTCCAACTCAGTTTTGTAGCTGCCCGATTTATGCGCATAACCTAGCAATATATTTGCTGCAAATGGAGGAGTATAGTTTGGTTTGTATTTATCTAGTGTTGTACCTTTTGTATTTTCAGCAGAACGGTCATTTATTGTAATATTTGTTATATTTTTACCTTGGGTAGAATGTGTTATACTTAATGGGCATATATGGCTGAAAAGCTGTTTATGGTATGCACCTCCTATGTAAAATCCTTCATTTGCAAATGATTGTTGTGACAACAGCAAAACGATTGCCGTTGCCGATAACGCTCTTATCATATATCCTCCTAATGAAAAAACTTACTTTACAAGGATGTGATTAAAAATAGGTAAAATTAACTTGGAGAATTAAGTTTTTATGTAGTTTTATTGTTATAGCTGCTCAATTACTCTACCACAGCTTTGTTCAATGACACTTGCTACATTTAAAATCCCTGCTTCATCGTAATAATTGCCTATTACTTGTAAAGCAAGAGGCAGACCTTCATTGGAAAGTGCAACGGGCACGGAAATAGCAGGTAATCCAGCTAGGCTTGCTGGTACAGTGAATACATCATTGATGCACATAATTAATGGATCTGGCTTTTCGTTTAACCCAAATGCTTCTGTTGGAGAGGATGGCACAAGTATGTAATCTATGTTTTCAAATGCTTTTATGAAATCGTTGCGGATTAACGCCCTGACGCATTGAGCCTTTTCATAGTATTCATTATAGTGACCTGAAGAAAGCGCGTAAGCACCCATTAGGATTCTTCTTTTCACTTCTTTACCAAAACCTTCTGCTCTTTTTAGTTCATACATTTCATCAAGTGTATCAGCTTCAATGTGCAATCCATAACGCACTCCATCGTAACGTGCAAGGTTAGACGAAGTTTCAGCAGAGCAGATTAAATAGTAAACTGGTATTGCATATTTTGTATGTGGCAAGCTGATATCGACAACTTCAGCACCATTTTCCCTGAGGTAAGTGGCAACTTTTTCCCAATGATGAATAATTTCATCTGAAATTCCATCCATATTATATTCTCTTGGAATACCTATTCGTTTACCTTTGATGTTGTTGTCTATCAGATTAAAAAATTTAGGAACTGGTTGATCGCTAGATGTTGAATCTTTTTTGTCGTATCCGCATATAGCTTCTAGCATTAGTGCTGAGTCAGCAACTGAACGAGTAATTACCCCCGCTTGGTCCAAAGAGCTTGCAAATGCGATCATACCAAAACGTGAACATCTTCCATAAGTTGGTTTCACACCCACTACTCCACAGTAAGCTGCGGGTTGACGTACGGACCCACCAGTGTCGCTTCCTAATGCACCAGCGCATAAGAATCCTGCTACTGCTGCTGCAGAACCTCCAGATGAGCCGCCAGGCACAACTTTTTCTCCATCACTTTTTCTAATCCAAACATTTTCAACGGGACCAAAGTAACTGTTTGTATTTGCAGAGCCCATAGCAAATTCATCCATATTGAGTTTACCAAGCATAGCCACTCCATTGTGTAAAAGCTTGTCAGATACTGTAGATTCATAAGTTGGAATAAAATTTTCTAACATCTTTGAAGCTGCTGTGGTTCTAATCCCTTTTGTGCAGAACAAATCTTTCACACCTACTGGTATTCCTGTTAATGGTGAATTTTCTTGCTTAGAGAGGTTTACATCTGCAGCTTTTGCAGCTTCTATTGCTATTTCCGGGGTTTTTGTGATAAATGCATTTAATTTTTCATTTTCAGCAGCATCGATGTGAGCTTTTACAAGTTCAACAGAAGAAAAATCTCTTCTCTTCAGGCCATCATGCATCTGTACAATACTCAATTTCCTCAGTTCGTTCATCAATATCTCGTTTCTAAAGACCTTAATTATAATAGTAACTAGATAAAAAATCTATATATTTGTGGCAATATAGCTTAGATCCATGAGTATAAAGGAGTTTATCGCAAGATATAACCAATGATTTTGATAAGCAATGTCACACCATTTTTTATCTTTGTTTTACTGGTATTGTTGGCCATAATACGTAACTTTTTGCAATCACTCAACAGGTCAATTAGTAACTCTGTAAGTTTTTTTTTAGCTTCACTATTTTGTTCAATTATTTCTGCTGCACATGCATTTTTAATATACATTGCATTATGAAACTGATGGTTATCTTTTGCGTGAGGGTATGGAATGTATATAGCGGGACGCCTAGCAAGAGTAATCTCCGCAATTGAAGTTGCTCCTGCTCTGCTGATAACTACATGTGAATTAGCTAATTTTTTTTCTAAATCATTAAAGAATGGACTGAGTGTATAGTTGATGTTGTAACTTTTATATAGATTTTCGACTCTACTTATGTTTTTTTCCTTGCACTGTTGTGTTACAATGATTTTCTTTTTTATTTCTTCAGGTAGGTCGCAGATTATATTGCTGACTACATCGTCAAAAAAGTCTGCACCTTGGCTGCCTGCTATGATGAGTATATTCAAATTGTTCTTAGCACTGGGGTAGTTATGTATTTCTGATGTCTCAATGAAGTTTCCAGTGAAAATACATTTTTTACCTTCAGCATATTTAGTGTTTTTAAAACTGGTGGCGACTAATAGTGCACTCTTGAAAAAAAATCTATTCACTTCTCCTAAGATTATGTTTTGTTCGTGCAGAATGATAGGTATGGAAAGGATTTTTGCTGCAAAAAGAGTTGGAAAAGATGCATAACTGCCAAAACCAATAACTAATCTAGGTCGTAGTTTTACCATCTGATAAAGTGCTAACATACAACTATAAAGCAAAGAGAAAAGAAATTTTAATTTGCTTCCACTTGGTCTACATAGTGGCAATACATAACTCTCTATCTCATTTATTTGTTTATTGGTGAACAATATACATTTGTACCCCTCAGCTTTTAATGTTTTTGCTAAGGTTAAAGCTGGAAAAATGTGTCCACCTGTTCCACCTGTTGCTAAGATAATGTCCATGAAATATGTAATAGCCAGTACTTATTATTGATAATCATCTGATGATTTGCACGTATAATTTTATTAGCTCAAAGAAGTCTAAAATTGCATTGTTGAAGTAAAGATTATAATAATTAATCGTAATATACATTTTTATCTAGTGAATACTGTCATTGTAAAAAAATTTGGTGGAACGTCTCTGACTAATTTAAGCCGGGTTGCACATCTAATAAAAAATGACGTTGAGAAAGGGCATAAGGTAGTAGTGGTTGTATCTGCAGTGGCAGGCTTTACTGATCAAATGATTGCTCAGGCTCAAAGAGTTTCAAACTTAAACAGCCAGCAAGAGTTATCAGAGTACGACGTTTTACTATCTGCAGGTGAACAAATATCCTGTGGTTTGTTAGCAGTTGCACTTCAATCCATAGGTGTTAACGCTAAATCATGGCTTGCGTGGCAATTGCCTGTTGTGACTAATAATTTTTTTTCTCAGTCGAAAATAAAGGAAATAAATATTGATCATCTACAAAAGTCATTTTCTGAAGGCTACACTGTTGCAGTAATTGCTGGCTTTCAAGGTATCTATAATAATAGACTGACTACGTTTGGCAGAGGAGGCTCTGATATATCTGCGGTTGCTTTAGCGGTAGCTTTTAATGTGAGAAAATGCGAAATCTTCACTGATATCGACGGGATATATACGGCTGACCCTAAGGTTGTTACCAAAGCACGTAAACTAAAATTTGTTTCTTATGATGAAATGTTGGAAATGTCGTTATCTGGTGCTAAAATCTTACATAATCGTTCAGTTCAATTGGCAATGAAGAATAACATACAATTGCAAGTATTTTCTACTTTTAAAGAAGCAGAAGGCACTACTGTGCTATCTTCTAAAGATGCGTTGGAAAAACATTTAATTACCGGAATAACGTGTAGCACTAATGAAGCACTGATAACTCTTTCTGATGTTAATATTCATGTTTTAAAGAATATAGTAGATGCAAATATAAAAATTGATATGATACACGGAGCAAATTTTGTAATTGCCAAATATGATATTAGTCGAATAAAAGATCTATTGGATGAAAATATTAATTATACTATAAATAACAATGTCGCTAAAGTTTCAATAATCGGTATTGGGGTTACTTCTAATGTTGATGTTGTGCGTTGTATACTCAATGTTTTGGAGAAAAAAAAGATAGAAATGCTTGCTATTTCCATGTCAGAACTCAGGATTAGCGTGGTCGTTGATGCAGAATATGCAGAAATTCTAACTAAGGACTTACACACTGAATATGGACTTGACCTTTTTTGAAACTCGATTTCTGAAGCTTTTATCAAATACATCCTGCAGTGTACTTCTTCTAAGAATTTTTCATAACAGGTTTTGAAGGGGGTATAATGTAATTGTTTGCAAAAGTGTTTTGTGCCTATACAATAGAATTATTACAAGTAAAGTAAAAGCTTTGAGTAAAGTTCTTGCAGTAGTTAATCAAAAGGGAGGAGTAGGTAAAACTACAACTAGTGTAAATTTAGCAACGGCTTTTGCTGCAGTTAATAAAAACACTTTGTTGATAGATCTCGATCCTCAAGGAAATGCCAGCACTGGCCTTGGCTTTTCGTATAAAAGCCGTGCAAAAAATATATATAATGTGCTAGTAAATAATGAGCCTATATTATCTACTGTGCTTAATACAGAGGTGCCTAATTTATCATTGATTGCTTCAACAGTTGATTTATCTGCTGCGGAAGTTGAGCTCATACAATTCGAGCGAAGGGAGTTTGTCCTCAAGGATGCGCTAATGAAGATTAGGGAGAGTTATGAATATATAATTATTGACTGCCCTCCTTCTCTTGGTCTACTTACTATCAATGCGCTTACTGCCTCTGATTCAATAATTATTCCTCTTCAGTGTGAATTTTTTGCCTTAGAAGGCTTAAGTCACCTAATAAAAACTGTAGAACTAATAAAAAAATATTTAAATCCTTCTCTACAAATAGAAGGAATAGTGTTAACAATGTACGATAGGCGTAATAAGCTTAGTGAGCAGGTCAAAATTGAAATTTGTAATCATCTCAGTGATAAAGTATATGAGACTATTATTCCACGTAATGTAAGATTATCGGAAGCTCCTTCTTACGGAAAACCGGCAATTATATATGATCTGAAATGCTCGGGTGCACAGGCATATGTATATTTAGCAAAAGAAATTTTAGAAAAGCAAAATAGTAGTTGTGAGGTTGTGTTAGCAAGTGAAAGTGTGGCATGAAAAATAATCAAAGGCTAGGGCAGGGCCTATCTGGGCTAATAGCAGGTCATTCCCTTGATACATCAGATGATCAACAGCAGGAATCTTTACCTGTTTCATTGTTGCATCCCAGTAAGTTTCAGCCCAGAAAATATTTTGATGAGGAATCACTAAAGGAGCTTGCGAACTCAATAGAGAAAAGTGGCATTATACAACCTGTTGTAGTGCGTAAAGATCCAAACGAAGGTGGTTATGAAATAATAGCTGGGGAACGCCGCTGGCGAGCTAGCAAGATTGCAAAACTTAGTAATATTCCTGTTATTATTAAGGATTTAAATGATAAGGAGTGTCTAGAGATATCTATAATTGAAAACGTGCAAAGGCAGGATATTAATCCAATAGAAGAAGGGGATGCGTATAAAAAGCTAATAGATGAATTTTCTTATACACATGAAGAATTATCTACAGTTATAGGTAAAAGCCGCAGCTACATAACTAACATGATCAGAATGCTGCTGCTTCCTGATAGTGTGAAATTGATGATAAGTGAAAAGAAATTATCTATGGGGCATGCAAGAGCACTAATCAATGTTGAAAATGCAGAGGAGATTGCAGAAAAAATAGCTTCTCGTGGTTTGAGTGTTAGGCAAACTGAAAAATTAATAAGAGATTTGCACAATACACAAGAAAAGCAACAACAGCATAAAAATCAAGATATAACTGCAATAGAGAGTACTATATCTTTACAGTTAGGCTTGAGTGTGAAGATCAGCGACAATAATTCTCAAGGTGTAGTTACTATAAAATATAACAGCCTTGCAGAACTGGAAATGATAGTAAAGGCCTTAACAAGTTAGATTTTTTTATTCCCACTCGATGGTTGCAGGTGGTTTTGAAGTTATGTCATATACAACTCTACTTACTCCAGCTACATTGTTGATAATTATATTGCTGACGTTCTGTAAAAAATCCCAAAAGACTAAGGAATATTTGTTTTTATCTTCAAATGGAAATGCATCAGCCGTCATACCGTCAGAAGATGTTACGGCTCTCAAAGCACAGACGTATTTATATGTTCTCTTATCACCCATTACACCTACAGTTTTTATAGGTAACAGCACAGCAAAAGCCTGCCATATTTTATTATACAAATTATAACTCTTCATTGTGTTGATATATATTTCATCAACTTCTTGTAGTATACGCACCTTTTCCTCTGTCACCTCACCAATAATACGCACAGCAAGGCCAGGACCAGGGAAAGGATGTTGAAATATTACTTCATCTGCTAACCCCATTTCTTTTCCAAGAGACCTCACCTCATCTTTGAATAAATAGTGAAGAGGCTCTATCAATTTGAGTTGCATCTTTTCCGGCAATCCACCAACATTATGATGGGATTTAATTGTACTGGCATTATCCGATGCATGTCCAGATTCGATGACGTCAGAATAGATAGTACCCTGCATTAAAAACTCTATATTACCTATTTTTTTTGCTTCTTCCTCGAATACTTCAATGAAAGTATTACCTATAATTTTACGTTTTTGTTCTGGGTCGGTTACACCTTTAAGTCTGCCTAAAAATAAATCTGATCTATCAATACAATTGATTGGAAAATCTGTTAGCATGTTAATATTTTGCTTTTGATTTTTGCTGAGCAGTCCAGTATCAATGAAAATACAATGTAATTGTTGTCCTACAGCTTGGTAGGTTAATGCTGTTGCAACGCTTGAATCAACGCCACCACTGACTGCAGCAATAATTTTTTTATTTCCTACTATACTTTTAATTTTTTCCTTTTGCTCATCAATGAAAGATTTCATTGTCCAATTTCTATCACACTCAGCGATATCAAGAAAATTAGAAAGTAGATTATGTCCATCTTCCGTATGTTTTACCTCGGGGTGAAATTGAGTGCAATATATCTTACGTTTTTCATTTGCGATGATTGCTATCGTTTGGTTCACTACTCCAGACGCAATAACAGTGAATCCTTCTGGAATGCTATCAACGCTATCTGAATGATTCATCAGTACATCTACTGTTGAGTCAACATTCCATACGCCTTTTATAATTGGAGATTCTTCTAATATCTTTACTTTGGTTTTACCAAATTCTTGTTTAAAGTTTTCTCTAACTATGGCTCCAAAATAGTGACAAATCAGTTGCTGCCCGTAGCATATTCCAAGTATTGGCACGCCGGCTGTTTCATTCAGTTGTATAATTTCATTTACTAGGCAGTTTTTTGAGGAATCACCGTTATTGACTGATTCAGGACCGCCAGAGAAAATAAAACCGTTGAATCTAGATATGGATTCAGAGCTTGCATGACTTGATAATATTTCACAATATACGTTCATTTCTCTAACTTGCTTGGCAATCAATTGCGTGAACTGCGAACCAAAATCAATAATAGCGATTTGTGACAATTTTTTTTTCATCTGATTTTAAGAGTATATATTAATAATAAGAAAAATAATAAATAAGTAAATAAACTCTGGGTTAAATATCTTTTTCTTTTCTGTTGTTGTCAGTTTCTTCATCGTCAATCTCTTCCTCATCATCGTCATCAATATCTTCATCTTCAGCTTCCTCTTCTTGATCAAGTTCATCTTCGTCATCAAATTCATCATCATCATCATCATAATCATGTTCTAGCAAGTCTTGATCTTTATGGATAGGATTGGATTCTTCTATGATATCATTATCTTCATTGTTGATTTCACCGGTGTCCTTATTAGTAGCAGAAGAAACTTTACTTGGATCATAAGGATCTTGCGTAGGTACCTGTGTTGGCTTTAGCAATTTTCTAGTAAAAGTGCTATCATTATAGTACAGGATCTTCCTCGACTTTATCGGGTAAGTGGATTCTATCAAAATTATTTGCTCATCGCGTGGTAACATAATGACTTCCTGAGGCAGTAATAACGCCCGTTGTGCTTCAGAAAGGTGTAATGACCTTGATGCTGGATTAAGGTCCAGGAATTTTGGTCTATTTAAAGATGACTGCTCCACAGTTTTATTTCCTATTAGCTGTGATATCAAATTAGCTGTCTCTATGTTATTAGCTGCAAAGGTTATTCTGTAAGTTGAATTTGATAAGAATGAGTTCATTCCTGCTTCTTCATATATTCCTTTTAACTGCTCAGTATCTTGAACAATTAAAAACAGCCTTACTTTATAACCACGAAAATATGCTATACCGGTCTGAAATTGCTCCATTTTTCCGAGTGTAGGAAACTCGTCCATTAAAAACAATACGCCATAAGGTTCATCATCTGACGGCAAGGTGCGACATAAAAATTCAGTAGCCTGTTGATAAAACACCTGCATTAAAGGCCTTAATCTTGTGAGGTTATCAGGAGTCAATCCAACGTATACTGTCACCCTTTCTCTTTTAAAATTCATGATATTGAAATCACTTGTTGCAGTTGCTGTGTCGATCAGTGGGTTTGCCCATAATTCAAGAGATGAGTTCATTGTTGATACAACCCCTGACCTTTCTTTATCAGCTTTCTGTAGAAAGGCAGCAATATTCATATATGCTACAGGGTGTAGCGTTTTACCCATTGTATCTAAAACTACAGCTAAGTTGTAAACCACGTCATCACTACGCATGGTGCGTACCACTTCACCGAAAGATTTAATCTTTTCTGGGGCAGCAATTAAATATAGTACCACACCAACAAATAAGCTTCTTGCTTCGTTCTGCCAAAAGTCTTGTTCAGGCATGATGAGGTTAGCGATTTTTTGCACATCATCAACCATTTGTCCGGGCTTACTGCTAATCCATTGCAATGGATTATAACAGTGACTTACTCCATCTGGTTGCGCTGGATTCCATACAAAAACTTTTTGTCCCTGACGTGCTCTCCAACCACTTGTGATTTCATAGTTTTCTAATTTGATGTCATGTACAATGGTTGAATCAGACCAAAATAATAAATTAGGAATTACAAAACCAACACCTTTACCAGAACCTGTAGGTGCAAACAATAATGCATGCTGGTATCCATCAGCAATAAAATAACCTCTTTTATCTTTACCTAAGAGCAACCCTTTCTTGCTTCTTAATCCTGCCTTGCGTATATCCTTTTCTGATGCCCATCTTGAATCTCCGTGGAGTGACTCCTTTTTTTTGAATGGCTTCCAATCAATTATTCTTTCTCTGACATTCCATAATATAATAATTAGAATGGAAATAGGTAATGCAGCTGAGATAATCAACTTTAACTTTAAGTTATGAGTAGCATACCTTTCTGGGTAATACCAGCAGTTTTTGATATGATCAAAAATCGTTGGCCATAAATGTTGTGGAAAATCTCTTATGCTAGGGTCGATATTTTTAAAGTCTACTGCATTAGGACCATCAACTAATAAAAAGAATAGCAGGCCAGATAAATAAAAGCAAAACTCTAGTGCACTAAAAACTACTACGCCACCTATAAGAATGTTGCGTAAATGATTTCCATTATAGCTCATAACTATTCTTTCCTACCACTAATAAGTTTAAACATTTTTATTTGAAGATCTACTAAACAATATCTCAGAAATATTTCTTTTACCTCCGCTAGTTCTTTTGAGTTGAATTATGATGTCAATAACATTGCGAATATATGGAATAATTTGATCAGGAGGGATACCCAAATTCGCCTGCATAACCATCAATTTTAGTTGCTCAAGAGCCATTGTTGGACTATCTGCATGTAAAGTAGAGATTGAGCCAGGGTGACCAGTATTGATTGCTCTCAAAAAGCTAAATGCTTCTGCTCCACGCAGTTCACCTACTATGATTCTATCTGGTCTTAGCCGTAAGCATGCCTCTATTAAATCCTGTGTTGTTACTTTTGCTCTTCCTTGTCCTCCTTTGGAAGCAATTAAATGGACTCTGTTAGGGTGTTCATTTAAAACAATTTCTCTTGCATCTTCAACAGTAATAATTCTCTCCTGGCTGGGAATAGCACGCAAAGCAGCATTAGTGAATGTAGTTTTTCCGGTAGATGTTCCACCACTGATAACTATGTTTTTTTTGTTTACTACTGCATATTCTAAAAATTCTTTTATTTTTCTTTGTTTCAGTAACAAATCCAACTCGTGATCAATCTGGTTATCAGCTGCTTCTGTTATGGTATTAGAAAATGCGCCCATCTTTTCATAATCATTAAGAGTTAACTGTATAGTAGATGGCTTACGAATAGACATGACAACTTTATCGGATTCACACGCTGGTGGAAACACTACTTGTATACGGTATCCGTTAGGCAGTGTTGCTGAAAGCAAAGGTGTTTCTTCACTAATCCTTTGGTCAGTGGCCTGAGCAATTAATCTACACAGGGACTTTAAGTGACTAAGATCAAATACTTCTACATGTTCGCACCTTATTTCGCCTCTATTTTCAATCCATACTTCTTTAGGTCTATTAATTGATATTTCATTTACACCTTCTTCTTGGAATATATTTTGTAAAGGCTCTAAATATGTACCGAGTGCAGCATGATTCATCTTATTCTGCTATATGTCCTAAAGGAAATATTATATCTTGATTAACAAACACTTTCAGTGCAGTACCTTGATCGACATAAACAGTTGGCTTTTTATCTATGACTCTCTCAACTATATCTTTCATATCTTTAGAAAAATCATTAATAGATTTCTCAACAGAGTTTTCATAGACAGATTTATCTCCCTGTTGTTTCATGAGTTGTTTTATGTTATCTAAAGTTATATTGCTACTATTGAACCCTAGACTTTTCAATTTAGCTTTGAATCTTTGCAGTAAATCCTTCTCGCTTGTTGCTTGCTTAAGATATGATATAGCTTCAAGATCTAGTTTCCACTTGTCATTTTTGTCGGCTTCTGTGCTTGATGGTTCACCAATGATTTCTTTAAGTGGGGAAAGATCTATTTCTTTTGCAGTAGTAGCTTTTACCATGCCCAGAACAGTTAGTGAACCAACAAAACTAGAAGCCTTTTGCCCAATAATGGCTGAGCTAATTGATACGCCAGCAAGTAATATTGAAGAAGCTAATGCACTTAATATTTTATTATCGACAATAGCAGTGACTCCTACTCTACCTATTTCGTCAATACCTGGTGAAGAAATAGTCACGTCTATTCCATGCGGTAAGATAACCCTGTTCCAGTTTATATTTATACGAGCTTTGGAGATGTTTGAGTCAAATGAATAGCCGCCTATCAATCTTGAGCCTTTGGGTATTAATACTTTATCTCCAGCTTCTGCATAAACATCTCTAGTGACCATAGCACGTATAGGTCCCTGAAAATCTGAACTAATTGCTGTCTCAAGAACAGTATCAATAATTTTGCCCTGAATAACCATACGATCAAGTCTTTGTATTATGCGAGTATTACTTTGTTGCGCTGAAGCATTAGCATCTTTTTCTTTACTTCCAGAGCCAGAGATTGCCATCATTCCTGCATTACGCCTATCTCGTGGATATCCAGGGCTTCCTATTGTAGGCGAAGAAGGAAGAATTGTTTCTGGAACATTTTCTTGTTTAAACAAAGGTGGTATATATGACTCTTTCTCTTTTGGCTTTTCCGGCTCTTTTTCTACTTGCTGCTTTACTTCTGTTTTTTTTTCTTCTTCCTGTATTTCTGGTATCTTACTAGGTTCTACGATTGGAGGTAATGGTGGCAGAATATTATTTAATTCCCTCTCAGGAATAGGTATACTCTCTGGGACTTGCTCCAATTTTTCTTTTAGCTCATGAATATCTTGTGTTACTTCTTTTTGCTTATGATTAGTAACGTTGGAATCTCCATTTTCGTGAGAAGAGCTATAAAAATAATATATTACTGCTATTAAAGCTCCTATAAGAACGATTACTAGTACCTTATGGCTTTGGTTGGAGCCAACTGTTACTACCTTACTCTCTACGCCAGGCTCATTTATAGAATTATTTTGCTCTTCAAAATTATTTTTAACCATAATCAGCTATAGTGAACCATTTATAATTTCAACTTCATTGTCTTGGTAACGCATGAATAATTTTTTGTGTACTCCCTTAATTATAATGTAGCCATCAAACAATAACCTTTTGCTAGCCTTATTTTCTCCTTTTATAAAAATCTGAGGTATCTTATTATTATCCTTGAATTTAAAATATGTTAAGTAACCATCATCAAACAACTCTACTGGCACAATATCTTCATCATTACCATGATTGATGTATGTATAATTATACTTTGTGTCATTTTCCTCTACTATTTTCTCAGGATTGTCAACAACATACTGCATTTGAGTGGGCATGGAAACTTCATTTTGGTCAACATCAAACTCGTCTTCTGCTGTAGGATAGTAAAAGCGTACTATATAGGAAATATCTTTTTCAGCAGAATCATGATGATCGATATGTTCTGTAGGCTGTTTGTAGTAATTAGGTCTAGATACTAAATCAAAAACATAGCTTCTTTTCTTAGTTGTTGTAACAATCATGTTAGTATGAGTTTTATCTTCAAATGGCATAATAAACAGCTTGTTATCACTATGGCCAATTTTCCAACCAGATGCATCACCTATTGCTATGTCTCTTACTTTTTCTCCCTCTGCAAATTCAACATATGAGTAATAACCTTGACTGAAAACAACTGTAAACACTTCATTAGGGTTATACACAAAGGTTTTTATTCTGCTATCTACAGAGATTGGATTGCTGTAATTAGTAGAAGCACTTAAACTATTACTTACAAGTAAAATTAATGCTAATAGTATTTTATACATATTCATCATCCACCCTATAAGAAATGACTTGAAAACCTAATGGGTTAATATATCTTGCCTGATCATCTAATTCAAGAGGAGCATATCGATACGACATTATCACTATTCTGTTCTTTTTTGTAGAACTGCCATCCTTTCGTGTAAATATTATACTGAATCTTAGTTGGTAAGTTTGATTGTCATTTAACCTTTGTATTGAGCGTACTTTAAAATCTGTTTTTACAAAATCTGAATAAAGGTTAGCGAGCTTTTCTGTATCTTGTGAGCTAATATTTTGACTAAACTCTCTATATACAGTAGCTGAGGAGAATAATCTCACTTTTTCATGGTCCTCTTTATAACTGTATGAGTTGAAAACTTCTCTTACCTTTATGTATTCTACCATAAAGTGATTATTTAATGTTTCATCTGCAGAATATTGTTTAACTGTCACAGGATCAACCAATTGCACTATGCCAGACTTTTTCTCAATTTCTATTACAAATGGCTCGATAGTGCTACTAGTACTGACTTTAAATACAACCAATACGCTAATAGTGATAGCTACTGATAACATTAGCGTAAGCAAAAGCAAAACATTCCTCTGGGCAACAATTGTGCTATAGCGACTTACGTTCCAGTTTATATCCTGTAATTCACTGCTTTTTCTACTAAAAAATTTTAACATATTAAATTAACACTTGTAAAGATCTTAACTTACATTGATCAGCATATCAAGCTATAGTTATAACTATAAAATTAAAAAATCATTAATTTGTGACCAAGTTTATCACATTTTGTTTTCATGTACGAATAATTATATTTATTATATTCTACTATTAGTGGTACACAATTTGTAACTTCTATACCATAATTTTCTAATTCAGACAATTTTTTATTATTATTTGTAAGTAATTGAAGCTTTTTAACATTCAATTTTTTTAGCATCTCAACTGCAACGGCAAAGTCTCTTTCATCATCATTGAAACCTAATATTCTGTTTGCATCTACAGTATCAAGACCATATTTTCTTTGCATACTATATGCTTTTAATTTGTTAGTAAGGCCCATCCCTCTTCCATCTTGCATTAGATATAATATAATCCCATTTTTAGCATTAGAAATCATCTGTATGGCTTGATGTAGTTGACTTCTGCAGTCGCAAGATAAGCTATCTAGTAAATCTCCTGTGTAACATGATGAATGAATTCTTACCAAAGGCTCATTAGCGTTCAAATCACCAAAGATGATAGCATGGTGTTCTTTGTGCCCATTGTATGTTCTGTAAGAAATGATATTTGCATCTTGATTTTGTTTTAGGAACAAAGGCGTCCTACATATCTCATACACACTATTATCATGCTGAAATTCGTTGATAAGTGATGCATCAACTGAAATAATATCGTTTTCTTTACACCAGTGGTGCATTTTACCTATATCTTCAAAAGCTATGTCTACTACTAATGCATATGGCAATAACTCTGAAAGCTTCAATAAGGAAATAGCATATTCATCAATTTCTTTTGAACATTCTATTATACAATTTTCTAAATTATCTTGTTTCTGATTGATAAAAGGCATTATTTCATCGAAATTATTTATCAATAAGCGTTTATTCTTATCTTCTTTGCCTTTAGAAATGTACTTTATTTTGTTTGCAGTAAGGGTGATATATGTGTTATTCGATATATTTTTGAATTGGTAAAATAATTCTCTCTCTAAGATTTCAGCCGAAGAAAATAACAAATAACCATCTTTGCTGTACACCATGACTGGTATGCCACGTCTAATTTCACTAATTGCTCTTTCTACTTTGTTTTTTTTTTGTGTAAACATTGTACTTAACATTATTGGTGCGGCCGAGAAGACTTGAACTTCCAAGGCCTTGTGAGCCACAGCGACCTCAACGCTGCGTGTCTACCAATTCCACCACGGCCGCAATTAATTTAAATTATTTAATTAGTTTAGGATTCCTTACCTTGAATGTCAACTTGATACTATAAAATCTCTGAATAATCGGTATAATTGTTGTTTATCTTAGTTTTTTTAATGAGAAATATTTTACTTTATATTTTGTCGTTTTTAGTAATTGGCTTTAATTTTGCTGATGCAAAAGTATTGTATACATGGTCTCAAGTTGTCCAAGATGGTAAATTAAGCGTACGCGCAATAGTAGATGATGATGTGTGTCCGGTTGCGTACGTTGATAATAATGAAGCAGCGATGTCAGAACGTTGTTTTACAAAATATGAAGGTGGTACTGAAAAAGTATGCGAATTATTAGTACAGCAAGGTGTTAGAGATATTAGTATTGATGGTATACAAATCCCAGTCTTACCTAAAAAAATCAGTAAAATTGCTTTTATTGGTGATACAGGGTGTAGAATTAATATGTTGTATCAACAGGAATGCAATTCTCTAGAGAGCTGGCCATTAAAAAAAAATTTAGATTCAATAACTCTTCATAAACCAGATTTAGTTATACATGTTGGTGATTATCATTATAGGAGTGGAAGATGTAGAAATGTAGATAAGTGTGGCAGTGTTTATGGATATAACGCACAAGCCTGGTATAGTGATTGGTTTGAACCAACTAAAAATATTGCGTTGCAATCTCCATTTTTATTTGTGCGTGGAAACCATGAGAGCTGTGATAGGGCTTATAATGGGTGGTTCAAGTATCTGGATTCATACCCATATTTGCATGAAAAATGTGAAAGTTTTGTTTCTAGTTGGTTTCTGGATATTGGCCCAATGAAGTTTTTTGTATTTGATTCCTCCTCTGGTGATGACATGCTAGCAAATAACAATCAAGTTGAGGTTTTTAATAAGCAATTTAGCAAGGTAATTCAGGATCCATCGAATAAACCTATATGGTTTTTAACTCATAGGCCATTATGGAGGTCTCCAAAAAGAGAATTTTTAACGTTAAAAAATAATGGCAATCTTGCTCAAGTTGAAGCTTTTGGTGATAATTTTCCCAGTAATGTTACTACAATAGTTTCTGGACATATCCATATAGCACAAATCCTGTTGATGGATAATGCTCCAGATCAGATTATAGTTGGTAATGGTGGTGCATTGTTGCACGCTCAAAATCAGAAGCCTACCTATTATAATATGGAATTTAATTACTTAAATAACAGGCATTACTTAGCACGCGAAGTCAGAAACTTTTTTGGCTTTGGCTTTGCAATATTAAATTTAGATAATCACACATTTGCTTTTTACGATCAGAACAACGAAGAAGTATATTCTACTCAATTAACAGACAACTTCAAAATTGCAACCACCCACATAAAGAACACTGATTTTTAATCAATTATTTTTATATTTATTAAGCCAATGATCATTAACTGAATATAGTTCACATGCTATACCGTCATTGTTGCTATTAATGCACGGGCTTTTTATCCTACGTGGCTTATTTAAAAAACAACCTGATAACATACAAGCAATTAAAGTCAAAAATAATAATCTTTGAAACATAACGTAGACCTTTCTATCCTTAAATAAAATTCTTAAGCATACTCATGCACTGCTTTGGATACTATATTACTATAATCACCTTGCTGAAAAGAACTTTTTAAACGCAACTTAATATAATCATCTATTATCTGCATAGCCTCATCTTCCTTGTTTCGAAAGAAGTGATTAGTATCGTCTATTGTGCAATATTGCATGTGTTCACTTTTTATCGAGTTTGCTAGTTTTTTCACTAGAGATGATACATCATTTTCCTCTGAAATGGTGTCGTTGCTGCTTTGCAATATCAGGCCAGGCACTGGACAAGGAAAGAGGAAAGAGAAGTCATAATTAGTCACTGGAGGGGAAATAGCTACAAAACCCACTATTTCTGGACGGCGCATTGTTAGCTGCATAGCTATCCATGCACCAAAAGAAAAACCTGCAATCCAAATTGAAGTATTGCTGTGATTATGTTCCTGGAGCCAATCAATTGCTACTGCAGCATCAACTAATTCTCCCATGCCTTTATCAAAGGTACCAGTTGATTTACCTACACCGCGAAAGTTGATTTTTAACACAGAGAAGTCATTTTGTACAAAAGCATCATATGTGTTATGCACCATTTTGTGTGACATATTTCCACCATATTGAGGATGGTGATGTAAAACTAATGCAACTGGTGCATTGGCATCTTTACTTTGGTGATATTCCCCTTCTATTCTTTCTGTTGTGTTGTTTAAGAAAACTTCTACCATTACACCTCCCTGACTAAAAAATTCGCTTTACAAACAATGTACAATTTATTAATGTAGCTAGCAAAGTTAGTATATAATACTTAGTTAATTATATATTAATTTGACTGTTTCAGCAATAAATTTTTAACTTTTCATAATGATTTTTCAAAATGGTGGGTATTGCCTAAATAGGGGTGATGATTATGTGTATGCTGATTATAATGCAACTGCCCCGATTAGTGAAAATGTAAAAAAACGTATACTTGAAGTTTTATCACTTGGTATGCTTAATCCTTCGTCGCTGCATAAGAGTGGTCAAAGAGCAAGGAAAATTCTCCAAGATGCAAGAGATGATGTATATAATTTTATTAGTGCATCGGGTAATAAAGAAATAGTTTTCACTTCTTCTGCGACTGAAGCAAATAATCTTGTGATGAAGGGATTGAAAGGATATCAATATGTTATCTCTGCTATTGAGCATCCTTCAGTGCTTAATTCTGCGCATAGTCCGATCTTGATACCTGTCAAACGTGATGGAGTTGTTGATTGTGTTGAATTAGAGCGGATTTTAGATAGATTGAAAGAAAGCAAAGTGCTGGTTTCAATAATGACGGCTAATAATGAAACCGGTGTGATACAGCCTATCAAAGAAATAGCTGAAATGGTTCATAAATTTGGAGGAATACTCCACACTGATGCTGCTCAAAGCGTTGGAAAAATTAATGTCAATATGGAAGATTTAGGAGTGGATATGTTGACTTTATCTGCTCACAAATTTGGCGGTATAGCAGGTAGTGGAGTTTTAATATTTGATAAAAAATTAGAATTAGAACCTATAATTTCTGGAGGTGGACAAGAAAAAGGATTACGTGGAGGGACAGAAAATATTGTTGCGATTGCAGGTCTTTCTGCTGCATTGCATGATATACCGGAACTTTTGTTAAAAGTGCAAGAAGTGGAAGTATTGCGTGATCAGCTGGAACGCGAATTGTTAAACCTTGCTGGTGATGCAATGATATTTGGTAAAGATTCTGAAAGACTACCAAACACTAGCTATATATATATGCCAAGGGTTAAGAGTGATGTACAGCTTGTAAATTTTGATTTAAATAACATTGCTATCAGTAATGGGTCTGCATGTTCTTCTGGTAAAATTGAACCTTCACATGTTTTGCAAGCCATGGGAGCTACACAAGAGCAAACAGAATGTTCAATTAGGATCAGTATAGGATGGAATACTACAGATGAAGATATTAAGAAGATAATAGATTGCTGGCGTGATGTATATCGGTGCTGTTAGAATTACTTACTATATAGTCAGAATATTAAAGAAATGATACACACAAGCCTTCTCAAAGGTGAGAGAAAAATTATGCCCTCTTTACTGTTACTTTAACAAAAAAGCTGCTATAATATAAACTATTTAGGAATTTGATATGCATGTACTGTTGGCGTTTCTAATCTCAGTGATATACAGTTTGTCATTATTTGCAGTTGATCCTGTTTTGCTAAATTGCATTGAGACTCCAGAAATACATGATATTGATGAGAAACCCAAAAGTTTCAACTCTTCGAATAACTTGAGAAGAAAACCTGGTGCTCCAGATGTTGCATTGGGGGAGTTGATACACATAGTAGGCAGAATAGTGGATGTAAACTGTCTACCAATACAGAATGCTGCAGTTTCTATTTGGCATGCAAATGCATGTGGTTACGACAATAATGATAATAAACGCGATCCAAGTTTTGCTGGTTCAGGAAGATTTATTACAAATAACCTCGGGTACTATAACTTTATTACAGTGATGCCTGGAACAAGTGGAGATAGAGCGCCGCATATAAATTTTTTAGTTCAACATCCAGATTTTCCAGAGTTCACTACACAAATGTTTTTTGGTGATTATAATGACAATAATTGTGCTGACCCTGTTCTCAAAGCTAGTGGTTTAGCAAGTCTTTTGATAGCACCACTTTCTTATAATGACCAAGGCACTAAGACCTATACATTCAATATCACTTTAAACAGGGAGAATAGGTTCTCCGGAAAGAAATAGGTCGTGCAAGCTGTTAGATCAAGTTCCTAAAAGAAATGAATTGACTTTTTTACCATATTATTTAATAATTAAGTAGTATTAGGATTTAGGAGTAAAGTTATGAATTACGAACAGTTAATGAAAAAGAAGGCCTGAATAAGGACAACGTAATCGAAAAAATACAAGAGGCATTAAGGGAAAGAGATGAAGGTGAGCATGAAGAATGGAATGGGGTTGAATTTGATGTAAATCACTTATTTGAGGTCGTTGACGAGGACAACATCAAATTAAAACGTACACTATTACATTTGGCTGCTGCAAATGGCTGTACTAAGATAGTAGATGCTCTATTAGCAAGAGGTGCAAAAGTTGATTTAGTAGATAAAGATAGATGGACTCCTTTGCATTGGGCTGCTGAAAAGGGTCATACTGAGACAGTAAACGCTCTATTAGCAAAAGGTGCAGATCCTTTACTAAAAAACAATGACGGAAAAACTGCAAGAGACCTTGCTTTGCAAAATGGTTGCAAAAAAATTGATACACTTGAAGAAGCAGAAAAAAGACACGCAGATTGTACTACATATGGTGTGTCGAAGCCTAGCGCTAAAGTGAATGACGTGAAAGAAAATCAAGCTGTAAATGGCATATTTAAGGCAGTATAGTTGAGATTATCAATTTTATCAGTGAATCCATCTCTCTGCTAAGGGAGATGGAAGATTGCAAGATAGTAGCTAAATATGAGATTCATATTGGAAAAAACTTGTTATTTTTCAGTCAATTTGATAAATATTACTCTAGTGTAAGTATGGAGCAAAAACGATGAAAATTACAATTTCTAAAGTTTCGCCTAGTTTTAAAACAATAGTAACTGGTTTATTTGAGGGTGACAGAACTGCAGTGGATATAGAGAAAATAAAGCAGTACAGTGATTTCAATGGAGGTTTTGGTGAATTTTTCTCTATTAATTCAGAAGGGAGGAATGTAATAGTTGTTGGATTTGGTAAAAAGGATGAGTGGAATGAAGACAAAGCATTGAATATTGGTGGTAAGATATATTGTGAGTTAAGTAGATTAAAAATCAAACAAGCTGAGGTGCTTATTGAAGATAATGAGAAAGTGACAGCAAATGTTGCGTATGGTGCTTTTTTACGTAGTTTTAAGTTTGATAAATATAAGACTAAAAAAGATGAGCAGGTTAAAGAAGTAGAAGAAATTGTAATAACAACCAAAAATGAGCAAGCAGAAAAGTTGTTTGAAAACTTAAAACAAGAGGGTGAAGGTATATTTCTTGCACGTTCTTTTATTACTGAACCACCTAATGTTTTGTATCCAGAGTCTTATGCTAACCGTATTAAAGATGAGCTAACTAAACTAGGCCTTGAAGTTGAAATATTGGAAAAAAAACATATGGAAAAAATGGGTGCTCTGCTTGGAGTAGCTCAGGGAAGTAGCAAAGAACCTAGATTGGTAATCATTAAGTGGAATGGGGGTGAAGAGCCTGTTGCTTTTGTGGGTAAGGGTATAACTTTTGATACCGGAGGAATATCACTCAAACCTTCACGTGGAATGGAATCAATGAAATATGACATGGCAGGTTCTGCTGCTGTTGTTGGTTTAATGCGTGTTTTGGCAGGAAGAAAAGCTAAGGTTAATGCCGTAGGTGTGGTTGCACTTGCAGAAAATGCGGTTGATGGGAATGCTCAAAGACCGAGTGATGTAGTAACTTCACTATCTGGGCAGACAATTGAGGTGTTAAACACTGATGCGGAAGGAAGATTGATTCTTGCAGATGCTTTATGGTATACGCAAGATAGATTTTCACCAAAGTTTATGGTAAATCTTGCAACTTTGACCGGGGCTATTGTGGTTGCACTTGGCAATAACGAATATGCTGGCCTTTTTTCCAATAATGATGAATTAGCAGATCGCTTGATCGATGCAGGAAAAGAAGCGAATGAAAAATTGTGGCGTTTTCCTATGAGTGAAGCGTATGACAAGGTTATCGACTCGCCAATTGCTGACATGCAAAACATTGCTCCTGCTGGGTCCGGTGGTGATAGTATAATGGCTGCTCAATTCTTGCAACGTTTTGTAAATAACACTTGCTGGGCGCATTTAGATATTGCAGGTACGGCATGGAATGAAAAAGGCACTGATATTTGTCCGAAGGGAGCAGTAGGTTTTGGTGTGAGATTGCTTAATAAACTAGTGGAGAAATACTACGAATAAGTGACATGCTGTTGTTGAAGTTCTATTGCAAGGTCTCCTGCTAAAAATAACGATCCACAAACTAATATAGTTTTGATGCCTTCTTTGTTTTCTTTTAGTATGTGGTTAGAAATGGCGTCGCCTATGGATTCACACTCAACAGCTTTTATTTGCATGTTAGTAGCTTTTTCTTTGATTAGATGTGCATTGACTGCATATGGTTCAGATTTGACGCATACTGCGCACAGCAATTTAGTATATGGTTTTAGGTGCTGTAAAAACTCTTCTACGCTTCTATTGTGGGTAATACCAAAAATTACGTAAACCCCCTCGGGAAAGTCGTTTGCAATCCACTTGGCTAGTACATTAGCGCCATCATTATTATGTGCACCATCTAAAAAGAGTTGCCAATTTTTTGGTAAGAGAGAACCTGTTTTTATATGCTCTAATCTTGCGGGCCAATAGGTGTTCTGCAAACCTGAATCTATATCCTCTTTTCCAATATTGAATCCATATTTTCCACTTAAGATACTGCAAGCTGCGATGGCGTTACCAGCATTAGCGATCTGGTGATCGCCTTTGAGTGATGGTAAAGGCAGTACTATTTCCTGCACAGAAGATCGAAAAACAGTTTTATTGTCCTGACGATAGCAGTCCCATTCGTACCCATTTCTGTATAAAGGAGATTTTTTGGTTGCTGCATGAGATCCAATGGCATCCATGACCGATTTTTTCTGTGCCGCTATTATACAGGGAACGCTATGTTTCATTATTCCAGCTTTTTCACCAGCTATGATCTCTTCTGTTGGACCAAGATATTCGGTATGATCTAGCGAAATGGAAGTTATAATAGTTAAAATAGGGCAATCTATAACGTTTGTTGCGTCAAGTCTTCCTCCCATACCAGTTTCTACAAGAGTAATATCTGCTTTGTGGCGTGAGAAAGCTAAAAAAGCTGCAATCGTTGCAGCCTCAAATAGAGTGATCGGCTGCCCCTCTGTGTTTGCTATACGACATTCCTCTAGTAAATTGTATAACTCCTTATCATCTATATAATGACCTGATGCCACTATCCTTTCATTGAAGTATATTAAATGTGGTGAAGTGTATGTATGCACTTTATACCCGGCTGCTTGCATTATGTATCTTATAAAAGATAAGGTTGAACCTTTGCCATTAGTGCCGGCAATATGCACTACGGGAGGTATTTTCTTTTCAGGATTGCCTAATTTGTTAAGAAGGTTTTTTATGCGATCAAGGGAGTAATCACTAGGTCTCTGGCCGAGCGGTTTAGGCCAATGGGGCATATGTATCATAAGTTATTACTGTATCTTAGTTCTTCTATCACATGCTCTATACCGTAGGCGTCAATTTTTCCATTGAATAGCGAACGTTGATTGATAGAAATGCTAATTCCACTCATCACGATATCATCAATCAAAGGTGATCCGTCATTTTCTATCACTTTAAAATCGATGTTTGTGAATTCTTCATTTTCATTATAGGAAAATCTAGTGTTAACTAGAAAAACTCCATCATCGAGTTTTTTCACACCCATTATTGTCATCTCGCCACTATTTACGCAATTGCATAGGATTTTAATGCATAATCGTATAAAATGTGTTTCATATTCTTTTATAAAATTTTCTCTTTTTTCTTCTGTTGTTAGGGTCCAGTGTTTTCCCATGACGAACTGTGATATCTTTCTTAAATTCACACTGTTTTGTATAATTTTTTGTACCTTCTCTTCTTTATTACCATTTTCGGCTAGTGTATCCTGTACCTGCTGCTTTAAGGTATATATTAGAGTCTTATAATTTTCATAGTGAGCATAAGAGTGTGATGAAATAGCTATACAAATGATGATGGCTAAAGTTTTTATAATCTTCATAGGCATGAGAAAAGTTAAATAATAGTTAATTTAGCAACTACTTTCAATATATTTGTATACACATCTTGTATGAAACAGTTATAATGTATAGGGTCTGTGCTATGCGTTATGAGTTAAGTAAAGTTTCCCGAGCGATAATATTTAATCAAGGGAGTTGCCTCTGCTGATTTTGTGAAATTGGTATGCGACGCCCACCTTAACTTAAGGTCTCAGGAACGAGCTAAGGCTAACGGTAGTAACGGATCCCTTATTGATATATTTGAATTTATGTTTCATCATTATCAAGAACAGGGAGTTTTTCTCTGCTCCCCTCACAAAATATTTCAGATAGTTATAGACGTAGAGAAATATCCTGACTTTGTTCCTTGGTGTCGGGCAGTTTACATAAGAGAGAAATTTGATAACCAAATGACTGTTGACTTGCTGGCGATTTTTCGTGGAATAAAAGGACAGTACACATCGGAGGTTACAGCAACTCCTCCTAATAATACAAATGAAGGGTGGATAAAAGTTGAATCGTCAAATGGAATATTTAAGCACCTATATAATGAATGGAAGTTTATTCCTATAGATGAAAATAAAACTATGGTAAAATTTTATATAGAATTTAAATTTAAATCTCAGGCACTTTCATTATTGTTAAATTCAGTGTACAAGTATGCACAGAAAAAAGTGGTTTCTGCATTTAGAAACAGAGCTGAAGGAATCTTGACTTGATATTTATCCATATACATAATATTAGTAGTTGAATTTAAGTGTTTTTATGTTTTTACGAATATTATTGTTATTAGTTTTTTTTAGTATGAGTTCATACGCCCAGACACAAGTTAAAGAAGTAACGACACAAGAGTTGTTATCGCTATTGCCTGATGATAAATTTTTAGGTGACGTCAATGCTCCAGTTATTGTAATAGAATACGCTGCATTAACTTGCTATTATTGTTCTTTATTTCACAAGAATATACTGCCTCAAATCAAAAGTGAGTATATAGATAAGGGTAAGGTGTTGTATGTATTTCGGCATTTTCCCTTAGATTACCGAGCGCTTAAATCTGCAATGTTGGGCCGTTGTTATACACGGCAAGAAGATTACTTTAATTTTATAAGAGCTGTTTTTGATTCAATAGATGCATGGAATTATTCTAATGCGAGTGATTTAAGTTTACTGCAAAAAATTGCTGCATTGAGCAATTTAAAGAAGGATACATTTGATCGCTGCATCGATGATAAAGTGGCGATGGATAAAATTGTAAATGATAAATTCTTAGCGATTAATAAACTTGGTGTTGAAGCAAGTCCGGTGTTTTTTATCAAACTCAATAAGAGCAAGTCAAATGTAGAGCCGAGTGAATGCAAACATGAAGGATATAGAAAATTTGACTACTTTGCTGATGTAATAGATGCGTTATGTAAGCAAGCTGCAGTAAAATAAAACTGCAGCTATTTTAAGTTTAAGAGTTATTTTTATTCGCTGTTTGCTGTCTTTTGCGTTGAAGTTCTCTTCTTTTACTATTCCAGGTATAATAATACATAGCAATTCTGTTTTCTATTAAAACTATGGTTCCATCATAAAAATGCACCATATCCATAACTTTTCTTTGAGCTTCATTAAAAAATTCTAACCATTTCTCTCGATAAGCCGGATTATTAAGTACAGCAACCCCCTCATTTTTGCTATTAGGTTTTTTGTTAAGTATTCCAACCTCACCATCAGTAGTATAAGACATAAAACCCCCTCGAATTGAATACAAAAAATTTATTTTAAAAAGAGAAATGCACATACATAATCTCCTTAATCTTACTCAATAGTTAATTATTACACTGGTTAATTATGATACAGTATATAATAATTGCTGTCACTTAAAATTTTATATTATAAAATAATAATTTAAAGTTAAGAGTTATGATTATTATTAGGTATAGTCTATAATTTTACTACCTTTTATTTTATAACATGTATGCGTAACAATATCAGTATAAAATTACAGTATATAAGAAATTTATTTGCAAAAGAACACAAAAAAATAGAAAAGCTCTGCGTATTTGGAGAAAAGCGTAATATTCAAGTTGGTCCTGAGGAAGGAAAGCTACTAAGTCTATTTATTAAAATTCATAAAATCAAGAGTGTTGTAGAAATTGGAACGTTATATGGCTATTCATCGATTTGTATGGCGAGAGCGCTTCCTGAAGACGGTCATGTATATACAATAGAGTGTAACCCTAAGCATGCAGAGATAGCACAAAAAAATTTTAGTATTCTCAATCTTAGCAATAAGATCACTTTAATGGAAGGTGATGCCCTTGAAAAATTGGATGAATTATCATCTCACGCACCATTTGATATGATCTTTATTGATGCAGATAAAGGTGGTTACTGTAACTATTTAGATTGGGCGGAATTGCATGTAAAACAAGATGGATTGATAATAGCAGACAATACTTTGTTGTTTGATACAGTGTTTTTAGAGTCAGCACCAGAGGGTGTATCAGAGAGATCGTGGCGTGTAATGAGAGAATTTAATAACAGATTATCAGATGAAAAGAAATATTGTTCTATGCTAATCCCGACAGGGGAAGGAATGACGATTGCATTGAAATTATAATGAAGATATATCCCAGTGTCTATTAAAACACTGGGAATTATTTCGTGTTAGAAAGAGAATTTTACACCAGTAAGTAAGAGGAACCCTTTGTTATCAGGAGCCTTAGCTACAGCGTTGTTTTTGTTACTCTCAAGCATTTTCTCTTCAGTAGTGAAGTAATGCAGAGCTGCGTAAGGAATGAATTTGCTCTTACTACCAGCAGCAGATAGATCATACTGAACGCCTAGTGCAACGTCATGCAACTTATCTCCGTCGTTCATTTTACTTCCGAAGTAAGTTAAACTTGAATAAATGTTTCTATACTTGTAACCTGCACCAGCAGTCCAGTACATAGTATCTTTACCATCTCCTTCAAACTGCTCTTTTAATCCTTGCATTCTTGGATCAGTGTTAGGAAGGGAAGCATACTGACCACCTTCAAATTTCTTGATACTCTTTGGCTGACCAGATTTACCGAGATACGCGAAAGACGCACCAAATGTAGCAGATTGATCTTCATCGATGGTGTACGTAGCATTAACACCAAGGTTTGCACCCATTAAGTTGTTATGTTCAACGAACTCACTGTATCTATGCTTGTCATTATTTGGTTGTTTTGCTTGACCCCATTCACCAACTGCAGAAGCTTTAACTTTAAGTTTATATTCTTCAAAGTCGTACTCATAAGATACACCAGCACTTAGAATGTGTTCATAGTCAGGGCCGATGTGTCTCATACCTGTAGTAGCACTACTTTGACTGTTGCCTAAACTTGCCTTAATTTTTTTATTTATTTCACCTAGCAATTCATCTGATACCTCAGCCCCATCGATTACTACCTTTGTAAGGTCGAGAGAGTTACTGTTTACTACTTTCTTACTCACTGCACCAATTATCCCGTTAATAGCATCACTTGTTTTGCCTGATCTAATCTTATCGTTGTTAATGTTGCCTGCGCCGATAGCAGCTCTTAACTCATCTAAAGTTAAAGAAATATTTTGCTCTTTCTGCGGTGCAGCGACAGCACTGTCACTTACACTAAACAAACCACTTTCGTAACGTGGCGAGTAGCTGACACCAAGTCTTAAACCCATGTAATTTGGTGAGTAGTAAGCAACTCTAAATGGCAGCGTGTTTATGATAGCCTTGTTGTATTTTTCAGCCATACGGAAAGAAAGTTTTTCACTTTCACTTGAGAAACTTTCAGTGTAAAGACGTGGAGTTACATAAAACGGGAATGACGCAGCTTTTCCTTCTAGGTTAACTTTTCTGAACCAGTTACTATCTGCACCGCCATCAACGGTTGCAATTCTTGTTGCATCAAGTCTCATCAAAGCTTCAGGACCAAATTGGTAACCAAGTTTCACATCACCATATTCAGTATTAACAAACACATGTGCACCTCTATTTCTCACAGCACTCACGCCTTGTGAAGCTCCCTTTCCCTTAGTCACTGGAACATGGAATTGTAAATCAGCACCATAACCTATGCCTAAGTCTTCATTTTTATTTTCCGCTCTCAAGTGTAATATTGCGTCTGCAACTGCACCAATATTTTCGCTGTAATCTCCAACATTACTTATTCCATTAGGAAGAAGAGGATTTTCTCCGTTTATTTGGCCTTCTGCAACGTCATAATAACTGCGATGCCATACTTTATAGTTATCATTTTCTGGACCTGATTTACCATAACCTTGAGCATCAACAATCCCACCAAAAGTGATTTTTATTCCTGTTGTTTGTATATCCAGGCTGCTAGCTTGAACTTTTTTATTTTCTACATTTTTATTAACTGCCGGCTTAACTTTTTTCATTTCTTCTTTTTTAGCCTTCATTTTCTCTGCATCAGCTTTCTTCTTAGCATCTGCTTCGGCCTTTGCTTTTGCAACATCAGCTTTCTTTCTAGCATCTGCTTCGGCTTTCATTTTTTCAGCATCAGCCTTTTTCTTCGCTTCTGTTTCAGCCTTCATTTTTTCTGCGTCAGCTTTCCTTTTAGTTTCTTCAGCCTTTTTTTGCGGATCGGCATTGCATATCCTCTCCATCTTTTTTTGTAATTCTTTATTAGATATTTTCATTTTTTGCGTGTTATCAGCTGCAAAACTGTTACCACCACAGGCTAACAATAAAGTTAGAGCGGTGCCAATGCACTTAAAATCTTTCATGGATTGCCCCCAAATAATATATTTTCAAATTCTAATCATAACTTTAAGCTACCTTATAGCTAAAACCAAAAAGAAATGCAACACCTATATTGGTAAGGGATACGGCTTTCTGTGACTTTTTACACTGCTGTTAATTTAAACTTAACAGAGAAATTGAAATCATTGACTTATTTAGAATATATTTGTAATAATTCATGAGCATTAGCTTTTATGGATATTGGACATTCACTATCATTTAATAGTAAATTTAGTATTTCAACTGCGCCTTTAATATCATCGTTATATATTTTAACTATTGCCATTGCTTCTTTAGCAGAGTAAGGGTATACCGTAATTAATTCTAAATCTTCACCATTTGTTTTAAGATCAAGTGAATTCATTGTTTTTAAATATTGCGCTAAATCACGTAAAACAATAGATATATTTTCGTTATTTGCTAAAGCAGTATAAATTGACACAGCTTCAGATGATGGTGAATTTTTTCCAGCATATTTAAATTCTGCTAAATATTTCCAATTAGATTCACCTTCCTCTTGTAAAAAAGACTGCAGATCATTACCTGCAAACAATACTTTATAAAATTTATCACCTGTGACTGGGGATTGTTCATTGCTTGCGGTATGTAATGAGAATAATATAAACACTATTACTAATATCATTACTGCAAACAAGATAAGGTACTTTTTCATGGCAATATTTTAAATACTCATGAAATTTTATACATTATCTTTTTTAATTTGCAAAAACATATTGACACGGCTAGTCGTATAGCATAATAATATTCTCATGGTTGTTTGAATAGTTAAAGTAGAAGTAAAGACAGCAGTATTAAGCTAAAATTATTTTTTGTCGGATTTATCCGACGTGTCCTCAATCTTTTTATAAGATTGAAGTCAAAATTTGAGAGTTTGATCCTGGCTCAGAATGAACGCTGGCGGCAGGCCTAACACATGCAAGTCGAACGGAGTTATATTGTAGCTTGCTATGATATAACTTAGTGGCAGACGGGTGAGTAATGTATAGGAATCTACCTAATAGTACGGAATAATTACTGGAAACGGTGATTAATACCATATACGCCCTACGGGGGAAAGATTTATCGCTATTAGATGAGCCTATATTAGATTAGCTAGTTGGTAGGGTAATGGCCTACCAAGGCAATGATCTATAGCTGATCTGAGAGGATGATCAGCCACACTGGAACTGAGATACGGTCCAGACTCCTACGGGAGGCAGCAGTGGGGAATATTGGACAATGGGCGAAAGCCTGATCCAGCCATGCCGCATGAGTGAAGAAGGCCTTTGGGTTGTAAAGCTCTTTCAGTGAGGAAGATAATGACGGTACTCACAGAAGAAGTCCTGGCTAACTCCGTGCCAGCAGCCGCGGTAATACGGAGAGGGCTAGCGTTATTCGGAATTATTGGGCGTAAAGAGCGCGTAGGCTGATTAGTAAGTTAAGAGTGAAATCCCAGAGCTCAACTTTGGAATTGCTTTTAAAACTGCTAATCTAGAGATTGAAAGAGGATAGAGGAATTCCTAGTGTAGAGGTGAAATTCGTAAATATTAGGAGGAACACCAGTGGCGAAGGCGTCTATCTGGTTCAAATCTGACGCTGATGCGCGAAGGCGTGGGGAGCAAACAGGATTAGATACCCTGGTAGTCCACGCTGTAAACGATGAATGCTAAATATGGGAAGGTGACTTTCTGTATTACAGCTAACGCGTTAAGCATTCCGCCTGGGGACTACGATCGCAAGATTAAAACTCAAAGGAATTGACGGGGACCCGCACAAGCGGTGGAGCATGTGGTTTAATTCGATGCTACGCGAAAAACCTTACCACTCCTTGACATGGAGATCATACCTATTTGAAGGAATAGGGTCGGTTCGGCCGGATCTCACACAGGTGTTGCATGGCTGTCGTCAGCTCGTGTCGTGAGATGTTGGGTTAAGTCCCGCAACGAGCGCAACCCTCATCCTTAGTTGCCATCAGGTAATGCTGGGAACTTTAAGGAAACTGCCAGTGATAAACTGGAGGAAGGTGGGGACGATGTCAAGTCATCATGGCCCTTATGGAGTGGGCTACACACGTGCTACAATGGTGGTTACAATGGGCTGCAAAGCTGTGAAGCTTAGCTAATCCTTAAAAACCATCTCAGTTCGGATTGTTCCCTGCAACTCGGGAGCATGAAGTTGGAATCGCTAGTAATCGTGGATCAGCACGCCACGGTGAATACGTTCTCGGGTCTTGTACACACTGCCCGTCACGCCATGGGAATTGGTTTCACTCGAAGCTAACGACCCAACCGTAAGGAGGGAGTTATTTAAAGTGGAATCGGTGACTGGGGTGAAGTCGTAACAAGGTAGCCGTAGGAGAACCTGCGGCTGGATTACCTCCTTAGGCTTTGTGTATTACTCACTATTTTTTATAATAGTGTTGCTATGCATATGCTGCTGTCTTTATTTCTACTTTATTTTTAATTTCTTAAACGATGAAAAATAGGCCGCTTTCTCCACATTTACAGATATATAAAATACAGGGTACGCTTCTTTTTTCCGGTACTCATAGATTAACAGGTGTGCTGTTATTTTTTTTATTAATAGCGTTTTCCTGGTATTTTATATTACATGTTTACTTTCCTGAATCATCTATAGTAGAGTACTTGAGTGTATTACTGTCTAGTGTAGTAGTAAAACTGATTTGTTTTTTCTCTTTTGTAAGTTTTACTTATCATTGTCTTAACGGTATCCGACATTTACTTTGGGATATGGGGGTGAATTTGGAAATTGCTGAGGTTTCCTTAAGTGCGATGTTGCTAACGCTAATGTTGCTTTTTTCTTCTATAGTTTTTCTATTTGTGCTTATATGAATCAGTCAGTTCATCATTGGTGGAATCAACGCACTTCTGCTGTAGTTATATTAATTTTATTTCCTTGGTTTGTGTATTCGTTTTTTTGTGCATTTAACTCTAGTGAGTTGTTATCTTTTAACGATAAGTTGCTGGTGGCTGTTAATCATCCTTTGGAGCTTTTATTCTTTACTATATTATTGTTTTGTATATTTTGGCACGCAATTTTGGGTATGCAGGTTGTATGTGAAGATTACATTCATAATATTCCTTTAAGGGTTTTTACAATTACATGTATGAAATACTTGTCATATGCAACTTATATAGTGCTTGCTTTCACGATTTTTTTCTTTTATAAGCATATCCTCTTGTAATAATGATAATATTATGTTAATGTATTATTAATATACTGCTTTTATTATTTAATACGATGTGTTTTAATTAATAACATGCTTAAAACTCTTGAAAATGGAATAGTCAATTTTACTATGGGTCTCAAGGGCCTTTTTTCTTCTTCTAAATCTGAGGTTTACGTTGAAGATTTAAGAGAGCCAGTGATATGTAATAGTGATAAATACGGAAGATTACTTTGTTATCCAAAAAATTATGATAAAGTTGTGGATTCTGGGGTAATTCAACAGGCAAAGGATTCGCTAGGAAAAATTATCAAAGGTGAATATGACCTTTTATATGGTAATAAAGATAAAGAAGGGAAACAGACGCTTTTTAGGTTACGCTTAGTTACAGAGGATGAGAAAAGCGGTAAGTCTTATTTTACTATTAGTTATCTGATTGAGCCAAAGCACAATCAGTATGAAGCTTATTATAAGCCATTTGGATTTACTAAATCTGATCTTAAAAAATATTTACCTGTTTTTGAAGCTGAAAAACAGGATGGTTCCTATAAATTAAGTAACTCTTCTATGTTAACTAAGATGGTAAAAGATAAAAATAAAGAGGTTCAGGAAATTTGTGATGAAAAAGGCAGAAATGGTCATGTATTGTACACTAGTGATTATAAATCATTGAATAATCATTTTTCTGAAATTAGGGATAAGCATGGTAATTTGGAGTTAAGTACAAGCCTTATATCTGTGCCAATTATTTTGACTGGTGCTTTAGCTAAAATTGCTGTAAAAGTTCTTACTTTTCTTCCACAGAGGTTAGGGGAATATTTAGTAGGTAAACAAAATCAGGTGGCAAAAGCTGTTGGTTACTGCTTATTTATTCCTGCGGTGACAGTGAAGAATTTGGTCAATATGGGAACTGTTATATTAAGATCACCGATTTTATGGCTGACGAGAAGTAGAAAGGACTTTGGTAGCATGTATAGTACAATGTTGGAATCTCAGTGGAATGAGTGCAAAAAAGAAGCGAAGAATGACTTTGAGTTTGTTAAAAATGGTAAAAGGGAAAGAGTATCAAATGAAACGGAAAAAGAGGAAAAACAATTTTTTGGCACATGGAAGGAGCTTAATTGTATCAGAAAACAAGAGAAAGTAGAAGAAGAGAAGAAAGCAGAGAATAAGAGTTTAGCCCCAAGTGAACAATTGAAAGTAATAGAAAAAAATTCTGTTAGTAATAAGCCTAATGAATTTGCTGAAAAATTGCGAGAGTCTCGTCAAGGAAATACAACAGGGTGTAGTAGTCCCACACTTTAATTACTAAAATCACATATATTAATTGTTGTAAAATTAGAAAGTTGCTCTGTAGAGCTATGACCTGTGATAATCACAATACCGTTCTGTTTAGAACGTATTGAGATGAGGTTAAGTATCAGATCGTATGCTGTGCTATCAAGATTGCAAAATGGCTCATCTATCAGCCAGATGTCAGCATTAGAGATCAAAAGACGGGCTAGTGCAGCTCTTCTTTTCCAACCAGCAGAGAGTTCACTGTATTTAATATTCAACACTGGCTGCAATTGCAGGCAGCAAATAGCCGCTATAATTAATTCTCTTGTATTGCGCATTTCTGCCCAAAATTCTATGTTTTGAATAACAGTGAGATTTTCTTTATAAGCATTTTTGTGTCCTATATATACCATAGCAGACATATAAGATTTAGGACTTTCATATATATCATCACCTCGATAATTTATATTGCCAGACGTAGGAGGCAATAATCCGCACAGACTTCTGATTAAGCTAGTTTTACCGCTGCCATTTGGTCCAATAATTAAAAATTTAGATTGCGGCTCAGCTTTAAAACTGAGATTTTTAAATAACGTTCTATTGTTGCGTGTGCAGGATAAATTATTGCACTCAAGCATAAATTATCTACCTTTTCCTTTATACTTACCCTGAGCTGAAGCTTGTGCTTTAACGAATAACTCCCAAAATCCTTTCTTACCGCCTTCACTTCTGATTAATTGTGCCAACCGTGACACGAAGCCTCCATTTTGCATAACCATTTTTGTCCACTTACCTACTGGTTTTGCGATACCTACTATATCTATATCTTCTTCATATTCTCTTTCTATATAGAGTTCTTGTGCTTCATCTTTATCTTTCTGATTATTAGGTGATTCTTGTTGCAGTTCTTTCTGTTTTTTTTCTTTGTATAGCTCATCTTCAGTTTTTTTTCTCTTTTCTGTAAAATTTTTTCTTCTAAGAATTTTAGTGTGCTTGCATGCCCTTTTAAAGAGTAAAAATACTGTTACAATAATAAGTAGTATTGCACTATACAAGATGATTTGCTTGAGTAACATGTGTTGAGCCCTAAGTATCATTATATCATAGCTGTGACAATTTTGCAATTTCTATTATTGTGGGAGTAAATGCTGGACTTATTAGAAACTTTCTATAAAATTAAACTTTATATATTACAATTATAACTTTGGGATTATGACAATGGAATTCAAATCAATCCGTAATATTGCAATTATTGCTCACGTTGACCATGGGAAGACCACCTTACTTGATAATATGTTAAAGCAGAGTGGGACATTTCGTGAGAATCAGGCAGTTCAAGAGCGAGTGATGGATAGTGGTGATCAAGAACGTGAACGTGGGATTACTATACTTGCAAAATGCACTTCAATAATGTGGGGTGAAGAAAAGATCAATATTATAGATACTCCGGGGCATGCAGACTTTGGCGGAGAAGTTGAAAGAGTGCTATGCATGGCGGATGGAGTATTGCTGCTAGTTGATGCTGCAGAAGGTCCAATGCCTCAAACTAAGTTTGTGTTATCGAAAGCATTGAAAGCTAACTTAAAGCCAATTGTCATCATCAATAAAGTAGATCGTCCAGATAGCAGAATTGATGAAGTGCTTAATGAGATATATGAGTTGTTTTTTAATCTAGATGCAACGAATGATCAGTTAGATTTTCCGGTATTGTATGCATCAGGGAGGAATGGTTGGTGTGCTAAAGACCTATCTGATGAAAGGAAAGACTTAACACCTCTATTTTCAACGGTATTGGATTATATAAAACCTTCTAAGTATGACCAAGCTGCACCGTTTGCTATGTTGGTGACGCTACTTGAGTCTGATAGGTTTCTCGGTAGAATTCTCACGGGGAAGGTCTATCAAGGTACTGCAATGGTTAATTCGGACCTTAAAGTGCTGGATCTAGATGGTAAGGTAGTTGAACGTGGGAGATTAACAAAGTTACTTTCATTTTCTGGCTTAAAGCGTGTGCCTGTGGAGCAGGCAGTGGCGGGAGATATTATTGCAATAGCTGGACTTGAAAAAGCATCAGTGTCAGATACTATAGCAGCACCAGAAGTTGCAGATGCTATAAGTTCAACACCTGTTGATCCGCCAACAATGGCTATTACTATTAATGTTAATGATTCACCTTTTGCGGGACAAGAAGGTACAAAGCTTACTTCAACTGTTATAAAGGAGCGCCTATACGCGGAAGCAGAAACTAATGTTGCAATTACTGTGACTCCAACTCCAAGTGGTGAGGCGTTTGAAGTAGGGGGACGTGGTGAATTGCAATTAGGGGTGCTAATTGAGAATATGAGAAGAGAAGGTTTTGAACTCTCTGTTTCGCGTCCTCGGGTGCTATTTAAAGAGGAAGGTGGGCAAAAGCTTGAACCTATAGAGGAAGTTGTTATTGATGTGGATGATGAGTATAGTGGAATTACTATGGAGAAGCTCAGCTTCCGTAAAGGTGAAGTGATCGATATGAGACCTTCTGGCAATGGCAGAACGAGATTGACGTTTTTAGTTCCATCAAGAGGATTGATTGGTTATCAAGGTGAATTTTTAACTGACTCTCGAGGTACTGGTATAATTAACCGTCTATTTCATAGCTATGCTCCTTACAAAGGCTCAATTTCTGGCAGGAGAAATGGAGTTTTAATTTCTACAGATAAAGGTGAAGCTGTTGCATATGCTCTCTTTAATCTGCAAGATAGGGGAATCATGTTTGTGAAGCCGCAGGATAAAGTATATGGCGGTATGATTGTTGGTCAGCATAATCGTGATAATGATCTAGAAGTGAACGTGCTAAAAGGTAAGCAGTTAACAAATGTGAGAGCTGCAGGGAGTGATGAAGCTATTAAACTTACACCACCAAAAGTAATGACACTGGAAGATATGATAGCATATATAGATGATGATGAACTGGTGGAGGTTACACCAAAATCTATACGCTTGAGAAAGAGGTTCCTTGATCCAAATGAACGTAAGCGTGCTAGTAGGGCAATGCGTGACTCTAAATAAAAAGTTTTTATTAAGATAAGTTGTGTTGTATTAGATTTTTATTAATTATTAACTTGATAAAGATATTGCCGCACATTATAATAATGGTACTAGGTGGTAAAAGGAGTTGTAATTATGTCTTTTATGAGAGATGAACAAGATATCCGATCTCAAGGTGTCTATTATAGTGCTGGGCTTAGAAGCTATTTAACTAAAGTTTATAACTATATGGCCTTGGCTCTTGGTTTCACAGGGCTAATTGCATTCTTGTTTGCATCTTCTGGCTTATTTCAAGTAATAGCCTCTAATCCTGTGTTGGCGCTTGTTATAATGTTTTCTCCGATTGTGCTAGTGTTTGTTATGGGTTATAAACTTTCACAACTTAGTGTTCAGGCCACAATTGCTATATTTTTTACGTTCTCAGGGCTAATGGGTGCCTCCTTGTCTTATATTTTTGTGATTTATACTGCAGAAAACATAGCAAGGGCATTTTTCATTACAGCAATTATGTTTGGTTCCATGGCTTTGTATGGTAATAATACAAAAAGGGATCTAACGAGTATGGGTTCATTCTTAATTATGGGTATTTGGGGATTGTTTATTGCTTCAATATTAAATATTTTCCTCAGAAGTTCTCCACTGTATTTTGCAGTGTCATTTCTTTCGGTGATAGTATTTACCTTAATGACTGCATATGATGCTCAAAGAATAAAGGACATTTATTATAGATATAATGATGGCTCAGAAGTTGCTATAACAAAATTGGCTATACTAGGTGCAACTAATCTTTATTTTGATTTCATTAATATATTTCTCAGTTTATTGAGATTACTTAATTTGTTTAGTAACAAAGATTAAATGTCCTTCTCTTTAAAGAGGGATAACAGATCTGTAGTTTTTTTTTTAGTATCTTTGGTAGTATCGATGCTATGCCTTGCATATGCGTCGGTACCACTGTATAGGATTTTTTGCAAAGCTACTGGGTATGGCGGCACAACAAAAAAAGTCACTAATGTAATAACAAACTCAACTGATCAAAAGATCAGAGTGTATTTTAATTCCGATGTTATGCCCGATTTGCCGTGGGAGTTTAGCCCAGAGGTTAACTACATGGATGTCACAATAGGAGAACAGAGTTTAGCTTTTTACTATGCAAAAAATCTATCTGAACAGCCTTCATATGGTATGGCTGTATATAATGTAACGCCTTTTAAGGCGGGTAAGTACTTTAATAAAATCGCGTGCTTTTGTTTCAATGAGCAAGTTTTACTTCCAAATCAAAAAACGGCTATGCCTGTATCTTTCTTTATAGATAATGCAATAATGCAAGACTCTAATACTAAAGACTTAGGTGAAATCACTTTGTCTTACACATTTTTTAAGCTAAAATAGCTACTGCAGATTCTAGTTTACTTGTGGTTTATTGACTGCTATAATTAAGGCGATTTTCACCGCAGCTAGGTATGTTCAGAGATCTTTTTAAAATTCTTTTTATATTAATCTGTTTAGTTATTGCGTTTGATTCTGAAGCTAAATCAAAATTAAGCAAGAAATATACACCGCCTGGTAATCCAGGGGGAGATGATTTTTATGCAGATGAGGAATTTGCTGAATCATATAACTTATATAAAAAACGTAGAGAGCTTTTGAAGAAGAAAAAGTTGCAAGGCAAAGCTAACACAGGCACAACTAAAGGGCACTTGAACAAGGAGCTAAAAAGTAAGAAGATTGTTAATTTTTATAATTATCAAGATGCTTGCCTAGTAGATGATGAGAAAACTGCTATGCTGAATAAGCATGGTGTCAACGTTGCACGCTTGAAGGGTGCTGTGTTTATAGATAATGAAGATAAACAGGAAAGCGTTATTACAAAACTCACTTCTGTACAAGAAAAAAGAATTTCTCCTGTTAAAGTTGTTATAAATGATCCTTCACCAAAAAGAAGAGTGTGTTCCCATGATTCTATTGCAGACTTGAAAGTTGATCAAAGTGCTAATGTTGATCAAGGTAGCTCATTTGGAAGTATTGTGGATACAACTGAATAACTAACTGCAATTTTTTTTATGCTAATAGATGACATTTTTTTTGACAGACATGAAACTCATGTTGTGAAAGTAGGAAAAGTGAGGATAGGTGGTACAAATCCTATAGTAGTGCAGTCTATGGCACTTGGTGTGCACATAGATTCGGATGATATACGAGGTAGTGCAAAGCAGTATGCAAAAGAGATAATAGAGTTAGCACATGCTGGTTCAGAGTTAGTAAGGATTGCTTTAAATTCGGAAGAAGTAGCAAAATCAATACCATACATAGTGGAAGAAATAAATAAAGAAGGGTTTGATGGTAAAATTCTGGTAGGTTGTGGCCAATATGAGTTAGATAAATTAATTCAGACTTATCCAGATAATATTAAGATGCTGGGCAAGATTCGGATTAATCCGGGTAATATAGGTTTTGGTCATAGACGTGATGAAAAGTTTGAAAGAGTAATAAAGTATGCAATAAAACACGATATTCCTATTAGGATTGGAGTAAATTGGGGAAGCCTTGATAAGCAGATATTACAAAAATTAATGGATGAAAATACAGGTCCCTCTGATATTATATTACGTAAAGCACTTGTTGCTTCTGCACTGAATAGTGCAAAAAAAGCTGAGGAAATAGGCCTGAGTCCAGATAAAATAATCATTTCATGCAAAGTCAGCAAAGTTAGAGATTTAATAGCGATATATACGGCTTTAGCACAATCTTCTAATTATGCCTTACATTTAGGCTTAACAGAAGCTGGTATGGGTAGTAAGGGAATAGTTAACACTACGGCAGGCTTAACTTATTTGTTGCAAAATGGTATTGGAGATACCATCAGAGCTTCATTAACTCAACGTCCTGGTGAATCACGTATTAGCGAAGTAATGGTATGTAAGGAAATATTACAATCCATAGGCTTGCGTTATTTTCATCCTCAGGTTAGCTCATGTCCTGGTTGTGGGCGTACTAGCAGTGATCGGTTTCGCATATTAACTGAAGAGGTGAATAGTTACATAAAAACCTGTATGCCAATGTGGAGAGTTAAAAATCCAGGAGTAGAACGTATGAGTATTGCGGTCATGGGATGTATAGTGAATGGTCCCGGTGAGAGTAAACACGCAAATTTAGGTATCAGTCTACCTGGGTATGGAGAGAAGCCAGTTTCGGCTGTTTATAAAGACGGCGAATACTTTTGCACTTTGCAAGGTGATAACATCTTTGAAGAATTTAAAGGGATTATTGATAGTTACGTTCAAGAACACTACTCCTCTCGGTAAAGAATTACTTAAGGCGGTGTTAAAGTAACGTATAAAGAAAGTTTTATTATTATTCTATTTCCTTTGAGGGACAGTGTTTCTCAACTAGGGGATTGGTGATGTATTGATTAGCTATTAACCGAGTTGTGTCAGCAGTCAAATTAGCTATGACACCAATTGCTGCACACGCAAGAGCTGCGTACCCCATACTTAACATAACGCCAGGAAAAAAGAAATTTGCAGCTGTGCCAAGACCGGCTCCAGCTACTGTTGCAGTGAGTAAGTATACACCAATATCTGTATCTGTGATATGCTTTTTATCATCTTTCCTTACTTGATCGTCATCTTGAATTTCAGTAAACTCCAACATTTCTGCCACTTTGACAATTGTGACTAGGAGCGTAAATCCTATCAAAGGAACAATCATGCCAGTGACTGAAGGTGGTAAAAAAAGTATATAAGTTGAAAGAGCACCTAGAAAAGCGCCAACTCCTGCAAATACTCCATAATGTACTAACTTATTTTTAATGTTGTTTTTATTCATAGCCCCTCATTTGTTTAAATTAAGATTTATCATTTTTACTCTGATTTGTAAAGTCACTTACTTAGCAGGTGAATAAGGTTGTGAGGAAAAGCATTTTTCAATCAAAGGACTGATGATATGTTGATTTGCTTTATCATCTGTAAATATGTTTACACCGGCAGTAAGGTTAGCCATGACACCAATTACTGCGCATGCAAGAGCTGCAGACCACATACTTGACATAACGCCAGGAAAAAAGAAGTTTACAGCTGCAGCAAAACCAGCACCTGATATTGCTGTGATAGTTGTTGCGATACCTAGACGAACAACTGTTTCCTTCTTATTATTAATAGAGTGAGCCTTATGCGTTGAAAAAAAATCATATATTGCTGTTTTTAATATAGCTACTAGACGTAAAGCTGTGAGTCCTGCTAACAGTGCAGAACTAGCAATACCACCAATAACTAAAGGTGATAGAGTTGTATGGCTCAAACCAAGGCCTATTAAGGCACTAACTCCTCCTAGTATTGTAGAAGATAATAAAAGTGAAAGTGCTTTAGTAGAAATTTTGTTACTCATAACCTTTCTCCCTCGTCTGTTTGATATACCTGACTTGAGATTTATCATTTTTGTTCTGATTTGTAAAGCCACTTACTTAGCAAGTGAATAGGATTGTGAGAAAGAACATTTTTCAATCAAAGGACTAATGATATGTTGATTTGCTTTATCAGCTAAAAGTAGAGCTTGATCAGCAATAAAGCCAGTCATTACGCCAATTACTGCACATGCAAGAGCTGCGGATCCCATACTTGACATAACGCCAGGAAAAAAGAAATTTGCAGCTGCAGCAAAACCAGCACCTGATATTGCTGCGGTAGTTGTTATGATACCTAAATGAACAAAATGAGCAATTGTTTCCTTCTTATTATTAATAGAGTGAGCCTTATGCGTTGAAAAAAAATCATATATTGCTGTTTTTAATATAGCTGCTAGACCTAAAGCCATATATCCTGCCCAAAATGCAGAGCTAGCAATACCACCAATAACTAAAGGTGGTAGAGTCGTGTAGCTCAAACCAAGGCCTATTAAGGCACTAACTTTTCCTAGTATTGTATAAGATGCTAAAAGTGCTTTAGTAGAAATTTTGTTACTCATAACTCTCCTCATTTGTTTAATACACCTGGCCTGAGGTTTATCATTTTTGTCCTTATTTGTAAAGTGGCACTATTCTTTTCTAGAGTTTCTTTTACGCAAAAGATTCTTGCTCACTCATTCCTGTCACATTTTTCGACTTAAACAGGTCTTTCTTCTGCTTTATTATTATGCCATTGATTTTATATTTTAAGGATTGGAGTAAGTTTATTTGAATTAGTTATATATCTCACGTTTTTGAGCTTTATACCTAAGCAAGCTGTATATTAGAATTGCAACAACAGAGCATGTGATTGTTAAAAGTAAGTTTGCTAAAATGCCATACTGGAAAAATTGACCAACTATATATATACCAATTGCTCCGAGCGTCATATCACAAAACGAAATGAAAGCACTGCCAAGACCTGTATCTTTTATTACTTCTAAAGCGAAAGTTACATTATTACTGATTGTAAACGCAATTCCTATATTGCTGAATATCCAAGCGATTTCAATGATATACATATTTAATGTATTTGTGAAATAAAAGTATAACAATGAGCCATCAGATATAATTGGCAATATTAAGCCTATAACGAGCATTTTGTTCATCCCTATTTTTGATACGTATTTTCTATTGATCAAAGTACCTATCATGTAAAATATAATTACAACTGATATGAAATAACCAAAGTATTGCACATCAATTCCCATAGATTCAAATATGAAAGAGTAGTTTGCGATATATGCCCAGAGCCACATAAAAGTTAGCCCTTGAATCACTGCAAATCCAAGAAAACGGTAATTTCGGAATACCATTACATATTGAGTGAGGATGCTTATAGTTACATTACCCAAGCTAGTTTTGTTTTTATCAGTGACTAGGGTTTCTTGTAACTTGAAATAAATTATGCAAAGCATAATAGATGTTGCTAAGAAAATAATCATAAACAAAAAATGCCAGCCATAACCGTGTGACAATATGTAACTGCCTACTACTGGAGCTATTCCAGGTGAAAGTGCTGCCACCATATTTAGTTTTGATATTGCTCTTGAATATTCACTACCTGAATACATGTCTCTGATCGATGCGTATCCTATAACGCACGCAACACCTGATCCCATTCCTTGAATAAAACGAGCTAGTATTAGCAGTGTAATGTTATCAGCTATACAACATGCAATGCTTGCAAAAGTGAAAATTGTCATGCCGATTAACATAATAGGACGCCTGCCATAATGATCAGACAGTGGGCCGTATATTAATCCAGATATTGCTATTCCGGCTAAATTAAGACTAATCGTAAGTTGAGCTACACTTCCTTCTACCTGAAAGTAACTAGCAATATTTGATAATGCTACTGAATACAGGTCAGTTGCCATGTCAGCAACTGCAACCGATAGTATCATAATAAGGCAAATAATATTTTGTATCGTCATTTTAATGTACACCTACTGATTAGGTAGAGCTCTATTTTCAATAGCGTAGCGGAAGTGTCTTACGAGACCTTGGATTGGCCAAGCTGCAGCATCTCCAAGCGCACAAATTGTATGACCTTCTATTTGAGTTGTAAGATCGAGCAATTTATCTATTTCTCCAGGCTTAATATTACCTGACACCATCCTCTTCATAATTCTCCACATCCATCCAGTGCCTTCACGGCATGGTGTGCATTGTCCACAGGATTCATGCATATAGAAATGTGATAGCCTTTCTATTGCTGCTATAATATCTGTTGACTTATCCATCACTATGACAGCAGCGGTACCAAGTCCAGATTGTACTGCTTTTAGTGAGTCAAAATCCATTTCTACAGTATCACATATGGACTTAGGGATTAATGGTACTGAGGACCCACCAGGTATGACAGCGAGTAAATTATCCCAACCGCCTCGTACTCCGCCTGCATATTTTTCAATTAATTCACGTAGTGGAATTCCTAGCTCTTCTTCAACGTTACATGGATTATTCACATGTCCGGAGATGCAGAATATCTTAGTACCAGTGTTATTTGGCTTACCAAGAGAAGCGAACCACTCACCTCCACGTCTTAGGATATCTGGAACCATTGCGATGGTTTCAACATTATTTATCGTGGTTGGGCAGCCAAAAAGTCCTACGCCTGCAGGAAATGGCGGTTTCATGCGAGGAAAACCTTTCTTACCTTCAATGGACTCAAGTTGAGCAGTTTCCTCTCCACATATATAAGCACCAGCCCCTCTATGAATAAACACATCAAGATCATAGCCTGATTTGCAAGCATTTTTTCCTATCAGACCTTCTTTGTAAGCTTCTTCTAGTGCTTCCTTTAGAACCAAATATTCGTTGTAAAACTCACCTCTAATATAGATATAAGCAGCGGATGCATTAACAGCTCTGCCAGCTAATAAAATACCTTCAAGCAATTTGTGTGGCTCATAGCGCAGAATATCTCTGTCTTTGCATGTCCCTGGTTCTGATTCATCTGCATTCACTACTAAATATGACCTGGGACTATTTTTGGGCATGAAACTCCACTTTAGACCAGTTGGAAATCCTGCACCTCCTCTTCCTCTCAATCCAGATTTTTTCACTTCATCAATGATTTTGTCTGAACCTAAATCCAATAGATCCTTGATTTTCTTCCAAGCTCCACGCTTTTTTGCGCTACTCAGTAGAGGGCTTTCCTTACCACTTAAATTAGTAAATATTCTATCTTGTTTTTTCAGCATAAATTGATGATTGAGTGATCCATTCGATATAAATAAAACTTCTTCTCGCAAACGTTATGGAAAGCGACTAAAATCAGCAATATTCCTTGCGTTTTTATGGAATGCAATATTAATTGCAATACATACCTAGCTGAGAACTGAGAAAAAGATTCTATCATTATTCTTTTTTAACAAAATTAGTGTCGAAAGTAAATAAATGATTTTTTACCAACACTGATTTTAGTGCCAAAAACTTAAAATAATACGTAAAAAAATTCTTGTACTGTCCGATTGTTATAGAGTAGGGCCGAAGGCCCACCACAATATTTGATATCTTTGATGGCTGGACAAAAAAACTACAATATTTTTTTGTTGCATATTTTAACCTCTGTCTATTTTAGCACTAGCACCTTGGATTATTTCTGTATCTTCTAAAGCAGTGTTTGGGTCTATACCCATACGCTCCAGTATTGCTGCAAATTTATCAGCTCTTTGCTCAGCCTTACGCCTCCCTTGAGCCTCCTGCTTGGCTCTTTGCTCAGCCTTACGCCTTCCTTGAGCCTCCTGCTGAGCTCTTTGAGCCTCCTGCTGAGTATTTTCAACTTCCTGTGCCAAAGCACAATCTTTTTGTTTTCTATCCACGTCATCACTGCTTTTGATTCCCTCATGAGTAGCACCCAACCAGTTTATTAAGCAATTACTTGGCACAAACTTTATGCTTAGATTACTAAACACAGTGGTAAAACGGTGTTTATTGTATTCGTCATATTCATCTGAAGCAACTTTATAAACATATGTTGCAATACGCAAAATCTTCATTTTTTTATCTTCATTTATGTTTCTGGCTTGAAACGTACTTGATATACCTTGAAAGTGAAGCCAATATCTTTGCCAATAGCTTGTATCACTTGCAGGATCATCTTTGACTTTTTGTGTTTCATATTCTTTTAATAATGAATATAGGACACTATATATATCTGCTATATCTCTGTTAGTTTCTTTCTTACCTTGACTTCTTACTTCTTCTACATAGTCAATCAATACTCTATCATCACTTGTTGCCATAGCTAGGTAGATTGTTCCTAGTGCGTTATATAATACTTCATATACTTTCTCGTGTACGTCTTTACTCTGAGGCTCAAGCGTTGTGTCTTTGATTTTCCTAATAAGTTTTGATAATTTATAATATAAACTATTATAGAAGCCAACCTGATGATTAGCTTCTCCACGCTCTCTTCTTTCTTTTAACTTCACTTCTATACTTTTTAACTTGTTTAGAGTAACAGTCACAAATGATGATCCACTTTCTTTCAAAATACGCACATTTTGTCTTCTGGCGTCAGGGAAGTTTCCATCTTCGCCAACAATTGTGGATATGAATCTGCCCATATCAGTTGTATCGAAATCGAATAACACTGCATCAACTCTCTTTGCGACTGTGAAAATAGATTGCAGAGCTAATTTTTCTAATTCGCTGTTGTTAAATATTGTAGCTAATGATTCTGAGTGAGCACCATTGATAGCTAGCACTCTTATTATATCTAAGTATGTTTCTTTTTTAGTTTGATCTGTTTCACCCTTATACTTTTGTGTAGCGTAATCAATTAATTCACCAAAACCATATCCCATAGACAATTTCTTAAGGCACTTTTTAGCTTCAGCTATTCTGCTATTTGATAGTGTATATTTATATAACGGATTGTTACTATTGCCTTTGCATGTAGCAGAATTAAAGTAATCATCAAGTAATTTTTCATATTTAACATTGACGAAAGTTTTGTCTACAAACTTATGGTCCTGCATTTTTGCTATAATCTCTGTATTGACTTTGTCAATTTTCGCAGAAAAAAGTTCTTCTTGGCTTTTTAGTTTTCCTATTTTTATACTTAAACTACTTTTTAAATCGTTCACACTAGAAGCTTTTTTTATCTGTTGCTCGCATTCTTTAGCAGTTTCATTAATCATCGATTCGCACTCTTCAGAAAATTGGGCAGTAATAGCTGCTTCAATACTATTTTGAATATGGCAACCTTTATTTCCGTCGGTGTAATCCCTTAGATGGCTATCTGCAAATTGGCTTGCTATGGACTCCTCCTCAGAAACACCTTCTAATTTTGTTTGGCCATTTCCTATTTCTGATGTTCTGCCGCTATTGTAAAATTCTCCTGTCTTCTCGTAATATTCTACTTTTTTCTGTGCTACAATAGCATTGAGCTCTGTTTCATCAATAGATGCTTTATCATCAAGGTATTTAAGCTGTTCATTCGCAATAGCAAGAGGAAATTCACAATTAGCTACTTTAGATAAAGAAAGCATATCATAGTTAAAAATTGCACGAATGAGCCAATATTGCCATAGCATGCAGTATTTTGCACCTAAAAAAATTTGTACGAGTTTTGGATCACAGAAATCAATTGCCTCTATTACAGCATTTCTTCTTTCTGTTGAGCTTAGTACTCTTGCTTTGCCTTTTTCATTAAGTAATTCTACTGTCATTTTGCCTCCACACTTGTTTGTTTACACCCTTATTTAATACTATAAATGGTCACTTTACAACGCAAGGCATTTTTATTTTGAAAGTATTAACAAAGCGGTATAGACCCACTCTTTAAATCTCTTTTTTTTAGGTCTACTTTAATTTGTTATATTCGCCACAGTTGCAGAACCTAGGTGTATCTGCGTTCCTGAGCAATGTATTTGTCTGAGGCTAACTATTTAGCGATTCATTGTCTGCTGCTAGAATTGACTCATGTATCATTTCTGAAATAGTTGGGTGAGGGAAAATTGCATCTCTTACATCGAGATCTGTTCCTTCTAGTTGTTTTAAGCAAACAAAATTACTAATTAATTCCGTGACTTCTGCTCCTATCATATGAGCCCCAAGAAGCTCACCAGTTTTACTGTCTATAATCGTTTTTACTAATCCTTCGGTTTCATTTAATGCAATGGATTTTCCATTAAAGTTAGAGTAAAACCTTCCTACCTTTAGATCATATCCTTTCTCTTTTGCTTGCTCTTCAGTTAGGCCTACACTTGCTATCTGTGGATGTGAGTAAGTACAACTTGGCACATTCTCTTTTTTCAAGGCATGAGTATCTTTTCCAGCTATCTTCTCCACACATATCACTGCTTCATGGCTTGCTTTATGTGCCAAACATGGAGGGCCAGCCACATCACCAATTGCAAATATACTTGCTTCATGAGTTTCACACCATGCATTGGTGTCAATAAAACCAGAAGCGTTAGGTTTTATTTTTGTGTTCTCTAAACCTATATTCTCAACATTTGGTTGCACGCCAACTGCAACGATTACTCTATCAAACTCCATGTTTTTGTCATTACTAAGTTGTACTTGCACAGAGTCTTTATTTTTAATAAGTTTTTTAATGCTGCAATTTATGTATATTTTTATTCCTTGTTTAGTAAAGATTTCCTCAGCCATACTTGAAATCTCTTTATCTTCCATTGGTAATATGGCATCTTTTATTTCTATAACTGTAACATCAACACCTAAAGTATTGTAAAAACTTGCAAACTCTATCCCAATTGCACCAGAGCCTATAATTAAAAGTGACTTTGGCAACTTATCTGGTGACATTGCGTGTTGTGCATTCCATATCAAACGTCCATCTGCTTCTATTCCTGGAAGATTACGTGCTCTCACACCAGTTGCTAAGATAATATGCTTGGAAAATATTTCTTGATTATCATCTACCTTTATAGTGTTATTGCCTGCCAGCTTTGCGAAGCCTTTGTGAACTGCAATGTTATTTTTTTTCATCAGATATGAAATACCATTAGAGAGTTTTTCTACAACATCTCTTGAATACTTTACCATTGATTTTATGTCAAAACTTACATCCTTTACTGTTATACCAAATTTTTCTGACTCTTTAATTAATCTGTAAACTTCAGAAGCTCTAAGCAGTGATTTTGTTGGTATACAACCCCAATTCAAGCAAATACCACCAAGATTTCCCCCCTTTTCAATAATTGCAGTTTTAAATCCCAATTGTGCTGCTCTAATGGCTGCTATGTATCCTCCGGGTCCACTACCGATTACTGTAACGTCATATTTACTCATCTACTTCACGTTAAAAAAACTATGTATATCAGAAGAAAACTTCACTATCAACAAATATAAAATCCTGCTACCTTGGCAGAAAATTCATCAACCAATTTAAAATTATCACCTGAAGTCCCTGATTGGATAACTTCACCGTTTTTCATCATATAGATAAAATCCGCAACTTCTGAAGCTTCTTGTGGGTCATGAGTAACCATTAATACAGGAATATTTTTCTTTTTAAAAAGTGATAATATATACTTTCTTACCTGGCTCTTTAATAACACATCCAGATTAGAAAATGGCTCATCAAGTAGAACAACATCAGGATTTTGTGCTATTACTCTTGCTATTGCAACCAATTGCTGTTGTCCTCCGGATAAAGAACTCGGGTACGCGTGTTTATACTTGCCTATATTTAAAAGTGTTAAGATTTCTAAAGCAAGGTCATATTTCTCTTTCTTAGCAGAGTTCTTAATAGCAAAAATTACGTTTTCGGTAACTGTTTTGTGGGGAAATAATGCAGGATGCTGAAAAATCAAACCAATGTTTCTATCTTCAATTGCGACTGACATTTTACTATTTGCAATTACCTTATCATTAACGATAATTGAGCCAGATTTAGGCTTTTCTATTCCTGCAATTAACTTTAAAAGCGTTGACTTACCACAACCGGAATGTCCAAGTAAACAAACGACAGAGCCTTTTTTAACCTGAATATTTACGTTACTTAAAGCAAAATCATTGCAATTGTTGTAAAAGTAACATAAATTATTCACCAACATTAGTCTTTTTATTTAAACTGTATTATTAATATAATAACACCATACTTGAAAAATTCAGAATATTTTTTTATGCTAAGGAATACTTGCAGAAGAAAATATGGGACTATAGCTCAGTAGGATAGAGCGCTGGATTCCTAATCCGGAGGTCGTGTGTTCGACTCACACTAGTCCCATGGTCCATTCATGCTGAGCTTGTAGATATTCAAATTTACTCTCATAACCATTTCGAGGATAACTGTAAAAAACTGTGTGAAAAAACGATTACAAAGAAATTGTAACATAAAAAAGAGGAGAAAAATATTTCCTGATTCAGCAATTAGGAAGGAAATGCAAAACCTTACTCCATTACCATTTTTAACTATAGGGGTTTATGCAGTTTTACAGATATTGAAATTTTAGCTTTCTTGCAGCTAGTGTAACATTAGTGGCTGCTACACTATTGTGTTTCTGCTTAAATAGGTTTATCAGCCATAATAAGGAAAAAAATATAAATGTCATGTAAGACATATTTTTGAGAAAAGTGGCTTGTCACGCTAAAGTTTTTAGAAAATATGGCGCACAAATGAAGATCTTATTTTATAAACAAATTTATTTACTCCTATTTAAATCTTCTGTATATAGATAGTACATAAAAAATTCATATTTGTATTCATATACTTGTATGATATGTTTTTGGAGGAGAAGTATGGCAGTTAGCTATTTCATGCAAAGAATTCAGGCACTTTTTGAGAACACTTTCTTTGATACAAAATTGCCAATATTAACTAATAATCAAAAACGATTGTGTAAGGAGTTGAATGATGCTTTAGAGAGCATGAATGATACTATAGGAGATGATGGTAGTGTTAAGCGTGGTGATATTGAAATTTTGCGAAAGTTTTTGAAAGATAACAAGGGAGGCGATTTAAAGTTTGCTCTTAATTTTCAGCAAGGGGAATTAGGATCGACAGTATTGCATCACATTGCAGCTAAAATCAATACTGATGATAATGTTATAGATTTACTTCTACAAGCAGGAGCTGATCCTAGTATAAGGAATAAAGAAGGCAAGACTCCACTACAAGTTGCTGTTAGTAACGCTTGTTATAGCACTGCAAGTTTCCTTTTAACTGAAAAACATAAAAAATTACGTGAAGAACTATCTGGCATTCTTAATAATATTAATGCCTTTGATGATATATATTATAATATACCTGATTCTGAATTCGATTGGGCTTGTGATTATCGTAAAAAATTCGGTCATTTAAAATTTAAAGCCAAACCTGGAGGTATTGCAAAACTAGAAAATTTCTTAGCAAAGTATGAGAACGATAATGATCTAAAGATAGTTCTTAATCATTACTTGCAGGATGGAACAGTTCTTCATAATAAGAAGATCTTTCGTATTAAAGAAGTAGTAGCCTTGTTTTTAAAAGCAGGTGCTGATCCTAATATGAAAAGTGGCAGTGGAAAGTCAGTAGTAGAATGTGTAATCGGTGCTGCCTGTGCAGATTTAAAGAATAAAGAAAAGTATCAAGAAATTATGGGAATACTTATTGATGCGAAAGCTGATATATATTTAAGAGATAATGATAGAAAAACTTTGTTACACTATGGTACAGCAGGTTTAAAAGAAGTTGAAGTTGAGTTTTTACTTACATCGATAAAAGATAAAAAAATAAAAGATGAATTCATTAACGCCCAGGATAACAATGGTGATACAGCTCTACATCACACTGTATCTCAAGGTGGGCGTAAAAGTGTGATTGAGTTATTATTGGACCATGGTGCGCGGTGGGATATTAAAAACAAAGAAGGAGATACGGCACTTCACGTGTTTGCTCATTGTGCAGATGATGAAGCTGTAAAAGTCTTTTTGGAAAAAATAGGCGAGTCGAATGTTGATGTTGAGAATAAAAGAGGTGTAACACCATTGTTAATAGCTGCAAGCAATAGTGATGTGTTTGTTATGGAGCAAATATTAAAAAAGAAATCAACGGTTATTGACCACAAAGATTGTGACGGAAATACTGCACTGCATTACGCCGCACGTAATGCAGTCACTGAAGAGAATTACTGGTCTACAAAAGAAGATTATATTGAAAACGCTGCTTATAAAAATATTAGCCTACTTATAAACGAAGAAGCAAGTGTTAATGCTGAGAATAACTATGGTCAAACCCCTCTATTTTCTGCAGTTGAAAGTTTAAGAAGTGGAATAGTAGAATTTCTTTTAACTCACGGTGCAGATACAAGCATCAAAGATAAGAATGGTTTTACAGTATTCCATTTTGCAATTAAGCAAAGAAACATGGGTATGCTTAATGTTCTTTTACCTAAAATAGAAGATAGTGGGTCTATTGTTGATGTTCTAAAGGCTAAGGAATCACTCAGTGTTATAGATAAAGAAGGAAACACACTTTTACACCATGCAATCAAATGGGGTTGTAGTGAAGAAATTTTAAACTTTCTTGTAGAAAATAAAGTGGATATTAACGCAAAAAATAACAATGGTGTAGCACCAATACATATTGCCGCTAAATATGGAAATCTTAGTCAAATGGAATTCTTTATAAAGAAGAAAGCTGATCTTAATGTTAGGTGTGGTAAATTTTCAAAATCAGCGATTGACAATATAGGAAAAGAAAAAAAATTTTCTAATGATGACTATATTAATGTTCAGGATGGTAATTTGGATGCAAGTAACACAGTTGAAATAAAAGATGATACTGAGCATAAGAATGCACCGCCAATATCAATAGCAACTGAAAGTAACCATCAGAGTGTTGTAAGTACACTTTTATGTGAAGGAGCAAAGCCAAGTATTGAAGACAGCAGAGGTTGGTTACCATTACGTATTGCAATTAAACGAGCACTTGATAAGAATTGCACAGAAGAAGAAATGGAAGAGAGGTATGAGATAATAAGAAAATTAGCATCTGTTTCTGGTTCTTATGTTGAATCTTTAATGTCTGAGATTCATTCCTTGGATGAAAAAATTAAAAAGATATTAAATGACGCCATAGAAAGAGAAGGTGGTATACCCACTGTTCCGGTAGATGAAGAGGTAGAGGCGAATGTTCCTTTGTTTGATGATAATTTTTACGATGAAATAGACTCTCATATAATAGAACCAGCACTTTGTCCAACCCTCCATGAGGAATTGGCGAGTGATAAAAATTCTTGGGATAAATTAGAATGGCATTCTACCCAATTGAATCAAAAAACAGGTGTAGAGTCGAATAAGCAATCAAATGGGTGGGGGGATCTTGATGATAGTACAGATCTTAATAACGGTACATCTACTTGGTGTAAGTCATCGACAGGCGAATCAAACGAATGGGAAAGGAAGGATGTTTATGATGGTAGTACAGACGATAAACATAGTAGTATTGAGTCGTCAACGGATAAATTAAAAAATAGGCAAGACTCTTTCAAACTAACGTCAAAGCAGAAGGCAGAGCTAAGCAAATTTTTAGATAGAGTATCTAAAGTTAAAAATATAGGTGCATTAAATGAAATGGTTAATGAAGCTTTAAACTCTGGAATGCGGTTAAATGCTTGTGTAGATGAAGGTTGCAGTCTTGCAAATGGGATAATAAAACGAATAAATGAGCTTAATGGCGTAAAGCGAAATCCTAGAACTGTCAGTAATATAGTTTGTAAATTGATAGAAAAAGGAGCTATTTTCAGCGAGGAAATAAACAAGGAAGTGGAAGTGCTGTTTAGAGATCATAAAATAAATATACAAAGCGCTAATAAAGAGTTTTGTGAGTGCTTCAATGAGCTTCAGAAATGTGCAACAAATGCTATAATAAGTGGTAAATTAAATGAGATAGTCATAGATAATGTTGCCTTTTATCTAGAGTATTCTTTAGATAGCGTAGTTGATGTTTCTAAGGTTATGGAAGGTGCAAGAAGTTTGGGATTATACCAAGGAGATGTGGCATTTAGTTGTAGCAATATAGTTAGAATAGGTGAAAGTGAGGTAGAGGTAGAGATAAAAAATGACGTAAGAAATTATATTGATATTTCAAAGGATAGTGATTTAATATTAACTTTTCATACTAGCCAAGGAGAGTTGGATGTGCGATTATATCCTGATAAAGGAAACGATGATATAATAAAAGTAGAAATTGTAGAAATTAAAGATCAAGGCAAATTTGTAGATATTGGTAAAGAAATAGGGAAAAATTGTCAATTTGGAGGATTAACCGTTTTTGAAGCTATTGAACAAGGGTATTTTACAAGGTCTGGAAAGTTTCAATCTTCTAAAATGATTGATACTCGTGCAGAAACTAAAAAAGTAGCAGAAGAAATAGTAGAAGGCTTGGAAAATTGCAGTCTAGATACAGGGAAAGTAACAAATTGGCAAGATAAAATAAGAGCAGGTAAAACTCAAGAACATAGCAGAGACATGTGAAAAATTGTGTACGATTCATAAAGGTTATTAATGAACGAGGAATGAATCTAAAATCCCTTTCAGAGATATATCCATAAATGCTCATGCAGCCAAAAATAGCAGCAGTAATAAAAAATATGCTTACAGTACTTTCTCTGATGTAGACTAAAAAATAGAGGATATGGGGAAAATTCCATTGCTTATAATAGCAAAGCCAATGTCATATAGTTATATACTCAAAAAATATAACTTTTATTATATGTTGTAACATGGTACATCCCAGGAACCACTTGCACCATATCCCTTACATAAGATTCATCAAAAGAAGTTTTATTTGTATCTTATGGTTCACCATTATTAATCGATATTTATATCAATTCACTGATTCTTAGAATTTAAAAGACGTGAAAACCATCTAGTTAGCCAAAAGTTGCTGAATTTTCTCTTATCACCTTCACTATCACCGTTTTCACATTGATACACAAAATTCTGTAATGGTTTAGCTGCTTCTAAGTAATTAACACAACCTTCATCCTTTACTGTTAGAGTGTATATGTCTACACTTAAACTACCGTTGACAGCAATATTCAACTTGATATTGAATTCATTTTCTATTGCTGTAATGTTATTGCGTTTATTGTTAAAAATATGTGCTAAAATCTCTTTATGTACTATCAAATCAAATAATTTGTTCCTATTTTTCTGCGCCATGTACTGCAACTCTCTGAGTATAGACATAGCAATTACTTCACTTGATTTAACCCTTCCAATCCCTTTACAATGTAAACACTCTGTTGTATTAACCTCTTGTATGTTAGGTTTTATCCTTTGTCTTGACAGTACCATCAACCCAAAGTCATTTATGTAGCTAAATTGAACTTTAGCTTTATCATCCTTAAAGGCCTGCCTTACAGCAGATTCAACAGCTTTACAATACTGGTATTTTAACATATCAATAAAGTCTATTACTATTAAACCCGACAAACCTCTTAAATTTACTTGTCTCGATATTTCAGGCGCAGCTTCCATATTTGTTCTATAGGCTGTTTCTTCTATGCTGCCTTCTCCGGTCATCTTTCCTGAGTTCACATCTATTGAGACAAATGCCTCAGTTAAAGTTATGATGAGAGATCCACCAGATGGCAATTTTACTCTGTTGCTATATAATTCAGCAACCTGATCTTCAATATTATAATAAGTAAACATTGGAACAGAACCTCTGTATAACCTAGAACGTAACCTACTGCCTTTTAATATGCTTTTAGTATATTGTCTTACCGATTCGAAGGCCTCCCTTCCAGACACTATGACTTCTACGTTACTATCACAAAAATCACGTATGGACCTCATTATTATGTCTGCTTCATTATAAATTAATGACGGCACATCAACAGAAGCAGCATTTTTTTGAATATTCTGCCATAAGGAGTATAGATAATTGTAATCTTGTTCTATTTCCTTTTTATCTTTGTCTGCACCCACAGTTCTTATTATTAAACCAGACTTCTTCGGTAAATCTATAGTATTTAATATCTCTTTTAACTGCTTTCTAACGTTGGGATCTTCAATTCTACGCGATACGCCCCCTTTGCTTAAGGAATTTGGCATAAAAACACAGTACCTACCAACCAAAGTTATGTATGTTGTAAATGATGCACCTTTATTACCGCGCTCCTCCTTAGTAAGTTGAACTAGTACTTTCTGATTTACTGAAATAACATCTTGTAGCTTATATTTCTTGTATATCGACACCTCTTTTGAAAAATCACTATAACTCTTAGAAGAGTTTGTGTTACTTTCTTCTGAGCAATTTTCATTTGAATAACTTTCAAATAGAGCCTCTTTTTCCTTGTCTGAGATATTAAAATAATCTAGGGATATTTCAGAAAAAGAAAGAAAGCCTTGCTTATTTTTGCCATACTCAATAAATACAGCCTGGAGGGACGGCTCTATGCGTTTTATATAAGCAACGTATATATTGCCTCTTAATTGCTTTTTTTCTTTAAATTCTTGTTCAAATTCAATAACCTTTTTATTAGTTAATAAGGCAACTCTTATTTCATCAGAACATATTGAACCCTCTATTAGTAATAACTTTTTACCATTATTTGCCACTTATAAACCGTTTATTTAGATAAAATCATTTATTTGTTTATATGAAGTGTATGCTACAAGATAAAGCCCTAATTGTCAATCATTAGATGTGCATAAAGTCTCTAAAAGATTCTTGACTTTCAATATTTTGCTAAGTACACTGAAACATTTGATTTAGTATAATTATGGCTAAGAAAAACGCTTCTCTGCTGGTAAAATTAGTTAGTACAGCAACTAAAAGAACATTGACTGGTGAGGAAAAATCAACTGGTTATTTTTACGTAAAAAAGCGTAATCCAAAGAAACTTACTAGAAAACTAGAATTTAGAAAATATGATCCAATAGTGAGAAAACATGTATTATTTAAAGAGGAAAAATTAAAATAATTTTATGCAGGATTTACAGTTAGATAATTCTTTAATAGTGGAGTTTTGCAACGTAAAGGATGCAAAGTTAGAGTTAGTAAAAGTACTCGCAAGTGTAATAAATACAAGGTACAAAACACAAAAGGAAGCAGCTACTGCTTTGGGTATCGATCAGCCTAAGGTCTCACAGATCAATAGGCTAAAAATTGATGGCTTCTCTTTACAGTACCTGATCAGTTTATTGACTGTGCTACGCTACAAAATAAATATAAGGATAAAAAGTAATTTTGAAATATAGGAAATTATAAGTAGTAATATAATCCAATTTTAATTACTTTGCGTTAAGCTTATTATCTGCTTCTTTATAAAGAGTTAGGACATATTCTTCTATAGTAATAGGTATTGAATATGTAAGAACTGTTCTCTTTTATTTTTAGTTAATAGGTTCAAAAATGGTTTCTTTTTTATCTCTATTGATTTTTTTAGTTTTACACTTAGGTAGTAGTATTTACTCTTCTGTTAGTGGAAATACTTTATATCATATTTCACCAGTAGTGTGCATATTGCCAGCACTGTTGTTTGCAGTTTCATTCAGCAAGAGCAAGATTCAAGACAGTATAAATACTATAGTAGAAGGAGTAGGCAACAAAAGCACTATAACTATGTGTCTAATATTTTTATTTTCTGGAGCATTTGCTACTGTGACTCAATCCATTGGTAGTGCAGATGTTGTCACTGATTTGATCCTTAAATTCCTTCCAGCATCTTTATTACTTCCTGGGATATTTTTAGTCTCTGCTTTTATCTCAACTGCAATAGGAACATCTATGGGAGTTGTTGCATTAGTCACTCCTATAGTCATTAGTTTAGCAAAAAGTGGTATTTTTGGCATTGAAATAGGGGTTGCAACTGTTATAAGTGGAGCTATGTTTGGCGACAACCTTTCAATAATATCTGATACCACCGTTGTATCCGTGTCTTCGCAAGGAGCTTCAACAATGGAAAAGCTAAAATTAAACTTCAAAGTTGCTTTTATTGCGGGTGTTATAACACTGATTTGTTTAGTTTTTGCTTCAAATAACAAGGAAATTACCTCTGTACCATACTCAGATTACTTATCTATAATAAAAATTATCCCATACATTTCTCTGGTAATCATGGGATTTTATGAGATAAATGCCTTAGCAACACTAGTTGTTAACATAATTATCGCTGGAATATTGGGTATGACTTTCTTTGATTATTCTGTTGTCCAATACTCACATGATATATACAAAGGTTTTAGCAAAGTGAATGAAATAATGATATTCGCACTACTTATCGGTGGGCTAAGCAATTTAATGTACAAACAAAGCAAAGAAAAATTAAGCAATTTCATTGATAATCTCAATGTAACAAAAACCAAAGCTGAATTTCTAATAGCTGGAATGTCATCGATATTTACCATTCTAGTTGCTAATAACACAATTGCTATTTTATTAGGTGGAGACATTGCAAAAAAGCTTGCACAGAAATATAATATTGCACCACACCGCAGTGCATATTTGCTAGACACTTTTGCTTGCATTACAAAAGGGATCTTGCCTTATGGTTCACAGTTATTGCTAGCAGGAAGTATAGCCTCTCTATCCCCTATTGCTTTTTTAACAAAGATATACTATTGTTTCTTTTTGGCTGCAGTTGCCATATGTGAAATTATCTTTAATAATCGAAAAAGATTTTTTCTTTCCACTTGTACTGATACTTTGAATAAATAAATCTTATTTGTGTTTTGGTTTTTTAATTTAAACATGCTATAATGTAGTGCGGTTGTTACAAGGGCAATTTATGAGTTACAGCGAGAAAGTTTTAGATCACTATGAAAACCCAAGAAATGTTGGTTCTTTGGATAAAAATGATCCGAGTGTTGGTACTGGCTTAGTTGGTGCACCATCGTGTGGTGATGTTATGAAACTGCAAATAAAGGTTAATGAAGCAGGCGTTATTGAAGACGCTAAATTTAAAACTTTTGGTTGTGGTTCTGCTATTGCTGCAAGTTCCTTGTTAACAGAGATGATAAAAGGCAAAACTGTTGATTATGCTAAGGAAATAAAAAACACTCAAATAGTAGAAGAATTGTCATTACCTCCAGTGAAGATACATTGTTCAGTACTCGCTGAAGATGCAATCAGAGCAGCTATTCATGACTATGATAGTAAACAAAATAAAGAAAAAGATAACCATGGCTGAGCACTTAAGTTCTGCTAAGAAGAATGAAAATCAAGCACCTGAGAAGAAAAAAGATCCCATTACTATAACAAACAGAGCACTGGAAAGAATTAGGTATCTGCTAGAACAAAAAATTTCTGAAGAAGTTATAGGGATAAGGATACTAATTAAACAGCGTGGATGCTCTGGTCTGAAATACAACATTGAGTATGCTTACGAAGTTCGTCCCTTTGAGTCAGTAATTGAAGCATTTTGCAGTGATGGCAAAAAAATTAAGGTTTTAATTGATCCAAAATCTGTAATGTTTATGCTTGGTTCTGAAATGGACTACGTAGAAGAAAAATTTTCATCGGGTTTTGTTTTTAATAATCCTAATGAAAAAGGCAGATGCGGTTGCGGAGAAAGTTTTCATGTATAATTATTTTATACTGTTTGGGATCGAGCCAGATTTCAATATCGATTTAAGTAAATTGGAAAAGAAATATATTGAACTTAGCAGAAAGTTCCACCCTGATGTAAATTCAGGGCAACTTGGAAATATAATTAATGTGAATAAAGCCTATGAAGTATTAAAATCACCTCTGAAACGTGCTGAACATGTACTTGATCTTTTCAATGTCAGAGGTGACTTGAGTACTGAAATTTTACATGAGTTAATGGAAATGCGAGAACATTTACTAGATTGCAGCGATTTTCAATCTGCAAATAGAATGATCAGTGAAAAAATAAAAGATTGCATGAGAGATTTAACTAACGCTTTTACTATAAAGGATTTTAATTGTGCTGCAACACAGGTCTTAAGATTAAAATATTTGCACAAGTCACTTGAGGAAGTAAAGAAAAATGCGGCCAATTCAAATTTCTGAACCAAAAAGGTTCGATGTAGATGAAGTAGTTTTTGGTATAGATCTTGGGACTACCAACTCCTTAATTGCCATGGTAGATAAAACTGGCAACGTGAAAATATTCAAAGATGAACAAGAAAGGGAGCTTCTACCTTCTGTTGTCTCATATGAAAACGGTTTAATAAAGATTGGCTATGAAGCTAGCAACGGAGTAATTCGTTCAATAAAACGTTTGATGGGCAAGAGTATAGATAACCTAAATAAACAGGGTGTGAATTTTGAGATCGATCAGGAAAGTGAAAAAGTTATTAGGATAAAATGTGGCGAGGAAAAATATCTAACACCAATTGAGATCTCTGCTGAAATATTAAAAGCCCTTTGTGCAAGAGTTAAAAAATCTATCGGCTTAGAAGTCAAAAAAGCTGTAATTACTGTGCCAGCCTACTTTGATGACTCAGCAAGAAATGCTACTAAATATGCAGCCAAGCTCGCCGGCATAGAAGTATTACGTCTTGTTAATGAACCAACAGCCGCAGCACTTTCCTACTCTATTGAAAAAAACAATAACAGCGGGATATACGCAGTTTATGACTTAGGCGGTGGAACGTTTGATATCTCAATACTCAAATTACATCAAGGAGTATTCCAAGTTTTAGCAGTTGGGGGTGACACTAGGCTGGGTGGTGATGATTTTGATTGTCTATTGAGTTCGATTGTGCTGAGTAAATATGGAGAGAAGGTAAGTGATTTCTTGTTGCGTTCTGTGAAGGAGCATCTCAGCACTAATATGGTAGGTACTTTCAAGTTTAATATTGATAATAAATCATTTGAATATGAAATTACTAGAGAGGAATTTGAGCAAGCAATAAGCCCATTGATCAATAAAACTATTGATATAGTAGCTCGTACTATCGATGACGTAGACTTGAATATTAATGACATCAAAGGAGTGATTTTAGTTGGTGGCTCAACTCGGGTACCATTAGTTAAGAATTCGTTGATTAAATTCTTCGGAGATAAAATATTAGATGATGTTGATCCAGATAAAGCAGTTGTTACAGGAGCTGCTTTACAAGCTTATTACCTTACCAAGGCGAAGAATATCTTGCTGGACGTCTTACCTCTATCGCTTGGTATAGAGACTATGGGGGGAATCGTTGAAAAGATTATATCACGCAACACTCCACTACCGACTTCGGAGGTAAGGGAGTTTACAACTTACGCTGATGGGCAAACAGGTATGAAAATTCATGTTTGCCAGGGGGAGCGTGAGATGGTAGAGCATAATAAATCCCTTGCACAATTTGAACTGAAAGGCATACCTCCACTTCCGGCAGGATCTGCGAGAATTGAAATAGAGTTTACAGTTGATGTGGATGGTATGCTTACTGTGACGGCAAGAGAGAAAACTACGGGTGTTGAGCAGGTAGTAGAGGTGAATCCAAGTTTTGGATTAAGTGAAGCTGATATCCAAGATATGATTGAACAGTCATTAGAAAATTTTGATGAAGATTTGAAAGCCCGTTCTCTTGTTGAAACTAAAATTAGTGCTAATAAGCTTATAAATTTGATTGGAGCAAATGGCTTGAACAACGAGAAATCCGCAGACTTAATCCAAAGAATAAAGACTGCTTTGCAAGGAGATAATCTAGCTGAGATCAATAATGCCATTGCTAGCTTGAATTTAGAATTGTGCAAAACAAAGGAATAGACTTCTTCAAATAAATTAGCTTAAAGAAGTCTTCTTAAAAGCTTACCGCACGCGTGAACCTGTAGGGTTTTTACGCGCTATTCTTTCCAGGTTAGAGCTGCTTTGTTCAAATTTGTTTACCAATTTTTTTACTGGTACTGTTGTATGGAGCTGATTCTTGATTTCTTTATTAGTACTAGCACTTTTTTGTGTAAACATGTCCATCTTATCTTTCACTGATACTGTTGTATAGGGCTGACGGTACGGGGTAGCAGTATTTTGATTGGTACTAGAGTTTTGTTGCTCGAATTTGTTTATACGGTTTTGTACTGATCCCTGAACACAAACATACACACCTCCAGTTCCTTTTTTTAAGATCTTACGTTTATGTTCTTCTTCACTAGAATATCCGCTCTCCTCATATTTGTTTACTTCTTCAGATTTTTTGTCATGCATAAGTTTAGAATATTCTTTTTCTCTCTGCTCTCTCTTTGCTGCAACTACAGCAGGGTCTACTTGAGCGTATATAGGCTCCTCATGTTGCTGAGCTTCATTTTCTTCGCTCACATCGGAAAGGTATCCGCTATCATCTAAACTCTTTCCAGAACCACCTATTTCTGTATAAATAGATTCCGATTTCTCGTAAATAGGATCATTCGAGTGCTCTCTCAAATCATCTATTTCTGCATAAATAGGTTCAGCTGAATTAGTCACAGGTCTATCTACTTCCTCATAAATAGGGTTCCTTATTAAGTTTTCACTTCTATCACTTAATAAACCAGGATTGGCTCCTGCTTTAATGAGTGATTCCATCATTTTTTGATCACTTCCACCCTTTTGCTTCAGGTATAAAAGTGCTTCGTTTAAATGTTTTTTATTCTTATACTCAGAACCATGTTCTAATAAAAGCCGTGCTGTTTGAGCAAGGAGTATTGGAACATCCTCTAAAAATTCTCCTGAATTTTTTAATATTACTACTTTTTTAACGACATGCTCTATAGCATTCTTACCATCTTTTTTATCGGGAAAGTTAACGTCGGCTCCTCCTTCAATCAATAATTTTATTATACGGACATTTAGATTTTTTGCCGCGTATATAAGTGCGTTATCTAAGCATTGCCCTTGATTTTTTGAGAACTTATCCCATTTTGGATGTAACTGTGATATTTTTAAGGCACTTTCGACAGCTATTGAATTATTCTGTTCTGCTGCTTGAACCAGTTTTTTTTGTAAAGAGCGTTTTACATCTTCGCTAAATGAAGCTCCGGCGTCAATGAGTAATTTCGCGATATCATATTTAAGATTATCTACAGCATATGCAAGTGCATCATTCAGGTATTGAGGTTCTCCTTTTTTAAAATAGGAGAAGAGTCTATTAAGTATATTGAAAAACCCTAAAGTAAATTTTATAACTCTTTTATTATCATATTTTATAGATTGAATCAGCAAACGACTTCTGATACCCATATATTATCCTCTCCGTTTAAATTAATATGGCGAATGTTAATCTAAAATGGTTAAGTTCTTCTTAAATTTATTTGCCAATAGGGTAATAGCCAGTGAAGCAAGCATCGCAATATTGTGGCTCAGTGCTTTCTGCTTTAATAGCATGATATAGTCCATTAATGCTTAAAAAGGCCAAGCTATCAACTCCTATACTGTCCCTCATTTCCTCCACGGAAAGGTTCGCTGCAATTAAATCTTTGCTATCTGGTGTATCTATCCCATAAAAACAAGGATATTTTATTGGTGGGCTTGAAATTTTTAGATGAATCTCCTTTACTCCTGCGTCTTTCAATATGAATATTATATTTTTTAAGGTGCTGCCGCGTACTATGCTATCATCTATTAAAACTATGCTTTTATTCTTAAGAATGTATTTGTTAGCATTGTATTTTAATTTTACTCTAACTTTACGCACCTCTGCAGTTGGTTGTATGAAGGTTCTGCCTATATAATGATTACGAATTATTCCGAGCTCCATAGGTAGACCTGAACGTTCAGCATACCCAATAGCTGCAGGTATACCAGAGTCGGGGATTGGCACCACTACATCTGCATTGTCTGATGGACTTTCTTCTGCAAGTGTTCTACCTATATCCTTCCTTACTTCATATATAGACTTATCTTCCATCCGGCTATCTGGTCTAGAAAAATAAATATACTCAAAAACGCAAAAGCTAGACTTCTGTGGTGAAAATGGAAAAGTTGAAGTTAGCGTACCATTTGGATCAATGGTTACCAGCTCACCTGGTTTTATTTCTCTGATAAAACTCGCATTCACTATATCGAGTGCACAAGTTTCAGATGCAAGTACATAAGAATTATTTAATTGACCGAGAACAAGAGGTCTAATTCCTGCCGGATCACGCACTCCAAATATCGTATCTTCATGGATTGCGACTAGTGAATAAGCACCCTGTATTTGCTTCAGTGCACCTATAAAACTCTCTAGAAAACTACGCTCTGTGCTGGTTGCTACTAGATGTAATACTATCTCTGTATCTATATCAGTTTTAAAAACACATCCTCTGCTAAGTAATTGCTCACGCAATTCTGCTGTTTTAATTAAATTACCATTGTGTGCTACAGCAAAACTACCAAATTTGCTGCTGCCAAGCATCGGCTGTGTCCCAGCCTTGCTGCCACTTGTTGAATATCGAACGTGACCTATTGCATAACTTCCAGGTAAAGATTCTTTTATCTTATCTATATCATCCAATATACTGCTTACTTGGCCTGGAAAATGATAAGAATGTAATTTATCATTGTATCCGGTAACCACGCCAAAAGACTCCTGGCCTCTATGCTGCAAAGCATGCAAACCAAGTATGGAATTAAATGCAGCATTATTGTTGCAGCTTATGCCGAATACTCCACATTCTTCGTAAAGCATATAAATTATTAAGTAAAGTTTAATTTTACTTTATAGAACGCATAAAGTACAAGTTTTTATTTTTATACAGTACTCTTCTCCAACCGATTTTCTCTTCTTTTGTATCCTAAATGTGGTAATAGGATGAGAATTCTGCAGGCTGCACAGCAGTTTCTACTTTTTTTATCTCGTCACACTTTACTGTTATATAGTGATCAATTTGCTCATTAGTAAACACATCTCCTTGAAGCAAAAATTCTCTGTCTTTATCAAGTGCTTCCAACGCCTCACTTAAAGACCGTGCTGCTGTCTCATTAAAACTGAGCTTATTTTTTATACCATCAATACCCGCCATAAGTACAGCGGCAAAACAAAGATAAGAGTTTGCTGTTGGATCCGGGAAAAGCAATTTAGATTGTGAAGCAAAATTAGGCAAATTGATGAGTCTTTTATAACTGTTTGTGGTTGGGTTAGAGAAAGCATTAATCGCTTTTATATGTTGCATAATGCCACCCATATAATGTCGATAGTTTTCAGATTTCTCAAATAAATCCTCATTATTACGCAATAATGACTGGTATAGGCACAAACCATTGCCTTCGCCTTGCATCACTGGCTTAGGCATGAAAGTTGCTGTTTTTCCGTAAGAATGAGCAACATTGCGTATAACATACTTGGATTTTTGAATGCTATCAGCACTCTCTATAAAACTACTATTACCAACTCGTATTACACCTTGAAAAGGTGAAACCTTTTTATGATACAGCGGATTTTTTATACTGCTCTCTTTCATCATTAGCAATATTTCTGACCTTAAATCAGACAAAGGATCTATTGCAGATGAAACATCAAAGCTACCGCGATTCTGTTTCTTTATATTTAAATAATTTTCTACAGGACTAAAACTGACATGTGAATTATATGGATCAACCCTAAAATTTACTTCATCAAAAATAGAAAATCCTATTTCAAAACCAAATTGCACTTTATCAGCTATTGCTATTGATAGTATATAATCATATGCTTTCTTAGCCACTGCCCGTGAGCCGTGGTCACATAGCACTACAGCTGTTAACTGCACACAAAATGGATCAAGAAATATAGTCTGCAAATCCGGTGCTAATTCTCTTTCATCGATTATATTATCAGCACTGTATGTAACATTATGAACTTTTCCAACCAGATCCGTAAAGCGAAAGTCAACAAACTGTACGGAGTTTTGTTCTATGAATTTTATTAACTCAATCATACCAACATTACATCGTTACTGTATCATATATGAATTTTCATTTGATTAAAATAAATAAAATCTGTATTAATATTACCAGGATCCCGTAGCTCAGTCGGTAGAGCACCTGACTTTTAATCAGGTTGTCGCGTGTTCGATTCACGCCGGGATCATTGTAATATTTCATAAGCTCATCTATACTAGTTTTGTTTTAACCATAAAACCTGTTTCATTAGCCTACTTTTCCCCAATATGTTTTAGCTGCTATGAAAGCAAAGGGTTTTTTGCAGAAGTTTTAGAGGTTCAAAGAGAAACACTTGAAAAACTCTATACAGTGAGAAATAAACATTATAGTAGGCCTACAACTTCACTTGAAAACAATAAAGTTGATAAAGCCGCTAGTAATCAGGAAGCTACTGTATCGCAGTAAGTATTGCAGCTTGCTGCTCGTTTGATAATTGATTATAATAATGTTGGTTATTATGAGATAAAAAGCTTGGTAGATTACGAGGAAATATTTTTAAACAAAATAAAAAGCATCAAAGAAGAAGGTCGCTATCGTGAGTTTACAAATTTTTCCTCGCTGCCGGGCAGACTTCCTTACATCATGGATTACGAAAGGGGTAGGGAAGTGATTGTATGGTGCAGCAATAATTACTTAGGAATGGGACAAAATGAAAGTGTTATCTCTGCAATTAAAAATTCATCAGTTCAAGTTGGTGCGGGTGGTACAAGAAATATATCCGGTACAACAAAAGAGGTTGTTGAGTTAGAAACATCTTTGGCTGATTTACATCAAAAAGAAGCTGCTCTGACTTTTGCCTGTGGATATTTAGCTAATCAGACTTCACTGAGTACTCTATCATCTGTTATTCCTGACGTGGTAATTCTTTCAGATGAGAAAAATCATTCCTCAATGATAGAAGGCATCAAGTCGGGCAGAAGACCCAAATATGTATTCAGGCACAATGATATTGGGCATCTGGAAGAACTGCTAAAATCCATAGAAAAAAACACACCAAAAATTATAGCTTTTGAGTCTGTATACTCGATGGATGGAGATGTAGCTCCATTGAGAGAAATATGTGATCTTGCTGATCAGTACAACGCTATCACTTATTTAGATGAAGTACATGCAGTTGGACTTTATGGTCCTCGCGGTGGTGGGATTGCGGAGAAGTATGGACTAATGGATAGGGTAACTGTCATTCAGGGTACATTATCTAAAGCTTTTGGAGTCATGGGTGGATATATAGCATCGTCAAAGAATTTGGTGGATGTAATCAGAAGCTCTGCTCCGGGATTTATATTTACTACCGCTATGTCACCAATCCTTGCAGCAGCAGCAAAAGCCAGTGTTGAGCACTTGAAGTTAAGCAATGTTGAGAGAGAGAAGCACAGGGTTGTTGTTGAAAAAGTCAAAACTGCGTTTAAAAAAGCAGGAATTAATTTTATACCAACAAATACTCATATAATCCCGATAATAATTGGTGATCCAGAGCTGTCCAAAAGAGCGTCGAAATTGCTGTTTGATGAATATGGAATATATGTTCAGCATATAAATTATCCAACAGTTCAAAAAGGCACTGAACGCCTTCGTATTACCCCTACTCCTTATCATACCGATGAAATGATAGAACACCTGACGGATTCTTTAGTAAAGGTTCTTGCTTGTTACACAGTTTAGGAATTTCTATTTTTTCTCAGTAAAATATAAAAAGCACCCTTGCCACCATGCTTTTCTGTAGCTTGTTGATGATATAGCACTAGGTTACGAATTCGAATATCGACTAGCCATTTTGGTAAGTTACTTTTTATAGTCTCCATTTTATTCATTTTATTGCCATACCCTGTAATTACCAGTAAACATCTATTACCTATTTGGTAATTTCTGACAATGAAATTGACAAATGTGTGGTAAGCGCTTTCTATGCTGTAACCATGCAGATCTAACTTACCACTTATAAGATATTTACCACTATCAACTTTCAATTTTATCAGGCAAAAAGGTGATTCACTAAAGGCAGATGAGTAGTCACATCTATCGCTATTTGCAGGTTGTAAATTTATCTTATGGTCAGTGCTGAAAATGACTTTCTTTTCTTTTATAGGTTTAACGTTTTTTTGCCAATCATCTAACATAAATATGCTAACAAAGCTTTATTATTTTACAATAATATTAAGATGTAGTAAAATACTCTATGTTCTATTATGTTAATATATGAAAAAATCAAAAGTTCACGAGAATTTTTGGATATATGGAAAACACACCTGCATATCAGCTCTTAAAAATAAAAACAGAAAGTGCATAGAGCTCTTAGTGGTAGAAAAGCAGGATACAGATGAAATCATGCAATATGCAAAAAGTCGCAATATTAAAGTTAAAGCAGTAGAAAGCAAAGTATTTAACAGTATCTTCCCACAAGGTGTAAATCACCAATCAGTTGCTCTAAAAGTTGTACCTATTGCTAATTACTTAAGTGTAGAAGATGTAGCGCAAAACTCTGCTGAAAGCTCTACCATCGTGATTTTAGATCAAGTAACTGACACTCATAATATAGGTTCTATACTCAGAACTTCTGCTTGCTTTAATGTTGATGCAGTAGTGCTGCCTTATGATAATTCGCCGTACGAAAATGCGTCTATTGCAAAAGCAGCATGTGGATCTTTAGATGTCGTTCCACTGATATATGTTGTGAATATAGTCAATACAATTAAGATCTTAAAAAGTTTTAATTACTGGTGTTATGGCTTTGACTGTAACTCTGGAGAAGATATACATATTTTACCGAAAAAAAGAGTTGTCATATTTGGCTCTGAAGATAAAGGGTTACGCAGATTAGTTAAAGAGAACTGCGATCAACTTTTGAGGATACCAATATCGAATAATATCAATAGCTTGAACGTTTCAAATGCTGCGGCGATAGCGTTGTATGCTATCCGAAGCTAATTAACTAACGCTCGAACTTCTCCTGATGTGCTACAATTTGCAGAAGCGAGTTCTACAAATTTATTAATTAGCTCAGTAACATCGTTTTCTGAGAGTGTTTTTTTATTATCAGTTGCACTTTCTAGATATACAGCATTTACACATAATTTCGTGTGTTTTGTCTCAGATGCATATATTTTCACCATTGTTTCTAGCGCAGCTTTACTTGCAGCATATATTCCATGATATGGATAAGATGAAGGAGATAAAGTTGCTTCTGAAGTGAGGAAGATTATTCTTCCAGCATCGGACTTTTTTAGTATTGGATCTAGGTTTTTTAGCAAATACCAGTTAGCAGTGAAATTTGTATCCATTATGTTTTGAACTGCACCTAAATCGTAATCTTGTGTAGGGCTTAATTCACCAAGAGCCTCAGCACATCCAACTAATATATCAAGAGCTCCGGACTCCGATAATTTTAAATTTGTTATTTTATTTGCAAGTAGTGTTACATTTTCAAAATCTAAGAGATCAAGCTGTATTAGTATTATAGAGTTTTCTTTCAGCTCCTTAAATTCTTCGATTATTTCATTATATAGTATATTTAGGTTATCAATGGAACGTGAAATTAGGATCACGTGTGCACCTTCGTTGATAAATTTCTTAGCAATAGCAGAGCCCATTGCACTAGAAGCTCCAGTGATAAGCGCCACTTTGCCTTCTAAAAGTTTATTACTCATAATATCTCCTTACTCTTACAGTTTAGTAAAGTGCTTTAGGTGAAAGTTAAACTTTGCACCATATATAAAAATTAGACTGATCATATAAAAAAATAATAATGACACTACCACACCACCTAAACTACCGTATATCAAGTTTAGCTGATTAAAGGAAGTTTTTAAATATTGTTTGAAAATGATAGCAGAGACTGTCCACAAAATAACAGCAACACACGCCCCTGGAAATACGTCTAAAAAGTTTTGTTTGATATTTGGTAGCATAAAATATAGCCAAGAAACCACCATAAATAAAATAAATCCAACAAATAGATATTTAATGTAAGTTAGTCCATAGTAAGAAAAATCAACAAACATTGGTACTAATGTAGAACACAATATGGTTAAAATTACAAGAATAGTTATTACCAGAAATTGTAATATGCTTAACACTCTTCTTAGTATGTAAGGTGGTGAAACTGGCACTTTATAGGCTTTATTTAATATTGTTCTGAATCCTTCGATGGTGGATGAGGCAGTCCAGATTGCACCAACGATAGCGAAAGTTAATAAACTATATGGTGGGCCTGAAATTATCTCTTTTATACGTGGCATGAAAGATGCCAAAATGTCCTGAGGCATGCTATCAATTATCAGGAGCCAATGAATATTATATTGATCCAATAGATTTGCAAATGTTGATGCCAAAGCCATTAAAACAATAAGGGAGGGAAATATTGATAGCAAAATTAAAAACGATAAATATCCTGCATGCTCTATCCCATCATTATAAATTGTGTCAATTAAGGCACGGTAGAGACAATAAATAACGGTCTGTAATAATTTATTCATTGTAGTGTAAAACAAAAATAGAGCATAAGCTATTCTAGAGTAAATAGAATACATTTTTAAGTAAAAAATTCTTGTATCAATTGCCACTAACCTCAGCTAGTTGTAATTGATAGGTAGTCTTGCTAGTATATTGGATTGATTTATTAAAAATAATACTTTATAATTTAACTATATTGGTTAATGATTAAGGGTATGTATACACTGCAGAGTCTAAATAGAAAGAAAAGGTTACAATTAAGGTTAGAGCTACCAAGTATTAATACAGATACATCTGAAACTAACCATTGTAAAATTAAGCTTTCAGATAACGCACCAATATTTGGAACTTGGGTACCAAGATCTGAAGGAGCGGACTTTCCTGATGGTAATAATAGTAATCTTGACTATGTAGGCGTGATAGTAGATCATATACTTAATAAAAACGAAGATAGAGAATATTATTTAATTTTAAACGGTCCTGGATTTCGGCCTGGTCAGATAGATGGGATAAAAGCACAATTTGGAATAAGGTTACAAGGTGAATTAAATCGAGTTCACATTATTGATCTACACCAATATGACTGGAGTGAAGTAGATAAGGGTTGGAAAATAGATGGTAAAGACATTAGCATCAAAAAATATTTTGAAGACATGTATAGTATGGATGATGAAATGAGAACATATCCTGCTATAGAGTTCGATAGCTTTAGAATGATAGCTCATGCACTTTTTCCGCAGATTGTTAAAAAATATGAAGGTGCAATATACATAGATCATGATACTTTAAGGGCAATGGAAGGCCCTATGGGAAAAAATATAACAATCCCTGAGGGAATCCTTGTTGGAACAATATACAATCCTGGACTAAATGTTATATTTGCAAATAATGATCTAATCGCAATTGATGACGCATATTTAGCGGCTGTATTTTTATTTACTTATAATGGTGGTCTATTGAGTCAAAGAACAATGTGTGATCGCATAAGACAAGAACATCAATTCTTATCGAAATCTAAAATAAATACAGTGGATAAATTATTATCACAATTTCCTCTTTTAAACTCTACAGAATTCCTCATCAATGTGGAAAAAGGTATTATTACAAGCCATGTGGAATTCCAAAAATTACTTTTATGTACAGCATTAGAGTTGATGGAGAACCGAAGAGAAAGCACAAAAAATTTTGATTTTAAGGAAAATAACGGTCGTTTTCCTTTTGCAATTCAACACGACCTCTCTTGGAAAGAAGGAAGACTGTTTTATAATGAGGAAAGATCTAACTTAACAACTGTGATATCAGGTCCTACTATTAATTCGATTACTTCACAACAGCTATGCTGTTAAGTCATTCATACTGAAGTAGTCCAACACTGAAGTCTAGATCCAGATTATGGTAGAGTATATTTCAGAAGTCATAACGGGTTAATGGAGGCGGTTACAGTAGTAAAGATAGTATAGTAAAACAGCTATAACATCAATCCAAAAACTGTTATGAAAGTGATCGTTCACTCAAGACATCAAAGTAGGTCCAAAACAGTCAACCAAAGAGAGAAAATTCACCCTAGATGACTTGTCTTTATAACTCCAATTGCGAAGAAAACGGTAAAAAAGCGAGCTGGGATATTTCTCTTTATAAAATAGGAGGCACAATAAAATTATTTTGTTGTATCGGCGATTTTTGCAATGCAATCGACAAAAATTTTGCGAAACCATCAATCTCCATGTTAAATCCTCTGACTGGGATTATTTTGAGTGATTATACAGTCCCAAGTTTCATGTTTCGTTTGTAGGTTATCTTGTTTTGATGATTTCCAGTATTTTGCAATTGATTTCTTAGTTTTTTAAGTGTTTTCATCTCTTCTTCTGTTTTTTGACGTTGTTGCTGGTCATACAGTTTTGCTAGCAGTACAAATTCCGGAAGTATTATAGAGATAACACGATAAATTAATGATGATCGTACTTTGTCTTGATGCTCATCTTTTATTTTTTTTTGATCTATCTCTGATAATGCATTAAATTGCTTAACTTGGTAAACAATGGATTTAGCAATGCTTCCTACCATAACTGCACAACCTAACACAAGTAATGGTATAATTATAAATAGAGTAATTGGATTTACAGGTAGTATGATAGTTACAACTGCTGCAGATAAAAATAATGTATCGCACAGTAGATCCAAGAAAATATTTTGCAGTTTATGTCTATTTTCTTGTGCAAATTTTTCCTTCTTTTTCTCTTCTAGCTCTAACTTACATAATTTTCTCCACCTTAAATGGTTAATAAGCGAGTATGTATTTAAAGTTAGTGATACAACATTAAGTGCAACACTTGTGAAAGCATTACCTCGTAATATGTTCGTTGCAACTGCTGAGTGATTGATGAAGTTTATTACTTGTGTAATACCAGACATGCCTAAGTTAGCCATTGAGGATGCTGAAGTTGTGCGCTTACATGCTGACCTTATTGATTTTTCAACTGCCAGTAACACCTTTTCTTTTAAAGAAGCAGGAGTACAAGTAGTTGTGTCTTGTGATGGGCTCATTTTTAAATTAATTAATCATACTTATTCTATTTTAAGGAGAAGGATATAATAAAATATTAACTAGTATATTTAAAATTTTCTCTAATTTAAAAATATAAGGAATATATAAGATTCATATCTTTTTCATAAAAAAGTGAGAAGCAAGTTTATTTTTATTGTTTAGCTATGTATGCAAATTATGCTGTGGCCTTGCTCTTGCGTTACTTAAGATGTAAACTTACATTAACTTCAGAACGAGTAAAGTATGAAAAACATAAGAAATTTTGCGATAATAGCACATATAGATCACGGTAAATCAACGCTTGCTGATCGTTTAATAGAAGAATGCAATGGTCTTGAGGCAAGAGAAATGGTGAATCAAATACTTGATTCCATGGACATAGAGCGTGAACGTGGTATAACTATTAAAGCACAAACTGTCAGGTTGAACTATACGGCTAATGATGGTAATCAATACTGCTTAAATCTTATGGATACTCCAGGACATGTTGATTTTTCATATGAAGTAAGTCGCAGTCTCGCTGCATGTGAGGGTTCACTGCTAGTAGTTGACAGCAGTCAAGGTGTTGAAGCGCAAACCCTTGCAAATGTATACAAAGCAATTGATAACAACCATGAAATAATAGTTGTGCTCAATAAAATTGATCTTCCTGCTGCAGATCCCGAGAAAGTTAAACTTCAAATTGAGGAAGTGATTGGTATTGATGCAAGTGAAGCTATTCTAATATCAGCTAAAACTGGTCTTGGGATAAGGAATGTACTAGAAGCCATAGTAAATAAACTTCCTGCTCCTCAAGGCGACATAAATGCTCCTTTACAAGCAATTTTGGTTGACAGTTGGTATGATACTTACCTGGGTGTGGTGATTTTAGTGCGGGTTAAGAATGGAGTGCTGAGGAAAGGAATGAAGATTGTTATGATGTCTAATAATGCCACATACCAAGTTGATAATATTGGAATCTTCACTCCGAAAAAAGTTATGACTGAAGTACTTTCCGTTGGAGAGGTAGGTTTTATTACTGCTTCAATGAAGGAGGTGGCAGACTGCAAAGTTGGAGATACTATTACTGAGGAAAAAAGACCTTGCAATGAAGTATTGCCGGGCTTCAAAGAAGTGCATCCTGTAGTATTTTGTAGTATTTTCCCCAACCAAACTGACGATTTTAAGTACTTAAGAGAAGCTCTGGAAAAACTTCATTTAAACGATGCAAGCTTTACTTTTGAGGCTGAGACTTCAAATGCTCTTGGCTATGGTTTTCGTTGTGGCTTTCTCGGGATGTTACATCTTGAAGTAATTCAAGAAAGGCTAGAGCGCGAATTTGATCTAGATCTAACAGCAACTGCACCTAGTGTTATCTATAAAGTGACAACACGAAGTGGTGAAATTTTAAATATTCACAATCCAAGCGATATGCCAGACCCCACTAAAATTGAGATTGTAGAGGAGCCATGGATTACTGCAACTATTATGGTGCCTGACCAATATTTAGGTGAAATTTTGTCTTTATGTGAAGAGAGAAGGGGAGAGCAAGAGGACCTTTCATATGTTGGCAATACAACAACAGCACTTTTAAGATACGCATTACCACTTTCCGAAGTTGTATTTGACTTTTACGATCGGTTAAAGTCAACTTCCAAAGGATATGCAAGTTTAGACTGGGAGATTTCTAGCTATAAAATAAGTCAAATAGATAAGCTAAGCTTTTTAGTTAACGGTGAGCCATTGGATGCATTAGCCTGCATAGTGCACAAAAGCAGGGCGGAAAAGAGAGGACGTGAAATATGCACACGGTTGAAGGATCTAATACCACGTCAGCAGTATAAAATCGCGATACAGGCAGCAATAGGTAGTAAAATTGTTGCTCGTGAGACAATCAATCCATATAGAAAAGATGTCACAGCCAAGCTCTACGGAGGAGATGTAACGCGTAGAATGAAACTCCTTGAAAAACAAAAGAGGGGTAAAAGAAGACTTCATTCCATAGGAAATGTGAGCATTCCTCAAGATGTCTTTATTCAAGCACTTAAGATAAGTGATTAATGTGACTTACCTAGAAAAAGTAGAGAAAACGTTTTTTCGATGAGGTGTGAAATGGAAAAGAGCTTAAATTAAAATTAATAAAAGAAACAGGTCATTATTATTGGAAAAGAAAAGTAAATGGTGATTTAGTTGATATACTTGAAAATTTTCTTGATGCTACTCATACCCCTTTTATCCATAAATATCTGATACGCAATCCAAAAAAGTCACAAAAGATTAATGCGCAAGTTGAATGCTCCGATCATAGTATCACTATTAATTACACTGGAGAAGCAAAGCAATATGGACTTATATCTAAGTTGTTTGAAAGTGAAAGGTTTCAGAGTGGCGCTTTGTTTCATATGCCCAGTGTTGCAGAACTTAACTATTACAGCAAAAGAGGCTTGAACTTTAAACTGAGAGTTTATCTTACACCAACTATTGCTAGTTCATATGATGTCCACATTTTATTCTACTTTCCAAAAAGTAATATTCTACCAGGTTTTTTAAAATATATAGTTGCATGGCCGTTTTTTCAGCTTGCGTTTTTACAAGACAAGAAAATAGTTGAAAGCCAGTTTAAAAATAAAACCTACATTAAAGGATATGGTCCAATTTACTGCGAGGCAGATGTAATAAGAAAGTGCTTAATAAGGTTTATTGTAAACTCTAATCAGACAAGTTTTACAAAAACAATTATTGTATAAATGATAGGATGGTCGAAATTTTAATAGAGATAGAGGTCAGTAAGAAGGTGTCTGCAAACTCAAAAATGAACCAATTTACGTAACATAGCCTTGTTCACAGCTAAATATATAAAATTTTTAGTGGTGTTGTAAGTAAATCATATTCTATTGATAACTTCCTATTTCCAAGCAAAACCATAACCCGGTCTCCTTGGTTATACTTTGAATCCTTGCTCAAAGAAATTGCTATAGAGCCTATGAATAAAAGTAGGAGAATTGGAGGGTTATAGCTTTTTTATTTCAGGGATGGATAGGCCGGTAAATTTGGCAACGGTATTAACATCTATATTGTTAGCAAGCATTGACTTTGCTATCTCAATTTTGCCCCGCTCTGCACCAATTTTGATGCCTTCTTCTCTAGCATCATCAAGTTTTTGAGCAAGGATGGCCTGTTCATCAAGAATACGCTTTACTTCTTGCTCATAGGTTCTAAGTTCTATATCTGACCAATTGAATCTGTCTAGCTCTTTATATGCCCTTTTAATAATCTCATCACTACCAATTATCCTCTCTAAATCACTTTCTCTGGTTTCAGCAGCATATCTAAAAAAATAGGCCCATTTTTCTACTATGTTGCTCAACTCATCTTCTCTGGTCTTTGAAAATTTTGGTAATTCAATAAATACAAAGCAGAAGTCTTTTAAGTTGCTTTCATAAGTATTCATATCAAGAATGGAATGATAGGATAAATATCCTGTTTTATTAGGAAATACTAAGTAATCTGCAATGGCAATAAAGATAATTTCTTTTAAGTTGTAATACTGATCACCCTTTTCAGCTTGTCTTGAATAAGCTTTGGCAGCATAGTACTGAGCACGTTTTTCAAAACCTTTGGTCTTAGCGACCTGCATCTCAATTATATATTGGGTTCCATTAATATCCCTGCATAAAACGTCAACGATACTTTGTTTTTTAGCAGCAATGTCAGGGTCTTGAACAGTGCTTAAGAATTCAACTTCCTGTATCTTTTGTAATTCTAAATGTGCTAGAGTATCATTGATAAGAATATCGTTAAGGAAATGAATCAGAATGTCCTTATTTTTTTCAGTACCAAAGATACGCTTGAACGATACGTCATTCTTAGGATCAAGAAACTTAGAAAATGCCATAGCTAGAACACCTAAGGAGCATTCATCATTGTATACCACTGATGCAAAATATTCAAGGTTTTTATGTAACTCTTATTATGATTTAGCTATAAATTGTAACTTCAGTTTTTAAAATCGACCTTTTCTCGTGGCGTGACAGAGGCGTTTTGGACTTTAGTGGTCATATCATCTTCTGGCAAGTACCTCTAAAAAGAGGCTTAAAACGTCTAAAAACCCTAAATTGAATGTGAAGCAGTAAAAGAGCTGGAAGAAGAGAAATTTTGTCGACTGATGGGAGTAAAAAAATCGACATTTATTTACTCTTTACCGTTCTTATAATAAGTTTACGAAAAGCTATGGCGGGAGTGATGAGACTTGAACTCACGACCTCATGCGTGACAGGCATGCGCTCTAACCAACTGAGCTACACCCCCCTTATATTTATTTTAAAGTTAATAAATGCGCTATGGTTTGTCAATATTTTTTGTTTGCTTTGCGCTGTATTTTCCATTACCATGTAAGTGACTTTAATTTTACACATGGCACATAACAAGTAGTCCCTTTAGGGTTTTAGCCATGGAAGATAAACTATTTGGAGGAAATGAATATGACTAGTATCACTATACGTGATCTTGCAGGTGCTGGTGTACACTTTGGACACAAGATTAGTCGCTGGAATGCGAAAATGGCTCCTTATATATACGGAGTGCATCAGGAAAATCGAATACATATACTTGATCTGCGTAAAACTTTGCCATTGTTGAATACTGCGATGAAAGCTTTATATGATGTTGCATCTCAAGGTGGACGCATTCTATTTGTTGGAACAAAATTTCAAGCCTCAGACATTATTGCAAGTGAAGCTGTTCGCTGTGGTCAATATTATGTCAATCACCGCTGGTTAGGTGGTATGCTTACTAACTGGGGTACTGTATCTTCTTCAATAAAGACTTTGGTACAATATGAAAAAATTTTAAGTGACGAGGAAACTACTCTCACTAAAAAAGAATTAGGGAATATTGAAAAGAAAAGACAAAAGCTTGAAAAGTCATTAGGTGGTATTAGAGAGATGGGAGCAGTACCAGATATTCTATTTATTCTTGACACTAATAAAGAACATATCGCTGTCAAAGAAGCTAAAAAGCTGAATGTCCCTTTGGTTGCTGTGCTTGATACCAACTCTGATCCGGATGATATTACTTATCCTGTACCTGGGAATGATGATTCAAGGAAATCTATAGAGCTTTATTGTAAGCTAGCTGCTGACTCTATATTAGCAGGAATAGAATCAAGTTTGGCAAGATCTGGAATTAAGATTGACGGTGTGAAAGACAGCGAAGATAAGCTAGAAATGAAAGAGAGCGTTGTACAGACTAGAAAAAAACGTAATAGAGTTCATAAGGGAGATGAAGAAGGAGGTAGCGACAAATGAAAGTAGATGTAAATGACATTAAATTATTACGTGACAGAACGGGAGCAGGTATAAATGATTGCAAAAAAGCACTAGAGGAATGTAGTGGTGATATTGATAAGGCAATTGAGAAATTGCGTGTTATAGGGCTTGCTAAGGCGAGTAAGAAATCTGATAGAGAAACTCGAGATGGTTTAATAGCTATGCATTTAGCTGGGGATCATGGTGTATTGGTTGAATTGAGTTGTGAAACAGATTTTGTTGCACGTAATGAAAAATTTATGGAATTAGCATCAAGCTTAGCCTTGCTAGCTTGTAGGGAGCATTGCTCAAGTTTAGATAAGTTGCAAAACACTGAATATGGAGAAGTTGGCACAGTACAAGAAGCTATTATGAATGCAAGCTCAGTACTTGGTGAAAAATTACAGCTAAGTAAGGTATGTTATGCAAAAGCTAACAATGGAGTTGTTGCAGGTTATGCACATGGGTCTACTTCTAACTTAGGTAAGATTGGTGCTTTGGTTGTTCTAGAATCAGCTGGAGATAAAGCAAAACTGCAGGAAATTGGAAAAGATATAGCTATGCATATTGTTGCTATGAAACCTGAAGCTTTATCTATAAGTAATTTAGACCAAGCAAAATTAGAAAATGAACGTTCTATAGTTACAGAACAAGTAAAGAGTTTAAATAAGCCAGAAGAAGTAATGAGAAAAATAATAGATGGTCGTATGGCTAAATATTATGAAGAAGTTGTTTTACTAGAGCAAAAGTTTATTAAAGACGATAAGTTAAGTGTTTCCGATTTTGTAAAGTCAAATGAGTTAAATTTGGGGTGCACTATTGAGCTGCCTGAGTATAAGTTACTTACTTTGGGCAATGCAAATTAGAGATGGCAGATCAGCAAGGTAAAGCAAAGTACTCTAGGATATTACTTAAAATTTCTGGTGAAGCTCTCATGGGAGAAAAACAATTTGGCCATGATGTGTTGGCCATAGATGAACTATCTCAAAGTATACTAGAAATTTATAATCTTGGAGTGCAGATTTGCATTGTTGTTGGTGGTGGTAACATTTTTCGTGGGTCATCATCTGTGTCATCAACTGGCTATGAAAGAGCGAGCAGTGACTACATTGGAATGCTTGGTACTGTTATTAATGCTCTTATCTTACAGAATGTTTTAGAAAAAAATTCTATAGTATCCAGGGTGCTATCCGCCATACCTATGACTACTATATGTGAGCCTTACATTAGAAGAAAAGCTATCCGTCATTTAGAGAAGGGAAGGGTAGTAATCTTTGCTGCTGGCACGGGTAATCCGTTTTTTACTACTGATACAGCAGCAGCTTTGCGTGCTGTTGAAATGAATTGTGATGCAATTTTAAAGGGTACACAGGTAAAAGGTGTATACTCTGCTGATCCAAAGCAAATTAAAGATGCAGTGATGTATGATAGACTTTCTTATACAGATTTACTAGCTCGTGATCTCAAAGTGATGGATGCATCTGCCGTTTCGCTCGCACGAGAAAACTCAATTCCCATTATAGTTTTTTCTTTAAAAGAAGAAAAAATGGTTAACATTGTTCAGGGTAATGGAGTTTATACTTTGGTTTCAAATTCTAAATAGATAGGTAAAACATGTTAAATGAGATAAAAACAAAAACAAAAGACAGGATGTTAAAAACTATACAGTCCTTTCACGATGATATAAAAGGTGTGCGTACTGGTAGGGCTAATGCATCGTTGCTTGATGGTGTTGTTGTGAATGTTTATGGGGGGCATCAAAAGTTAAATCAAGTAGCTGGTGTTTCAGTTGCAGATAATAAAACTCTATTAATAAAAGTTTGGGATGCAAGTACTATAGGTGAGGTAAAAAACGCAATTTTAAATGCTAACCTTAACTTAAACCCTGCTGTTGAAGGTAGTACAATACGCATCACTCTTCCAGATTTAACACAAGAAACTCGAGGAAAACTTGTGAAGTTATTACATCAGTTTGCTGAAAATGCTCGTATTGCAATCAGGAATATACGCAGAGATATCGTAGAAGAAGTAGAAAAAATGGAAGAGGATAAGGAAATATCGGAAGATGACTTCCACAGTATTAAAAAAGAAGTGCAAAACGTTACTGATGACCATATCAAAAGAATAGACAGTGAGTTATCGAATAAGGAAAAGGAGATATTGCATCATTAAATGATAAGCGAATTAGACCTTCCAAAGCATTTAGCAATTATTATGGATGGTAATGGTAGATGGGCAAGAAATCAAGGAAAGGCAAAAATTGATGGGTATAAAAAAGGTAGCGATGTTGCGTACAATATTGCTAAGTATTGTGCATCTCTTTCTATACCTTATTTAACTTTATACGCTTTCTCTATAGAGAATTGGTTGAGGCCTCAGGATGAGATTAATGCCCTACTTGAACTGTTTTATTCCATCTTGACTAGCGAGAAATTTACTTGTGATGGCAATATACGACTGAACTTTATTGGAAACTTAAGTCTGTTACCTAGTAGAATACTAGAACAGATGAAAAAAGCTGAAGAAATGACATGTAATCATAACGGCTTATTGCTCACTATAGCAGTAAGTTATGGAGCAAAACAAGAAATAATTCAAGCTGTAAGCGTTATTGCTAAAAACAATATTGGTTATGTATCAGAAGATGAGTTCGAGAAGTTTTTATACACTAAGGATCTTCCACGGTTAGATTTTTTAATAAGGACCGGAGGAGAAAAGAGACTAAGTAATTTCCTGTTGTGGCAAGCTGCTTATGCTGAATTATATTTTTGTAATACCCTATGGCCTAATTTCTCTTGCAAACATCTAACCAAAGCATTACAAGAATATATAAAAAGAGAGAGAAAATATGGTAGATAATAACTTTATTATTAGAATATTATCCTCAACGGTAATATTGTTTATATTTGCTTTTGCAGTGTATTTCAGCAATCTATCATTCTACTTGCTCATTTTCTCAATAGCAGTTTTATCTTCTTTTGAGTGGTATAATCTAACACGAGGAAACAAAATTTTGTATGTTTTTGCATTATTATTGATTGCCTTGCCAAATGCCTCCTTAATATATTTATACAATCTACCACAGGGAAAATATATAGCTATATGGCTTATTCTCACTATCTGGGGAATTGATGTTACTGCTTACTTTTTCGGTAAGAAATTTGGTCAGAAGAGAATTTGTCCAGCTATTAGTCCAGGAAAAACATGGATTGGACTTCTTGGAGCAATTGTTGCAGGTGTGTTATTAACGATTCTTGGATCATTATTTCTCAGGTTATTTCCTATTCTTTATTCCCCTATAATTGGAATTGCAATTGCAATTACATCTCAACTAGGGGACTTCACTGAGTCACTGATAAAAAGAGCTTATGGTGTTAAAGATAGTGGTAGCATTATCCCGGGTCACGGAGGGATTCTTGATCGAATGGATAGCTTCATTTTCACTGCTCCCCTTATTGCTATCTATATGAGTTAACTGCTGGCAAGTAAAGAAAGAAGTTTACCTGAGTACGTATTCTAGTTAAAATTTTTTCATCTAAGTTGAAGCCAATATAATGCGTCTATCTGAGTATTATTTACCAACCTTAAAAGAGACTCCTGCTAATACTGATATCATCTCTCATAAGTATTCCTTACGTGCAGGTTTAATTAAACAAACAGCATCTGGGATCTATACGTGGTTACCACTTGGTTTGAGAGTGCTAAAAAATATTGAATCTATTATCAGAGATGGAATGGAAAAAGCTGGAGCTGTTGAGTTGCTGATGCCATGCATACAACCAGCAAGTTTATGGCAAGAGTCAGGACGTTATGATGACTACGGTGAAGAAATGTTGCGTATAAGTGATAGGCACCAACGTAGCATGCTTTTTGGTCCAACGCATGAGGAGGTTGTAACAGATGTAATTAGAGGTGTAGTGAAAAGCTATAAAAATCTTCCACTTTGTTTATATCAGATTCAATGGAAATTCCGTGATGAAATAAGGCCCCGCTTTGGTGTTATGAGAGGTAGAGAGTTCCTGATGAAGGATGCGTATAGCTTTGATGTAGACTATGAGGGTGCGATAGAATCGTATAATTTAATGTATAAAACTTATATAAAAATCTTCAAACGTATGGGCCTTACTCCGATCGGGGTAAGGGCAGAGACTGGTCCAATAGGGGGAAATCTAAGTCATGAGTTTCACATATTGGCAAATACCGGTGAAAGTACTCTCTATTATGATAGTAAATTTGCTGAGTTGCTTGAGAGCGAAGATATAGAAAGTCTGAAAGGCATGTATGCCGTTGCTGATGATATGCATAAGGCTGATTTTTGCCCTATTCCTCAAGAGCAGCTAAAAACCAGTAAAGGAATTGAAATAGGCCATATTTTTTATTTTGGTGATAAATACTCAAAACCTATGAAGGCAAATATTTCCTTAAAAAATGGAACAAATGTTAATATGCATATGGGTTCGTACGGAATAGGAGTGTCAAGACTAATTGGAGCAGTAATAGAAGCTTTTCACGATGAAAAAGGTATTATCTGGCCAGAAGCTATAGCTCCCTTTAAGCTTGGACTAATTAACTTACATGCAAAAGAAAAAGAGTCTGTGGAGATTGCAGATAAGCTTTGCAAACTTCTAGGAAGCAAACAAATACTTTATGATGACTCTGATGAAAGTCCGGGGGTGAAGCTTTCTAGAATGGATTTAATAGGGCTGCCGTGGCAAGTAATTGTCGGTAAAAAGACGGTAAGTGAAAATCTGGTTGAAGTGAAAAATAGAGCAACGGGGGAAATAAAAAATATGAGCATTGAATCTATGATCAATCACTTTGATACAAAATGATACATGGCATTGGAACAGATATAGTATATATACCAAGAGTATTGAGAATACTGCACAAGTACGGAGAAAAGTTTTTAAATAGAGTATATACTAAAAGAGAGATAGAAGCAGGTAGTAAATGTAATAGCCCAGAGGTTCGAGCAAGACATTTTGCTAAGCGTTTTGCAGCAAAAGAAGCATTTGTTAAAGCGTTAGGTGTTGGTTTTAACCAGAACATAAGGATGAAGGATATAGAGGTATGTAATGACATTAAAGGAAAACCTTATATTATCACTAGCAAAAATTTCATCTATCAAAATAACACAACGCACCTTTCAATAAGTGACGATAAAGATTATGCGACTGCATTTGTAGTAATTCAACTTTCATAAAATACTTTAATAAGTTATTAAATATATATACATAATTAATGCTTATAGTTTACACTATATTGAATATTTCTCTTGATAGTATATTATCGATAAATATTATTCACGTTAAAAGAGATGTTGAAGGATTTTATAGCAACTTCCAAGGTACTTTGGTTTATAAGAAATAACAGCGCGAGACAGACAGTAAACTTAAAGCTGGAAGGAAAAAAATTGATGATTTTAGGTGCATGCGTTGCCTTTGCTTCTGTAGCTTGGTTTTATATTCCATCCTTAAGCGTTATATTAATCTATTTTCTCGTTCCTCTTGCATTTTATTTTGTATACAGTACGTACAACTTTTTAAAAAATGCTTATAGTAAACACAATGATCGAAATAATGATAAAAATATTGATAGTTATTGCCCAGAGTTTGTTATGGAATCTCTTGAAACTTGTGCTTTTGCTAATCCCCAAAGAGCTCTTAAATTAATTATATGTATTAAGAGCACTAAGCAGGTGCTAGAAAGTTTAGAACAATCTATGAAAGATGGATTTTATAATCTTCTCTTATTAAGTGACAATATAGATAACATGTATAAGTTAGTAATTATCTTTAAAGAAATCTCAGAATTATTAGGAACAGTGAGGCAGTCAACGAGAGGTAAGTTTTTTAATTATCTTAGTACTTCTGCATGTATTACAAGTGGCAGTTATAATTCACAGGAGGCACTGAATTTAACTTATGCAGTAAAAGAGATTGATGCTACTATATCTAGCATTGTTAACGAAAATCTACGAAATCATGCTGATGAATTTTTTACCGTTGCTAACATCAACATTGCAGAGAATAGACATAAGATGCTTGAATTTGCTAGAGCGTGTAAGAAAATAGATATAGAAATTCCACAAGAAGTACTCAATGAAAAGTTTGCAAGCATGAAAGATCAATTACATTCTGACAACACTTTACTCCGGAGTAATTCACATAAAGTTGAAGATCAAAACTGTGCCAATACAGATTTTTTCCCTTGTGTTGCTCCATTAAACTTCTGTGAAGCAGTGCAGCATTTTTACAGTACTAAATCTGCTGCAAAATAGGTAGAAAAGTTTGACTTTGATTCAATCGTTAACGTTGCCTTTTGACTTCCTATTTTATTGATGTAGCTTAAAACTAACCGTAATGAGCTTCCTTGAAAATCTTGCTTCTATGACAAACAGGGATTATAGAGGCATTGATGTAAGAAAAAATATGGCACACCTGAGGCATGCCATTAATAAACATAACGTAGTTAAAAGGGGACTTAAAAAAAACTCTACCTACCTTGTGAAGTATAACAACCTTTTGTTATATTATGATCATAAACACTAGAAGCAGGAGGTGCAGTTGGGTATTCAGAGTAAGGTGGTGGCGGACAATTATTATCGGGTTTTACACTTTGAAAATCTTGTACATCTGTACTATTAAAATGAGGCGCTGTCGGACAAGTTTGAAATTCCCTTACAGCTGATTCAACCTTTTTAATATCATCTGATTCTTTATCATGCTTCATCTGGAAAGCTAAACCACCAAGAAAGCATATAAGTGAATTAGCACCAATTGCTACCAAACCCCAAACCGGTAAAACAGGATATATAGCACAACCTACCAATCCTATTAAAGAAGTGGCACATACCAAAAACTCAATATTTCTAAACGTTTTAAGCTTGCCATCTAGAGAATTTATATTCTCTGACTCTCTAGCATCTTTTTTGCTTTCATTATAGAAGTAACATATAGTAGTGTGAAAAATAATAACTACAGCAACAACTACTATTCCCAAAGCAATCAATGCTCTACCATCTTGCGCTTCTTCTTTTCTACTCTGATTATTCTGCTGCTGACTTGCGCTACCGTAGTTAACATAGGTTGTATTGTTAACTGTAGTTCTGCCACCACCGTGAAACAAGTTATTTATACAGCATTGTAATAGTAAACAATCCCAAAAATTCCACTGAGTGGGTCTATCCGTATGCACATGTATATGTGTATGCGTGTTTGTGCTCCTATTTTTACCTGTATTTATTGGAGTACTTTGTTGAGCACTGAAAGCCTCATCTTGTTGATCGGTAGTAAGGTTTCTGTTTTGATGCCAAGAAAAATATATTTCATTAAATTTTTCCTCGCTCCAAGAATGCTCTTTGCAGTGACTCAAAAACCCTTCTATATTTTCACTACTACCTGTCTTTTTGATATATGCTAACGCATACCTTGCTAAAGTTTGATTATTATTAGACTTTGATACCATTGCAATCCTCTTGAAACTAAACTCACACTTTTTATTTCTACATAAATTTTTTACTTGAGTAAAGTATTATCTCAAGCCTTGAAATTTACACAGATTATTTATCATGATTTAAATATTGTAAGACTCCCACAAGGAGCAAAATTTTTACTATGCCAGGAATAATAAACGGTAATAAACCCACTACAATGGCTTGTTTTAGGCCTAAGTAAACAGCTAACCAACTAATGCCACAGACAAATATGGTTATTGTGCCAGCTATACAACTTAGTAAATTACGTATAAGAGCTTTGTTTTTTAATGATTCACTTACACTATTCATAACACTCACCGCAACTAAAAAGCCAATAAAATACCCCGTCGTCGGCCTGATAATCCCACTAGAGAAATTTACAAAAACAGGACACCCGATAGCACCAAGTGATAGATACGTCAGTACGGAATAAAACGCTACCTTGCGGTTACATCTAAGTCCAATAATCATCACTCCTAAAGTTTGCAATGTAATAGGAACAGGCTGTAATGGTATGCTGATTTGTGACATTAAGAACAAAAGCAATACACACAATAGAACTTCTGCTAATTGATTTGCTATTCGTAATTTAGCTAACATATTCTTTCATTTAATAAGCATACTTATATATATATTTCATAAAGAAATGGTCCGCAATTTAAATTTTCTTGTTATAATAATTGCTTTATTACTTACTAATTAAAATGATTAGCGGAGAAAACTTATTGGCACTTATAAAAGCAAGGCATAGTGGACGTGAATATAATTCTGATGAAATAGTATCACAAGAGGAAATAGATGTTCTGATAGAAGCAGTCAGACTAACTCCCTCATGTTTTGGTGATGAGCCTTGGAGATATATTATCTGCAATAGAGAAAACAATAAGGAGTCATGGGAGAAATTGCTCAATTGCTTAGATTTGTCTAATCAAAAATGGGCAAAAGATGCGCAAATATTGGTCATATCCTTAAGTGCTAGAAACTTTCGTAATCCTGCAAAAGGAACTAATTTTTGGGCTAGTCATGACACTGGAGCGGCAAATTATGTGTTTATGTTGCAAGCTGCAGCTATGAATTTGATGGCACATCAGATGGGTGGCTTTAGCAAAGATAAAATAGTAAAAGAATTCAACACACCGGATGACTTCAACGTGATGTCAGTTATAGCCATAGGTCATGAAAAAAAGAACGCACAGGTACATGAGAAAAAAAGAAGACCGGTAGAAGAAATATTTTTTTACGATAAGTGGCCATCTTAGCTATTAAGTTCAAGCGCAGACAAAATTTTGTTTTCCAACTTTTTCATTACAACTTCTTCATCTTGCGTTTGATGATCATAGTCAAGTAAGTGAAGCAATCCATGTACCAACATATGTGCGGTGTGAGAAAGGATAGGTATACAGTATTCACGCGATTCCCTCTCTATAGTATTTACAGAAATTGCTATATCTCCTAAATCACACTTGTTAGATATTTGCTCGCATGGAAATGATAATACATTTGTTGGCTTGTCTATCTTTCTAAACTTTAAGTTAAGCTGGTGCAGTAAGTGATCATCAGCTAAAGCTATTGATATATTTGGATCATAATGAATTATTTCTAATTCTCTCAATGAAGCACTCATAACACCTAACACGAAACCCTCCGGGTCTTCGATAATGCTATACCACTTATCATCAAGAATATTGACTTCTAACATTTGCTCATTTTTATTATTTCATTCCACTCAATTTCCGAAACTGGGGAAATAGACAAGCGTGGCTGTTTCAGTATATGCATATCTTTTAAGAAAAGATTTTGTTTTATATTTTGTAATGTTACTTTGTTATTCAAGGACCTTAAGTATTTTACGTCAACTAGAGAATTACTGTAATACTCTTTTAAAATCTCCACTATTCCCACTACGGCTTTCTCCTTACCTGTATGATAAAAAAAAGCAAGATCTCCGACCTTCATATTTTTCATGTAATTTTGTGCTTGATGATTACGCACACCATCCCATGGTACAGCTTGATCACACTCCATTTTCTGCCATGAATATTCGCTTGGTTCTGACTTTAGAAGCCAAAAGTGCATTATTTTTTCCTTCTCAAGTAAGCAGGTATATCATAAATATTGCTACTCCATTTTACTTCACCTTCCGGCTCAACCGTAGCATATTCCTTTTCTTTTTGACTTTGACTATAAGACCACTTAAACCCTTCTTTTTCAGAGCTACTTACAGGCACACTCTCTAATTTACTACTGTTGTTATTGGTGTTATTTCTCTCACCTTCAATCCCAGTTGCAAGAACAGAGACTCTAATTCTCCCTTCCATTTCATCATTAAATGTTGCACCAAATATTATATTTGCATTCTCGTCCACCTCTTCACGTACTCTATTGGCTGCAGCATCAACTTCAAATAAGGTCATATCACCACCACCTGTAATATTGATTAGTATTCCTTGAGCTCCTTTCATAGAAACATTATCGAGTAGTGGATTAGATATCGCAGCTTCTGCGGCGCTAATTGCCCTATTCTCTCCTTCTGCTTCTCCAGTACCAATCATTGCCTTACCCATCTCGCTCATAACTGTTTCTATGTCAGCAAAGTCAAGATTTATAAGCCCAGGCATAACCATTAAGTCAGTTACGCCTCTAATTCCTATATGCAAAACATTATCAGCAAGTTTAAATGCATCCGCAAAAGTGGTTTTTTCATTTGCAATTCTAAATAAATTTTGATTTGGAATGACAATCAACGTATCCACATGTTTTTGTAACTCTTCAAGCCCAAGCTCTGCAATCCGCATACGTCGCACACCTTCAAAAGAAAAAGGTTTAGTCACAACTCCAACTGTTAATATCTTCTTCTCTTTTGATACCTTATCTCTTTTAGCTTCCCTTGCCGCCTTTGCAATCACTGGTGCTGCACCAGTACCAGTACCACCACCCATTCCTGCTGTTATAAAAAGCATATGACTATCCTTTATATGCTCCATAATTTCGTCAATTGATTCTTCGGCCGCACCTCTGCCAACATCAGGCAATGCACCAGCACCAAGCCCCTTGGTTAAGTTGATACCAAGCTGAATTTTCTTATCACACAAAGACTTCTCTAATGCTTGTGCATCAGTGTTTGCTACAACAAAATTCACCCCTTGCAGGTTAGATTGAATCATATTATTTACAGCATTTCCACCTGCTCCACCTACTCCCACAACAGTAATTCTGGGATGTAAAACAGGTAAATCAGGCAAGTTTAGATCGATAGACATTTTATTACTCAATTTTAAGTGAACTCACTTGACAATAAATTACTGTTTTGCTTAACAATATGCAAACACTTTTCACTCCTCTAGGTTTATAAACACTCAACATAATTTACTTAATATTAATACTTTATACTACTGCACACCATAAAGCAATAACTTTATTTCAAATAAGCTCTTTAGTGAAACTTAACAAGTTTCTCTATCGTTTTAGTGATAATCCTTGGAGCGTCAGGGGCAATCTTCAGCTTCTTTAATTGCTCCACAGTAGATTTACTGTTCTCACTTTTTATAAAGCCATCTAAAATGCTTTCTATGTCTCGAGTCACACCTTCATATTTCTTCAAAGGATGATCATGAGGATATTTATTTATAGTTTTTATACTAAAATACTCAACGAAAGCTTGATCTTTAAAAGCAAGTTGTCTCAATTTTTCCGTCAGTTTCTTTTCCTCGTCTTTTGCTAATAGAGAGGACTGCACTAATGATTTCACAATTGAATCAATAGCCTGGTGTATCTCAGATTGTATTATAATGTCAATAGTATTGTCTTGTATTACACAACTGTAAGTATTGCTTTCACGCCTCAGTGATTCTATAAATGTTTTACTATTTTTTGAACTCAATTCTAGATGCTCTTCACTCATAGGTGTTATTACAAACGTGTTTTTGCTGACTCTTACGTTAAACTGTGGCAAGCCATTAAAAAGCGAAAAGGCCATGTCTTTAGATTCAAATGCATTACTATATGCAGCAGCAAACGTGCGTGCTATAACGCTATTGTCAACACTAATTCCATGCTTGCTTAAGTGATGCAGTATGTTTTCAATATCAATATATGTAAAGTCTGTAGCTCTTATCAGTTTTACAACCTCTTTTGTATCATATTGCTCATATTCTATATTTACTTCATCTACAAACAGAGTTCTTGCTGCTTTATATCTGTCAAGCACAGTGAAAATTTTAGTGAAATTTTCTAGATCTTCCTTATTAGCTAGCTCAATGCTAATTAAATGCTTGCTGATAATCGAAATATTCTTTATCATCTTATTCCCTTATAAATAAATTTACTAAATGAATTTTATTTTTAATTCATTAAAAATTACTTAAATAGAGATATACTTCTTTAATCTATATTAAATCATCGCTGCTTGGATTATGATATTCTTCGCATTCTATATTATGATGATTTGTATCGGCTATATCATCGCCGTTATTTAGCATATAGTCTAACTTTCCTGCTTTTTCAAGTTCGATCAGTTTATCACTACCAGGAATGTGATATATGTAGTTTCCATTTTCATCAGTGATAAAAATTTGCGGAACCGTTTTTATGTCATTATATTCAGATTTTACCTTATTAAATGAGTCCGGGTTTTTAATCACATCAATTTCTTCATATTTTACACCTTTCTGATCTAATAATTTTTTTGCTCTTATACAGTAAGGGCACCCTTGTTTTACGTATATTACAATGCTTTTATTCATAATCGACCTACATACATTTTGTAGCTATAATATAACAAATGTAGAAAATATCAAATAATATGCATAGACAAAACGTTGGCTCGGTACTTACTTTTGGAAATTTTGATGGTGTCCATTTAGGACATAAATTCATACTTTCAACTGTAAATAAAATATCGCAAGAGACTGGTTTGCCTTCAGCAATTATAACTTTCGAACCTCACCCATCAACTGTGCTGTTTAATAGGAAAAACTTTCGACTTATAGATCAAGAGTATAAAACAGAGCTTATCAGTAGATGCGGAATAAACTCTCTGCATGTGATAGATTTTGATAAAGGCTTTTCTCAAGTAAGTTGCAGTGACTTTATAAGCAAAATTCTTATAGGTCAGTATAACGCCAAACATATAGTTGTCGGTAAGAACTGCACTTTTGGCAATAAACGCGTGGGAAATATATCGACTCTACAACAATATTCCAGTGTATATGGGTATTCTCTCGTCGAGTTAGAACCATTGGTCATTGACAATGAAGCTTGTTCTTCTTCATTGATTAGAGAATATCTGCAAAGTGGAAAGGTAGACGCTGCTAATAAGTTACTCGGAAGGCCTTATCAGATTTTAGGTATAGTAAAGCAAGGTGCACGTAGAGGTAGAGAAATAGGATCCCCGACCATAAATATTCCTATAGAAAACTATATGATAAAACCAAAATTTGGTACATATTATGCAACAATGACATGTGATGACCAAAACTGGTTACACGGAGTGGTGAATATTGGCATGAGGCCAACATTTAAAGATTTACAGGATCCTATAGCGGAAATGCACATACTTGATTTTAATAAAGATTTATATGGACAAATGGTTAAAATACAACTACTACAGTTCATGAGGTCAGAAAGAAAATTTTGTGGAGTAGATGAGTTAAAAGAACAGATAAATTGTGATATAATTGAAGCTTATAGATTGAAAGCATGTATATGAAGAAGTTATGTTTAATCATTATAATAATTGCAGCACTTAGTGATCAGGCAAGTAAACTATACATCAATTCATTAATTGATGAAGAGGGATCTATTGAAATTTGCAGCTTTGTACAGTTAGTTGAAGTGTGGAACTCTGGTATTAGTTTTGGATTGTTTAATACCCTTCCGTACAGAGATGTGATATTTTCAATGCTTGCAATTGTTATAATCAACCTATTTTTATATCTATTATACAAAGCAGATGATAAGTTAACTTGTTTAGGCTTTGCTTTGATGACTGGCGGAGCAATTGGAAATGTGATTGATAGGGTATACTGGAAAGCCGTATATGATTTTATATACTTTCACATTAATGGCTGGTATTGGCCTGCTTTTAATTTAGCGGATTTATATGTAGTGTGTGGAATGCTTATAATTTTATACAAATTATACATATACGATATCTTCATCAATAAGTAAGACAACTGATAAAAATTGTTTATTAAAAAATATTTAGTATACTTGCATTGCTGGTTATACAAATTAAGATAATGTTTCAGAGATTTATTAATTTATTCTTATTAATTATATTCTTTTTTAGTTGTCCAGCTTTTTCAGAACAGTTAAATATAAAGGTTCAGCATGCTAAGCTAGAAAATGGATTAGATGTCTATGTTGTACCTAATCATCGCATTCCTGCTGTGCTGCACGCTGTGGTATATAAGATTGGTGGGATGGATGACCCTGTTGGTAAAGCAGGACTAGCCCATTATTTTGAACATTTAATGTTTAAGACAACGGGAAAATTTAAAAACATAGAATCTACCTTAGGTAGCATAGGTGCTCGATTTAATGCATTTACTACAAAAGAATATACTTGCTACTATGAATTAGTAGCAACACAAAATCTGCAACTTGCTATGGAAATAGAAGCAGACAGAATGAGTAGTTTTAATGTTGATCAAGACAAAATAGAAAAAGAAAAGAATATAGTATTAGAAGAAAGGAAGATGAGGTTTGATAATAATCCTTATAGCTTAATATGGGAGGAAATGAATAATGCCTTCTATCGCACAGGTTATGGCAGACCTGTTGTTGGTTGGGAAGAGGATATCAATACATTTAATCGCGAAAGCATAGAAAAATTTCATGATAGTTACTATCATCCAGGCAACGCTATGTTATTAGTTGTTGGTGATGTGGAGTTTGATGAGGTATTGAAATTAGCAAATGCAAAGTATGGTGCTATTGAGTCTAAACCTGTAGTTAGAAGCTACCCCAATCAAGAACCAGCACATAACGCTAACATAGAACTTACTGTAGCGAGTACACAGGTGAAAGAGCCAATGCTGTATTTCCGCTATAAGGTACCTATGTCGAAAAGTACTAAGGACGTTTTAACAACAAACTTGGCAGTTAATCTGTTGGGTAGAGAAAAGTCTAGTAGGTTATATAAACATTTAGTCCTCGACAAAGAAGTTGCCGTTTCAGTGCATTCATACTACCATGGACTGACTTTTAGTAACGGGTTTGTGGATATCGGCGTAATTCCAAAAAGTGGAGTCACTTTAGATGTGATAGAAAAAGAGCTAGAGCAGTCGATTAATGATTTTTTACATGAGAAAATGACAAATGAAGAACTTAATAGTGCAAAATATAAGTATAAGGTAGCGCAATTTGATGCTCTATCTAATCTAGAGAGTATAGCTTTTTTCTATGTTTCACACCTGGCATTAAATATTCCTCTTGAAGAAATAGATATTTCATATAGTCAAGTAGATGATATTAGTTTAGAAGATGTGAACGATAAGATTCACACAATTTTCTCTGCTACCAAATTAATTGGTCGTTTATTACCTAAAGGAGATATCAGCAATGAGAATCAGTAAAGTTACACTATTATTTTTGTTTTTTATAAGTTTTAATTCATACGCAATCGATATAGAAGAAGTTACAACCAAAAAAGGGTTCAAATTTCTCTTTGTTGAAAATAATGATATACCAAAAGTATCAATGCAAATTACATTTAAAGATGCAGGTTATGCATATGAAAGCAAAGAAAAGCAAGGATTGTCTTGGTTTGTTTCCTCTATTATTCAAGAAGGAGCAGGAAAAAATGATGCTCAAAAATTTGCTAAGGAGCTGGAAGATAAAGGTATTAGGTTAAGTTTTAGCACTGGTTTAGAAAATTTTACGATTTCATTAGATACTTTGTCTGAAAACTTAGAATCTGGAATTTCATTACTAAGTGATGCCATTATGCGTCCTAGGGCTGATGAAAATGGGTTTAACAGGATTTTAGAAATAGCAAAGGTTCAGCTTAATATGCTTCAAACAATTCCTGAATTTGTCGCTGCAGAAGAACTGGACAAATTAATGTTTAAAAAACACCCTTATTCGAAAAGTGAGTATGGAAACTTAGAAACTATAACAAGCATCACTAGAGAAGATATTTTAACATACATGCGGCACAATTTTACTAAGAGTAATATAGTCATAAGTATCGCTGGATCTGTAAAAAAAGAAGGAGCAGCACAATTATTGGATAAGTACTTATCTAAATTGCCGTCAAAAAGATCAAAAATAAGAAAAATACCTGTAAAAGATAAATTCAGTCCATCGGAAACTAAACGTATTTTTATGGACATTCCACAAAGTGTGATATTTTTTGCTCAAAAAGGTATAGCTTACAGAGATCCCAATTACTATAATGCTGTTGTTTTAGTTAATGCATTAGGAGGAGTGGGGTTAAATTCACTATTAATGCGTGAAATCAGAGAGAACCTAGGGATTACTTATGGTGTTCGTGCTAATATTGTGAATCATAAATATGGCAATATCATTGCTGGATCTTTAAACACTGATAATACTACTGCTGATAAAGCTATTTTGGCAGTGAAAGAAGTATTCAATAGAGTTCAACAAGAAGGAATTAATGAACAATTATTTAAAGATACAAAAATAAGTGTAGCGAATTCTTACACTTTCTCGATGTTCAATAATAACGATATAGTTGCAGAATTAAATCATATTCAAGTTGAGGATGTAGACATTAATGATATGGATGATTTTGTAAACTTGATTGATAGTATCAAGTTAGAGGAGGTAAATGAGTTGGCTAAATCCTTATTGGAACCTAAAAATCTGTTTTTTGTTGAAGTAGGAAAGAATGCATAGCAATGCTCAAACAGCAACTATGTAAAAGGTGGGTATTTCTAGCAGTATGTGCACTTGCATTCTCAGGATTACTTTCGGTCATTGTTGTTTTTTTGCGATTACCTTTTATTTCTTCTTTAGTTCCGTCTGCACAATATATTTTTGATAATGCGCTAGTAATACATGTGAATCTTTCCATCTTGGTATGGATGTGTTCAGTTATATCTATCATACTTGTTACTAGCTTATCAAATACTAAAAACTGGCTATGGGTTTTATCGATTTTTGCAACATCATTAATATTTCTCTCCGCGTTTATTCCAAATAGTGAAGTTATCAAAAGCAACTATATTCCTGTACTGGAGAATAAATTGTTTTTATTTGGGTTAGGGTTATTTATTGTCAGCATATCTCTAACATTTATAATAACATCTGAGAAACATGGCATAGTCATTATATTTCTCTGCTCGCTCCTGTGCTTTGTTTTGGCATATCAAAATATGCCACTAGGTCTTTATCAATCAGACAGAAGCCTATTTTACGAATATCTCTTTTGGGGAGGGGGGCATCTATTGCAGTTTGCTTTCACTCAAGGAATGTTTTCAGTGTATTTAATAATGCTCAACATTACAAATAGTAAACTGCCGCTAGCTATAAATACAATACTGGCTGCGTGTGCACCGCTAATTTATTTTATTTATCCCGTAGATAGTGTTGAGTTGATACAGTTTTTCACTTGGCACATGAGAATTGCGGGAGCGATTCTGCCGATTTTTTTGATAATATTGGTGTGTAGCAATATAAGAGTCTTACTCAAAGATAAAGAAAATTATTTGCTTCACTCATTTATATTATTCATTTATGGAGGCATTCTTGGAGTATTAAGCATTGAAGGTAACGTAATTATTCCAGCTCACTACCATGGTTCTGTTGTTGGTATCACTATAGCTTTCATGAACTTTATTTACTGGTTGCTACCTAAACTCAAGTGTAAAAAAGTAAAGAATTCTTTGATGAAACTGCAAATTTATTCTTACAGCATAGGGCATTTCCTACACATTACAGGACTCGTATGGCTTGGTGGATATGGTGCTTTAAGGAAAACTGCAAACTTACCAGATATTTCATCGATTTTAGCTCGTCTATGCTTTATTGTAGGAGGAGCCATTTCAGTTTTTGGTGGAATGTTGTTTGTAGTAATCGTGTTTTCTCACTTGTTTACTAAATGTCAGCAATTAGACAAGATCATTGAAAATTAATACCACTACAAAAATATGTTGTTGTTAAATCCTCCACCCAGATGACTAAACATTCAATTTGCTTATCAGGATATATCTCCTTCACTAGGGTTTTATAAGTCAGCATTTGTTTTTCTATCTCATCTAATAAAGTAATGGAAGTAGTACGATGCGATTTGTAATCTATTATAATTATTTTATCCGGTGTAATACACAACCTATCTAAGCGCACTAAGATTGTTTCATTATCAACCATACCGCTTAATGTAAGCTCTGATTTGCCTTCTAGATCAAATAGATATCCGTACTTTTCATTAAATGCCAGCACTTTATCGTAGATTTCATTTTTATCTTCATCAATGTTAACACTCTCAAGATATTTTTTTACCCATGTTTTTCTCCTTTCTTTCTCTATTTTAGGCATATATTGCAATATGCTGTGAATGATCTTTCCACGAGTGAAGCCTTTTTCTTCTTTTTTGCTCCCAACTTCGACTGTTTCATTACTTAGGTTCTCAGGTAGCGAAATTACTGGAATATTAAAATAGTCACGTTTTTTGTAAATATAAGGATAGTTTGAATTTATACACAGTACTTCCACTTCTTCTTTGAACATTGGATATATGCTCTGCTGCTTTCTTTCATACGGTTCTCCGTACGTAGTAATTAAGTCATACCAAGAGTTTTTTTGCATGGGTTCTTTACCTAGAATATATAGCTCATCTTCAGCACGTGTGAGTGCAACATACAATAAGCGCAGGTATTCATTATAATCTTCAATCTTTTTTTCTTTTTTGATTTGATTGCAGTAAGCGTTATTATTTTTTCTGCACCAGAATGGTGCTCCTACCTCATCAAATACAATACTTTCATTGTTTCTTGGTACTGTGTTTGTATCAACTAAAAACACTATTGGTGCCTGTAAGCCTTTTGATTTATGGATTGTCATTATTTTCACTGCATTGCGATCAGACTGTAAATTATTCTTCACCTCTGGATTATTTTCCTTTATCCACTGGACAAATGCCTGAAGAGACGGTGGATAAAATTGCAGCACTAGACTCATAAATTCATCTATGACTTCAAAACACTCAAGTCCTAGTCTTGCAGCAAACTTCTTCTTACCTGTACTTAATATATGCGTAAACAATGCAAGAGGGGATTCTTTCTTAGATAGATCTATTAGATTACTTAGTTCATCATAAATGCTTTCAGAATAGTCGTGTAATCTTTCCCATAGAGAATGCTCTTTACGGTCATATGCGATGTTGAATAGGTCCTCCTCAGTGAAACTAAATAACGGTGATTTCAAAACACTAGCAAGGGCTAAGTCATTGGCCGGCAGAAGTAAAAATTCGGCTAAAGCTACCAAATCTTGGGCAACTATATTATCCATTATTCTAAAGTAATCCCTGCCTATAACTGGTATATTTGCTTTTTTAAGTTCACTCACAATGTAATCAACCAGCACATTTCGCTGCCGCACAAGAACCATGATATCTCTTGGTTCTACGTGTCGATCTTTAGCCACCAAAATACGTCCATCGTTCAACCAGTTGTAAATTTTATGTGCTACTGTTTGAGCAAGCGATCGGTCTGCTATATAATTTTCATCACTTATAAAGTGCACCTGAAATGCTTGTTGCTCATGTGTTTCCTTACACTTTGGCAACAATGGCCAAATTTCGATGTACCCCCGATCGTTTTCTCTGTGTGGTATATGCTTTATTTCCTCATCACCGAAAGACACTTCTTCACGAAAATTACCGAACAATCTATCTACGAGCGTTAAAATTTCTGGAGTTGAACGAAATGATTTTTCAAGTTTGCATGACAGCCAATTTCTACCTTCTGTTTTCTCATGAAAATACTGACGCATATAATTAAATAAGATTGGGTTAGCACCTTGAAATCTGTAGATGGATTGTTTCACATCACCAACAACAAACAAGGTTCTTTTTTCACCACTCCCAGAAAAGAATTCATCACACAAACTTGTAATTATTTTCCATTGGCTCAAACTATTATCTTGCGCTTCATCAACAAGTATATGATCTATTTTTTGATCCAGATTATAGAGAACCCAGTCTTTATTATCATGATCATCAAGAAGGTTGGTAGTTAAATCTATTATGTCGTTATAATCAAGCAGTGCATTTTTTAACTTTTCACTGTTATAGAAGTCAATATATACCTCTAATATATTAAGCAAGTTACTGGTTCTTTGAAATATCTGATAAGACTCCATATCTCTTACATAAGAAAGTATAGTACTCTGTATATCATTTATTATTTGTTCCACTTCAGGGAATTTTTCTAGAGTACCTTTCGTAACAATCGATGATATATCCTTCGTTTCATACGATTCTGATTTCATGAATACCTTAACTAGACTTTCTATATTGCTAGTGCAGTTCTTGCTATAATTCTGGTCTCTCTTGCTTCCCTGGCTCAATATCTCCGCTAGCTTTTTTATAAGCTCATGAGTTTCACCAGGTAAGTCATGAATTTCATCTGGCGCATTTAGTTTGTCTTTTATATACTTCACATTTCTAGTTGATCTCCTAGAACACAAAGTGTAAAGCAAGTCACGTAGTTCATTTTCATCAATTTCTGCTGCAATCACGTTGATATTATCTTGTATGGCATCACAATTTAATACCTTATTGAATACTATAGAGTGCAGCTCTTTACATTCACTCAGCTTACAATTTGGAGGAACGCCTGCTTCTATAGGATAATTTGAGATTAGCCTGTAGCAAAAAGCATGTATAGTTTGCACGGTTAGGTTTAGATTTTCTAGTTCAGAAAAAAGTTTCCTTGCTCGAATTTTGCTACTAAATAACTGCTCTGGATCTGCTGTCAATTCATTATCTGAACACAATGCCCACTTGCTGAGCGTACTATAAATACGATTTTCCATCTCATTTGCAGCAGCGTTGGTAAAAGTCAAGCAGAGGATGTTTTTTTTACCATCTAACAATAACCTTAATACTCTATCTATTAAGATCTTAGTTTTTCCTGCACCAGCAGATGCATTGACCCACACGGAAAAATTAGGGTTAATAGTATCTTTTCTCATTAAAAGTTGACCAAAATAATATTGTTAATATAATGTAGGTGGTGGTTCTAGTGAAGACATAAATGAAGGTTTTTTGTGTGAAGGCGTATGCAAAAATTAATCTTTTTTTGCATATCACTAGTAAAAAAGAGACGGGATATCATTCAATAGAAAGTTTGTTTGCTTTTGCTAATCTTGCTAATTTTTTGGAAATAAGAGTAGAGTGTAAGAAGTATAGATACGACAACTCTGAAGTAAAATTTGTCAATTCTGAGTCTAAGTTACACAGCCGTTATAATACTGTGATGAAAGCAATTAATTCCTTGCTTAGGTACGGTCCAACTTACACTAAAATTTCTGTTAAAGTTGTTAAAAATATTCCAACTGCTTCAGGTTTAGGTAGCGGTTCTTCAGATGCAGGAGCTGTGATACGCACACTAGGGAGATTTTGGGATATTGATCAGTCTATTTTAAATGAAATAGCTTTAGACATTGGTGCCGATGTACCAGCAAGTATAGAAAGCAAACCTGTGTTTGTCAGTGGTGTTGGTGAGGAACTGTGTCCTGTTCAGGGAGTTTCTTTACCAACAGATATAGTGCTTGTAAAGCCAAAAAAAAAGTTTCTCAGTACACCAGAAGTGTATTCTAAATACACAGGAGAATTTTCTCAATCAATTGATTGGCATAATGAGCAAAATTTACTAGAGCTTGTTCAAAATGCAAGAAACGATCTGCAAGAAGCAGCTATTAGTTTAGTGCCTGAAATTCAGGAGGTGATATCAGCTCTGGAGTTACAAAAGGGATGTGTGCTTGCACGCATGTCAGGTAGTGGTGTTGCATGTTTTGGGATGTTTGATAATAAAGAAAATGCAAAAGCTGCAGTAGTTAATATCAAAGCAAAGTACCCAGAGTGGTGGGTGTGCAATACTCAATTAATAATTTAATGCTATGGATATAACTCCTATAGTTCCTCACAATAGAAATCTTATTAACGGTTACGGAAATGGGAAGTTTTTAGTGAATAATAAGGAATATTATGGGTCAATCGTAATTTTTCCAGAAAATGTAATCACAGTGAATGAAATCGACATAAATAATCCAGAACATTTTGCAGATTTTTTAACAGAGGAAGTTGAGGTTTTATTGATAGGTACTGGCAAAACGAGGAGCATACCAAATGCATCAGTAAAATCTTATCTCATAAAGATGAATTTCGAATTCATGACAACTGATGCAGCCTGTAGAACCCATAACGTTCTAATATCTGAAGATAGATTCGTCGTAACTTACCTTTTAGCAATATAATATGTTTACACAGGACTTTTTTATTAATAGTTTAATCGCACTGATAACAATTAGCTCAGTAACTGGTGCTTTGGGATCATTTATGATATGGCAAAGATTATCGTACTTAGGTGATAGCTTATCACACTCCTCATTACTCGGTGTTGCCTTAGCTTTAATCTTTAAGATTAGCCCTTCGATAACTATAATGCTCATAGCAATTATGTTTGCTATATTACTTTCTTTGAATTTTAATAAGTTATATTCAGCCGATACGATATTAAATATCATTACTAATGTGGTTCTATCGTTAAGTTTAATATTGATGTCTTTTCTTCCATCAGGAAATAATACTCTACTCAGTTCTCTGTTTGGTGATATATTAACACTAGACTACAGCGATATAATATTGGTTCTTATTACCTCTAGTATAGTTGTTATAGTGTTAATATGCAGATGGCATTGTTGGCTAATTGTTTCAGTTAATCATGACTTAGCAGTAATAGAAAAAATTAATGTTAATTTGGTAAGGCTGGAATTTTTAATCATTCTTGCTATATTTATTGCGATTGCTGCTCAATTAATAGGAATATTGCTTATCTCCGCATTTTTATTGATACCAGCCGCGTCTGCAAGATTGGTCTCACAAAACCCAACGCAGATGGTTGTTGTTGCAACAATTTTCTCTGTCATTTCTGGAATATCTGGATTGATGTTATCTGCGCAATTTGATTTACTCACTGGGCCAGCAATTATACTTGTTGCAGCTTTATACTTAGTTTGTGCTTACTTAATTAGATTATACATTCAGAAGACTACCTCAAAATCATGTTGAGTACTGAAGGTATTTAAAGTACATTAATACCAGTCACTGTCAATCTGTTGCATGCATGATATAGAGTATATACGCAAAAATCCTGAGACATTTTATGAAGCCATGAAGAGCCGAGGATTAGATGTATCAATTACAAATGAAATACTGCATTTTGATCAGAAAAGCAGGTTACTCACTACAAGATTGCAGGACCTACGGAAGCAGCGTAATGAAGTTACAGAAAAAATAAAGGAGCTAAAGGTAAGAAAATCTCCATGCGAAAAAGAGGTGATGCTATCAAAAAATATTACAAATGAAATTGAAGTGGTAAGTTCTCAAGAACAAGAGGAAAAAAATAAGTTACTTGCTATTTTGTCTAATTTACCGAATATTCCTGCGCCAGATGTTCCAATTGGTGCAAATGAAGATTTCAACGTGGAAATTAGGAGATACGGAAAAAAAAAGCAATTTGATTTTGCACCTCAATCTCACTATGAGCTGGGGGAGAGGTCAGGTCTGATGGATTTTGAGCAAGCAGCAAAAATTTCTGGTTCAAGATTTGCAATATTAAAAGGAAAATTAGCTAAATTAGAACGTGCACTGGTTAATTTTATGCTTGACATGCACACTAATGAATTTGGTTATACAGAAGTATATCACCCAACCTTGGTGAAAGATGAAGCTATGTATAACGTTGGTCAATTACCAAAATTCTTCGATGAGTCATACTCAACCACTGATGAATTAAGGCTCATCCCTACAAGCGAAGTAGTCTTGACTAACTTAGTTGCAGGTAAGCTCTTAAATGAAGATACGTTGCCTATCAGGCTAACTGCATATTCAGAATGTTTTCGTAAAGAAGCAGGCAGTGCAGGGCGTGACACTAGAGGTATGATAAGACAACATCAGTTCGGCAAGGTAGAGTTAGTAAGTGTAACAACGGAGGATCAATCAGATGATGAACTTAAACGTATGACGAGCATTACTGAAGAGATATTAAAGAAGTTAGAACTGCCATATAGGGTAATGTTGTTATGTAGTGGTGATATGGGATTTGCTGCACAAAAAACTTATGATCTAGAAGTTTGGTTACCTGGACAAAATAAATATCGGGAGATATCAAGTTGCTCAAACTGTGGTGCATTTCAATCAAGAAGAATGAGTGCTAAGTATTTTAATAATTCTAACAAGAAAGCTAAAAAACATGCTCACACTTTAAATGGCTCAGCTTTAGCAATAGGAAGAACGATTGTTGCAATAATGGAGAACTATCAAAATCCTGATGGTTCAATTGCAATACCTAATGTGTTACAGAAGTACGCTGGATATCAGACTATTTGACAATTCGTGTATATAACTTTAGATTCTGTAAGCTAAGCTTAATAGTAATCCAGGAAAAGTTGCTATTTCTGAGTAGGTTTGAATTGTTATGAAATGAGAGGATAAGAATGAAGGTTTTAATTATAGGCTCTGGTGGCCGTGAACATGCCATACTCTGGGCTTTGAAAAAATCTCCTATGTTAACTGAGTTATATATTACCCCTGGCCGTCAGGCTATGGAGAATTTAGCCACTTTAGTAGATATCAACGTTAATAATTCAATAGACGTAATACAATTTTGTAAGCAGAAGGACATAGGTTTAGTTGTGATCGGCCCAGAGCAACCAATAATCAATGGACTTTCTGATGACTTAACTGCAGAAGGAATAAATGTTTTTGCACCAAGTAAAGCAGCAGCAAAGCTTGAAGCATCAAAAGGATTTACCAAAGGGCTATGTAAGCAGTGCGGGATACCAACAGCTAAATATGAATATTTCATCGACGAAAGTTTGGCTAAAGACTTTGTGAGAAGTAATAAAATAAAATTTCCACTTGTAGTGAAAGCAAATGGGCTTGCAGCAGGGAAAGGTGTGATAATATGCCATACAGAAGATGAAGCCTTTGCGGCAATAAATTTAATGTTGGTAGAGAAAAAATTCGGTGAATCAGGTGAAGAAATAATTATAGAAGAATTCTTAGTAGGAGAAGAAGTTAGCTTTTTTGTCCTTGTTGATGGTTCAAAAATAGCAGTTCTTGGCTGTGCAAAAGATTATAAGAGAGTAAATGAAAACGATGAGGGAGAAAATACTGGTGGAATGGGGGCATATTCATCCTCTTTTATTATCAGTAAAGATATGGAGCAAAAAATTATTCAAAGAATAATATATCCCACAGTTCAAGCATTAGTTAATCTAGGAACACCTTACCGAGGAGTATTATTCGCTGGTCTGATGATCAGTAAAGATGGACCAAAGCTTCTTGAGTATAATGTAAGGTTAGGTGATCCGGAAGCACAAGTAATATTGCCTAGACTTAGTGCTGACTGTGATTTGTTACAAGTGATGCTGTCGGTAACACAGGGGCAGATACGCCCTGACATGGTAAAGCTTGATAATAGATCTAGCATTTGCGTAGTTGTAGCTAGTGAGGGTTACCCAAACAACTATCAAAAAGGGGAGGTGATAAAAGGTATAGATAAAATTGAAAGTATTCCAGATATTTTAGTATTTCATGCTGGTACTAAGAAAAATGTAGATGGTGAATGGATTTCGGACAGTGGTAGGGTAGTCAATATAATCGCAAAAGGAAAAACTGTTGAAGAAGCTAAAAGTAAGGCGTATTCAGCACTAAATTTCTTAGAGTGGCCAGGGGGATTTTTCAGATACGATATAGGCCTACTTTCGCAAACGCCTAGTTAAAATATAGCCAGAGTAGAGATATATGTTTATAATATTAATTCTTGTTAGTAAAGGTAGTTTATGAAAATAGTGAATGAAGTTAATGTAATTATTGAAATAGGTGCAAATGCTGACCCTATAAAGTATGAGTTTAATAAAGAGCTAGAATTGTTACAAGTTGATAGATTCTTATCCACTGCAATGGTTTACCCTTGTAATTATGGATTTATACCAAATACTCAAACAGATGATGGTGATCCTGTGGATGTGTTAGTGCTAACGCAATTTCCTTTAGCATCTGGTGTTTTGATATCAGTGCGTCCCATAGGTGCATTACTTACTAAGGATGAAAAAGGAGAGGATGAAAAAATACTGGCCGTTCCTGTATCCAGTGTAGATAGCTATTATGATAATATAGAAAATTACTCTGATGTGCCTCAAAACTTGCTCAATAAAATAGTTCATTTCTTTTCACATTATAAAGATTTAGAAAAAGGCAAAGCAGTTACAGTTGGCAAGTGGGTTGATGTTGAAGAAGCACAGAAAATTATCGAAAAGTCTCAGTTAAGGTAAAAAGTATTAGACAGGAGGGCCAGTATCAGTTAAATTATTTTTTTTGGAAGGGTGGCCGAGAGGCTGAAGGCGGCGGTTTGCTAAACCGTTATACAACCAAAAATTGTATCGAGGGTTCGAATCCCTCTCCTTCCGCCACATGGTATATTCGAACCTACCTTTACCTTAAATTTAGCACAGCCTAAAACCCCAACATTAGCTAGCTTTTTCCTATTTTATACACATACCAACGCATTTCTTTATTTTTCATAACTTTTCTTCCATAATTCTATGTTTCTGGAAAGCTTTTTTAGAAATATACCCACTTTCCTTGCATTTTTAAGAACGGTAAAAAGTAAACAATTAAAGAGTTTATCATGCTAAAAAAAATACTTAACTAAAAAAATATTGCTTTACAGAAAAATTTTACTATTATCCTAAATGTAGGATGTGCAAAAGATGGAATATAATTTATCACCACCTAATACATTGCAGGAAAGAGTATTGATAGCGATGGCGATTAATCTATGGACTAAAAGTCCTGTGAAGGATGAGGTTTTAAGACTGTTTAAGTCTCGCTCCAGGAGTATTTGCGATGATGGGTGGGAAAAGGTAGAGAAGATACTCAGAAAAAAGGTAGTTCCTAAGGCTCTTAGTTTACCGAGATCATTGGCAGAGGAGTTATCAGGCATTAGTACGCAAATCAGGTTGGAAATTCTTGCGTGGGCAAAGTATTACAGCAGATATTACTGCGAGCTAGATTTTTTTAATAATATGTGTTGGACGCCACAAGGCACAGTAGATGCAGAAAAAACTGCAAGAAATTTGGTGAGTGATCAGAGTGTGCATATTGTAAAGCGTTATAGAATAGCATGCATTAATTGTTTTGAAGATGTTATCCGTAACTTATGGAACTCAGATAGAGAATTTTTTGATGAGCAGTATCTGCGTGAAGTTAAAAGGCATACTAACAAACTTATAGCTTTCTGGAGCTATTACATAAATCAAAAGATTGATGAAATAGTAACTAATGGTTCAGTATATGAACATGGATTCAATGTGGCAGTGGAACAAGGAAATAGTGTTGCAGTAAGATACTTTTGGCCAAAATTAACTCTAGAGGAAAAAGAAAGAAACTTAGAACGTTGTATAAAAATCGCAGCAGAAGAATCATTTACTGGCGTTATGGGGCATTTTAAATTTCCACATAGTTGTTATACAAATATTGTGTGCTTTCTTTTGAATCAGATGAGTGAGAAGCAGCAAAAGAATATTTTTTCTGATGTCGGAGAAGGTATACTGTATGGATTACTAAACTTTCCCTACCAAAAGCTCTTTATAGCAACTGCAGAGCGTATGTTACATACTTTATCAAGAAGGAATCGTTATTTTCTTCTGCTATATACTGCAAAAAAAATTGCTAATTATCCTCAAGGATATAGATCCATACTAAAACATGTGTGGCAGCAAGTTCTCGATACAGAGCTCCAAGGTAATATCTGGGAAGCTGTAAGGATCTTATCAGATTTATATGAAACTAAAGATCATATTAGTATACAATGGGTTTTGAATAGCATTTCAGATTCAGAAAGAGAAGCATGTATATTCTCTTATGAAGGAGAAGGTATTTGTTGCTACTTAATTGATCAAGGTGAATGGAGTGCTATCAGCAATTTTATAAAGTCTTGCCTAACCAGAAAAGATTTAGCTATAAAATTTAAAAAAGATGAAAAGATTTCCCATTATTTCTTGGAGAATGAATTCCCGAAAAAAGCAGAAAAATTCACTCAGCTTATAGATGACCATATAGCCTCTTTTAAGGCTGCACAGGAAAGAAAAATAGAAGATGAGTGTTATAGTGTCACAACAGAAGAAGCAAAAGCCAATCAAGGAAAAGAAAGAGAAGATGAGTGTTACAATGTCACAACAGAAGAAGCAAAAGCCAATCAAGGAAAAAAAAGAGAAATAGAAGATGAGTGTTATAGTATCACAGCAAAAAAAGTAAAAGCCAATCAAGGAAAAAAAAGAGAAATAGAAGATGAGTGTTATAGTGTCACAGCAAAAAAAGCAAAAGCCAATCAAGGAAAAGAAATAGAAGATGAGGATAATGATATTTCAGAAAAAAAAATCAGCACTGATTTAGAGGTAAAAAAAGTGTACCCAATCAATATATTAGGAAGAGTATGTTAGCAGATTTGTTTCTAGAAAAAAATCTAGAGATTTCTAATCAAAAACTTAAACAGATTTTATCTGAGGTGCCAAATACGAAAGAGACGCACAATGAAAGTTTTTGGATCTATTTTTTTCTTGGTGGCATTTTAACACTGCCTTATACCAAATTGATAGCTGAGCTGGAAATTTTAGAAATACTTGTTGGTGTAAATGATAAACAAAATGCTATCGATCTGAAAATTAAAACTAAAAATGGGATTGTATATAAATCAATGAGCATTGAAAATGGAAACCCAGTTATTAAAGATAAAGACATAAATTCTTTCAATGGAGTGGAAATCAGAAAAATAAGACAAGATCTTGAGCTCGATTTAGATAATGCAACACAAGGATCCGTGGAAGAATTGTTTAAAAATTTGAAAGAAATCTACAATTACTATGAAACAAATGATCTAAAATTAAAGGAAAAACCAGAAGCTCTGCACAAAGCCTTAATTTATGGTTATTTAAAGATGGATACTGAATATGTTTGTCTTATAGAGTTTGGTGCTGGACTTGGAGTTGCTGATCTAGTAATAAGAGTTAATGACGTACCAATAATTGTGGAATGCAAAGTAGAAAACAAAACAACGCAAGATGCTATGCAACAGATAGAAAATAGAGGTTATCATTATTTAAACATTCTTGGTAAACCTAACTCTATTTTTTTAGTAGGTGTGAATTTTAACCAGAAGAAAGGAAAAGATTTGATGGTAAAAAAACATGAGGTACTTAAACCAGAAGGATTAATAAATGTATTAATGAAGAAAGAAACAGTTGCTGATGAATTAGAAGAAAAATTGAGAAAAGAACTAGAATCTCTCTGTTACACAAAAAACATGGGAATATGTCGTGGTGAATCTGATCATCAAAATAAACATGCTGGTTCTTTTACAGCATTAATCTTAGGGCAAGCGTTGCAATACTGTGGGCAAAATGATGGATACCATGTTCAGAACATTAATGTTACAAAAAGTGATAAAAGTAAATCTTTAGATACAGGATTCTCTATTGGTGATGATGTAAAATTTAGTATTACTGAATTTACCGATAGTGGTAGTGTTGCAACTCCGGAGCATAATGGCTGTGAAAGCCCAGGCTCAGAAGACAGTGATAAACAAAAGCGGTGCAACATTGAAATTAAAATTATTAAAGGTAAGGAAGAATTTAAATACAAAATTGAATTTCCACATGAAGATTGCGACAAAGTAAAGATTAACTGTTGTGCAAATCTTCATCATTCAGAAGAGTTAAGGCCTAAAAGTTCAAGATCTACACGTAATAGTAATCCTCAGTACTCTCCAGCAAGATCAGATGATGAGTCTTCTTCTCAAGGTTCGTCAAAAAGTTTCGATATAGAATTGAAAGAAATAAAGAGCATAGACTTAAATGCATTGATCAAAAATAATAAGTGGAGTGACCTACAGCAAATATTAGAGAATTGTAGGGATTTTATTGATTCTGAGTCCAACCTACAGCTTTTATTAAAGGGAATATTCATGGATGCCGGAATAGAAGGCGGCAAAAGAGTAATTGCAGAAACAGAAGTCAGTGCTGGACAAGCAGGAAATATTGATCTGCTAGTAAAGCTGCCAGATGGTTCAGGAATAACCTTTGAGTGCAAGTTCTGTGAAACAAAAGAAGAAATAGAAGTAAAGCAAGAAGAAGCTAATAGCCAGTTAGAGGGCTATACCAGCAATGGAACTTTGAAGTATATATTGGAAGGACAGCAATGTAAAAAAGTGGCTGTTGTTTTCTGTGCAGGAGGTCCAGTGTGTGATATCAGTTGTCCCGAAATTGCTGAAAAAACAAGCATTTGCTCGAGTAAATTAAGCATCAATTCAAATGATTCAGGTTTCATTTCAGAAGATTCAAACACCTCGATCGATTCAGGTTGCATTTCAGCAGGTTCAAACACACAATCTGAGATGTCTCCTGAGAAGTCCATAGATGATATACAAATATCTCCTGCCCATTCTTCTCACACAAAAAGAAAACTCTCTCAGGTACCTGCGTAATTTAATCTTTTAAAGGCATACTCTTAAAATGGTCCTTTATCTATTATAGATTTTCTTAGAGCCTGTACGCGATCTATATGACAAGATGAGATGAGTATGGGTTAGTTTAAATGAAGTATAATATGAATGAAGAAGAAGTTTTAGAAGTGGGTATAACTGATCTGTAATAGTTTAGACTTAGGTGTAAATTAACTGACAGAAGAATTTATAAAGTCAAAACCAATGTCAGCTTAGCTAACACCTCAACACCTTCAGCACCAACATTATTACTGTCAAGATCAAGAGAAATAAGGTTTGTTAGGGTAGCTAATGCTTTTGCACCTTCATCACCAATATTGTTATTATAAAAGTTGAGAGGAGTAAGATTTTTCATCTTAGCTAGTGCTTCAGCTAAGATTTTCACATCAATATTATGTGTTACTAATTCTAGTGATGTAATTTGTTTATTAGACTTCTTTCAAAATTCATTTAGGAAGCTCAAAATTGTAAACTCCAGCAATCAAGTTGAACATCAATCCAAAACGTTTTCTCCGATTTCGATAGCGATCTGCAATAATTTTAAATCTTTTCAGCAAACCAATCACATTTTCAACCACAACTCTTTGGCTTGCAAGCTCTTGATTTTCGACTTTCTTTTCTTTGTTTAATGGATTCTTTTTCGTCCTTTTATATGGCAATTCGACATTTTCATGAATTTTTTGCAAACCTCTATAACCAGCATCAGCTAAGACTCTTATGCTCTGGTGTATGTGCACTTTTGACTCCTTAAAAAGCCGAAAATCATGCTTTCTACCATTTGAAAAAGACATACAAATAATTTTTTTACTCTCTTTTTCTGTAATAATCTGTGTTTTTATGCTGTGCTTTTTCTTTTTTCCTGAATAAAATCGTTTTTGCTTTTTTTGGGACGTTCGATTGGCGTTTCCGTTGCATCAATCACTAAAACTTCATATTCTATATCACTTTTTAGCAGCTCTTTTCTTCCTGGCAAAGCAAAATCTGGATGTTTTACCAACGTATCCTCAATCCACTTTATTATTTTATAAGTCGTACTTTCACTTAAACCGTAACTTTTACTTATATGAAAATATGTCCGATATTCCCTCAAATATTCCAATGCCATAAGTAGCCTATCTTCTATACAGCGCTTGCTTTTACGCCCACTCTTTGCTTTTTTTCGTCTATCTTCTTCATCCAAAATTTCCACCATCTTATTGAAAGTTGCTTGCTTTACTCCCGTTAAACGGCGAAATCTTTCTCCTGCTAGTTTCTTGATTTGTTCATATCTCATACGTTTAAACATATTATTTTACACTAACTTTTTTCATTTACCAATTTTGAAAGAAGTTTATTATTTTGTAAAAACTGTACTAAGTCAGATGTGTTAAAGTCTTCTCTTGCGACAGATGAAATATTATTATTTAAAATATATTGATTAAAATCTACAGTCATAACTTACTTAATATCATTGTATAGTATAATTATGCGTAATAATAGCTAATTTCATAAGTATTTATGTTTCAATATACAACGCCGAGCTGAGTCACTTTTAGATTTACAATCAAAACAAACCACTTGACCACGCGGAACAGACTTGAGCTCGTCTGTAGAAACCTGATTTGAGCAGTGTATACATTTTATCTTATCACTTGGAATTAGCGAATTATTGACAGCAACTCTGTCATCAAAGACAAAACACTCACCTTCCCACATATTATCTTTACCTTCATTCTTTTCAAGATAGGAAAGTATACCACCTTTAAGATGATAAACATCCTTAAATCCAATACTTTTCATGTAAGCTGTAGATTTTTCACATCTAATTCCACCATTGAAATAAATAGCAAATTTTAGATCTTTATCTCCATAAAACGACTCTGCCCATTGGGGAAAATCGCGAAAACACTGAGTTTTTGGATCTATTGCATTTTTAAATTTGCCAAGTTTCACTTCATACTCATTTCTTGTATCAACCACTAAAACATTAGGCTGAGAAATGAAATCATCCCAGTGCTCTGGTTCAATGTATTTACCCTTGAGAGAGATATCAAGGTCACCTACACCTAAATTGACTATTTCCTTTTTTAACCTTACTTTCATCTTACTAAAAGGCTGATATGTTGCATAGCTTTCTTTCCATGTTAGATCTTCTAGCCGATGATCAGAATGCAAAAAACCAAACACATTATTGATCGCATCTCTTGTACCAGAGATGGTTGCATTTACACCCTCTTCTGCGAGAAGTATGGTACCCTTTATTTCCAGACTATCACATGTTATTTTTATTTCGTTTTTCATGTCATAGTAATTAGAAAGCTCTGTAAAGTGATAAAAGGTTGCAATAACAAAATTCATAGCCACAAATTAGAATACGATATATAAAAATTATAAAAATATTTAATAATTTGCAAATATTATTCTATAAATTCCCCTATCTTGAAACCACGGATAAAATCTTCAATGTTGCATGGATTTCTGCCTTCTACTTGCACAATTTTAGGAAATAGAATTCCATCCTTAAATTTGATATTCATGCTATTATTTATTAACTGACCTTGCTCTGAGTCTAAAACTGCGCACATTTCAAAATCAGCATCGAGTATTCTTACGCGTTTATTTTCTGTCATGATAAATGCTTTGGGGTAGAAGGCTTTAACTTTTCTATAAGCCATTTCACAGGTGTCATTTGCATAAATCTTAAAATCCTTAATCTTATCAGCATAGCAAGCTTGGTCATCATTTTGCTCAACAGGAACCTGCTCTTCAATTTTATCCAGTACCTTTAATAGTAAGTCACCTCCTAATTTGGATAACTTATCATGTAACGTCTTACAATTGTCATTTTTTTCTACTAAAAACTTTTCTTGCTGTAAAATAGGGCCTGAATCTAATCCTTCACTAACCTGCATTATACTTATACCAGTTTCCTGATCACCAGCTAAAATTGTATGTTGTATTGGAGCTGCACCACGCCACCTAGGCAGTAATGAAGGATGAATATTTATACATCCATACTTTGGAATATCTAAAATTTCTTGTGGAAGTATCAACCCATACGCAGCAACAACTGCAACATCAGGCACAAAACTTCTAAACTTTTCTTGCTCCTCTGAGGATCTGAAAGAATTAGGAGTATGTATTTCTATATCATTAGCTTCAGCAAGAATATGCACTGGCGTTTTTGTTAGCTTTTTTCCTCGATTCGCAGGCTTAGGAGATTTTGTATAAGCTGTAACTATTTCATGCTCTGAACTCAACAATAACTTCAATGGGATAACCGCAAACTCGGGCGACCCCATGAAAATTATTTTCATGCTACCAGTTTTTCACTGACAGTTTTAACTAGTTTAGCAAAATCATCTTTGTAATTCACAGCCATTTCAGCAAGAATTTTTCTATTTAAATTAATTCCAGCAAGCTTGAGACCATGAATAAACTTACCATAAGTAACCCCATGTTCCCTTACTGCAGCGTTAATACGCACTATCCACAAGCTACGGAAATCACGTTTACGAGTTCTTCTATCTCTATAAGCGTATTGAAGTGCTTTTTCAACTCGTTGTAATGCAATTCTGTAACAATTTTTCGCACGTCCCCTGTACCCTTTTGCTAACTTCAATATTTTTTTGTGACGTGCATGAGTAGTAACTCCACGTTTAACCCTAGCCATCCTATTTTACCTCCATTTTTTAAAGACCATAAGGTATATAAAGTTTCACTATACGTGAATCAGACTTACCAAGAATCGCTGTACCACGTTGATTACGAATATTAGACTTACTTCTTTTAATCATTCCATGTCTTTTCCCAGACTGGGTAGCAATAACCTTACCGGTCGCAGTAAGCTTAAAGCGTTTTTTGACAGAAGATTTAGTTTTCAATTTTATTTTTTTCATATCTTAAGCACGCAACTAACTAGTAGTATAAGTAGTTTTATTAAATAATCAAATTAAAAATTACATGCTTTAAAGAAGCTTAAAAGTAATTACACCAAGTATATGACTAATGCCATTTTTATCACCTAACGGTAATAATACCTGTCTTATTTTAATGCTTTCACTCTCTTCTTGCTCAGTAATTGGACATCCATTTTCTACTACTGTATCAAATTTTTCAAGTACCGCATCTATTTTATACAGCCGTAAAAACGGCGCATCAATTGTGTATCGATTATCAATGCGCATGTTCCTTTCAAAACCGTAAAACTCAGTTGCCTTTTCTCCCACAGCTTCACAAATATAGCTTTGATTCCTGACTTGAATTATAAAGCAATGCTGCCACGACTCCATTATTTCTGAGGTATCTATCTCCTCTCTTCTTGGCCATTCTCTATTTTGGCCTTTTATATCACTCCAATGTTGAGCAACTATATTCGCTATTCTTCTTTCTTTTCCTACATAAGTTTCCATGACTCTTCCACATATCAATACAAAAATTTATAGCAAATATATTGATTTTTTCTTACCGTGATATGTATTGACTGACGTTATATCTATTTTTAAGTAATAGTTTACTATTTGTAAAAGCTTATTATGATAATTTTAGTTTTTGGCTAGTTCTGATCATAATATGATCAAAAATTCCCAATACCCTCTTTAGCACGCTTGGAGTTAATGAAGATATAAAATCAACAAATACATTGCTATTTTTATCGTCCCCACTAGCCTTATAATCTATTGCAACTATTCCCCTACTTTTTCCACCCGTTAGAAGTTTTCCAATTATGGGTATTTTAAAAATAAACTTATTAACGGAATATGCTGGTATTACTTGCCCTTTAACCTGAAATTTACGATCTTGAATACTCAATTTGCCACTGGTTGTAATACCCAATTCTGCCCCTTCAATCCAGGACTCTTCAATTTCAATAGTATTATCATTGTACGAAAAAGGTATATTACATTTATAAAAGTGTATACCTTCTTTGTTAAGAGCATTCACAATACCAGGAAGTGATGACATTGAGAGCAAAGTGGTCAATAATGGCGCATCTTTAACATAGAAATCGCTAATAGATATCATACCGTAACGTTCCCCCTCTTCCCTTTCAGAAGATAGATAAAAAGACATTTTTCCATTTTTCACAGACTGATTAATGCCTAGAGAACGTAAAAATATCCCTGCATTATCTGCATAAATTTCTAATCCTATTTCACTATATTTCGCCCGTATATTGCTGTTGTCCTGCGAAAACTTCCCTGTAAATCCGCTCCCATTACAATCGCCCTGAGTGCAGATTAAATTTAGCTCGGCATTATGTATAGTAATACCATTCTGCATAATGACATTATCAATGTCCATTTTCACCTCTATACTTTTTCCTGGACCACCATTACTTCCGGCAAGCCATTCTGGAATATTACTCAAGTTAATTTTTTCACCATAAATTATTACAACGCTCTTTTCCTTACTTGACTCAATTGTTATATTAAAATCATTATCGGGCAGATCAAAATTCGTAGAATCTAAACGTAAATTTCCATCTTCTACCCTTCCATTCAGCTTAATATTTAAATTATTTCCCGTCACATCTAATCTATTTATCAACAATTTGTTACTACCCTCAAGTGCTACAGAAAACTGGACCTTATTGTGATCTTCAAAATGATTGTTCCACCCTAAGTAGTTTGAACTTAAGCTTAACTCTGACAAATCTACATTTCCGTTTATAAATCCCGTATCATCTGGGTTGATTACTGATTTTACGTCTACACCTACATAGCCCACCATATTTCCAAAGATCTGGGCTGGTAAATCTCCATTGAACTCGCAGGTATAATGTTTATCATGCTCTTTAAAATTAAGCAGCAACTGCTTATTATTCACTATACCACTGCCACTTAAATCAATAAAATCGCGGCCAAATTTAAGTTTGATATCATACTTATCAATATTTGCATCATAAGTGGTTAAATTATTAATTTTAACATTAAAATCAGCTAAAAAATCTGCTTTTTTATCATTAGTTAAATTAAAAACCTGGAAACTGAATTTAGACTCTGCAGTACCATTAATTTTATCTTTCTCAATCGTCAGAACTTTATCTAATTTGAATTTAACAGGTTCATATAGGCCATATGCATTACTTGTAGCTTGCCCATGAATAACCAACACTGCATCTTCTCTTTCAAGTGAGTTAATGTTAATATTGCCACCATTGATAGCAAAGTTTTGAAATTTAGCATTGTCTACAGTAATCTCAAGGTTCCCGTTCTTCAGCTTTAAATTGCCATTTAATTTTTCTACCGGCACAAAATCATCGTCGAATTTCACACTACCATTTTCTATATCAGCAGTAATTTTGACATTTGATAAATTGCTTTCATTTACCTTACCACTAAAATCTATAACTGTGTTTACAATATCCCCATCAATGTTACTACAATACCAATCTTTAAACTTAGCAGCACTATCAGGCATGTAAGCACATACATCTTTTGCAGAGAATTTACTGATATTTACTCTAAGTAAAGCGTGATTCGTACCAAAATTCATTTTGCCAACTAAAGAGAGATACATATCTTTTAAATTAAAGTGAAAGTTTTTTACGCTGAGTAATTGATCGTGGTACACAAGTTTTATATTCACATCCCTTAATGTCGTTGAGTTTTTGTCTGCACTTAATATATATATATCTCCATTCAAAACTTCGTTCTTTTTATTAATCTTTACTGAAAAATTACCGTTAAGATTTGCATCTTCACCTAACTTTAAGTTATAAAACTCTCCATTTATAATCAATAAATCATTGCGGTTCTTCACTACTACGGACAGGTTATCTAATATTCTTTTGTCACTTTGTGTATGGATGTTAATATATAAATTTCTTTTCTTAGTAATGTACAACTTATCGATGTAAAACTCATCTTCTATATTTTTGTGTATTATCACATTAGTGACCTCAATTTTTGCGTTCTCACTTAAACTAAAAAACGAATCCCATACCATACCTAGTGAATCCCTTAAGTTAAAATCTACATCTTTAAGGTTAGTTTTCTTGTTAATGTACATAGATACATTATTGGTCAAGACTCTAGAAAAGTTTGTTCGAGCCCTAAATAAGGAACTGAACTCAAAATAGACAACAAGCTTGGGAATTTTGATGGTTACATTATGGTTCTCTATTATCAAATCTTTGATCATTAAACACGGATCTTTACTCTCTTTTTTCCAGACAAACAAAGTATTGCGTATATTCACATGTGAACCGCTAGAAATTTTGTTCTTTATATAGAAATTGATGTAACTGACATTGATCTCTATGGAATCCTTGCTTTTTAAATACAGGAAAAAGCCGAATAAAATTACAAGTAAAAGTATGATAATCTTTTTAAGCATTACCAATTGCTTTTCTTGCTAAGGTATCAGCTTCCTCATTATATTTATTACCATTGTGAGCTTTAACCCACTCCCAATTAATACGATGTTGTGAAGCTATGTTATCTAACTCTTTCCAAAGCTCCATATTTTTTACTGGTTTTTTATTACTTGTTTTCCATCCATTTGTTTTCCATTTATTTATCCATTCTGTTATTCCTTTTTTGATGTAAAGACTATCTGTGTAAAGATTAACAGTACAAGAAGTTTTTAATGCTTTGAGGCCATTAATTACTGCCATCAATTCCATTTGATTATTTGTAGTGTTTTTTTCTCTACCGTAAATGTCCTTTCTTTGATCTCTATATAATATCACAGCCGCCCATCCTCCATCACCTGGATTACCTGAACATGCACCATCAGTATATATTGTCACTTCCTTTGTATTCACCTTTATTACATAATTAATAAAGTATATATTACTCTTATGAAACTTCAATGAAAGAAAATTTCTACAGTAAATATAGTGCAGAACACACAGCGAAAATATACATTACAATGAATAAAAAAATAGCCTTAATACTTGCCTCTTTCTGGGAAAATCAACTGTGAGTTTAAATACTTAATAATTTCGTTGTATACCTGTGCTTCATCTTTTTTTTGAACCTCAGTGATAGTGTAGCATCGTTCAGGATTTGCTATAGCTATTTCTTGAAAACCCCTTCTGACCTTATTATAAAAATCAACGTCCATTTTCTCGTATTTATTCTGGTTCTTTACTCTTTCTATTCCAATGTTAACATCTACATCTAGAATAAAAGTAATATCCGGATATTTTATTTCAAATAAATCATGTAATTTCTTAATTAACCCTAAGTCAACACCAGACCCGTATCCTTGATAAGCAATGGTTGAGTCAATAAACCGATCACAAATTATAATCCTTCCATTTGCAAGAGCTGGCGATATAACTTTCTTTATATGCTCATATCTCATTGAAACAAGTAACAGAAGTTCGGAAACGGGATCGATACTACTTACTAGTAGTACTTCCCTGATTTTTTCTGCAAAATCAGTACCACCAGGTTCTCGAGTCAAAACCACACTTTCTTTACCGTAGATTTCCTTAAAATAATCCGCAAGTAATCTAGATTGAGTTGTTTTGCCAGATCCGTCTATCCCTTCAAAAGTTATAAACATAAACCTAACGTTTTTTCTTGTAGAGACTGCTCCAAACTCTCTTATTAGTCAACACAAAAAACACTGTTAAAAACATAAAGTATGTCATAACTTTCAGGCCTAACTTGTGACGATGCTCTAGCTCTGGTTCTGCAGCCCAATGCAGGAAGTTTACTACATCATATACCATATTTTCAACTGTAGCCTGCCTATTTCCACTATACTCCACTAATCCTTCAGATAGTGGTGGTGCCATAGCTAATTTACCTGTTGCAAAATAAGGATTAATGTATAAGCCACTCTCGTCCTGTTCACTGCCTTGATAGCCCGTTAACAGCGAATAAACGTAATCAGCACCATCATGTCTCGCTTTAATGATCAGCGACAAATCTGGTGGTACTGCACCATTGTTAGAGGCTGCGGCTGCTTCTTTTGAGCCAAAAGGAGCTACGAAATAGTCTGAAGGTTTTCCAGATCTTTCAAACATTTCACCTAAATCATTAGGGCCATCTTTTATTTGGTAAGAAGCTGCAATTTGCTTAACCTCCTCTTCAGAAAAACCAACATCTTTTAAATTACGGAATGCTATTCTATTCATTGAGTGACAAGCAGCACAAACTTCTTTATATACCTTGTAACCACGCTGAATAGATTCCCTATCGAAATACCCAGTGATACCTGAAAATTTCCAATCTATTTTTTTATTTGGTAACGGTTTAAATTCTTCAGCAAACGCAAAGTTAGCAAAAAATAACATACCAAGTATAAGTCTTACTAACATTACTTCATCTCCGACACAGTATCACTTAAGGTTTTTGGTAACATTTTTGGTTTTTCATACTTGCTAAGCAATGGTAGGATAATTGCAAAATACGTAAAATAATAGAGAGTAGAGAACCTGCTGAGCGTAATATAAGGTTCCTTTACTTCTTGTCCTCCAAGCCAACCAAGGAGAAAAAAGTTGACTGCAAAAATCCAGAAAAATACTTTAAATACCGGACGATAGGCACCACTCCTCACTTTTGATTTATCAAGCCATGGCAGTAAAAACCAAACAAAAATAGAAGCAAACATGGTTACTACTCCTATTAACTTATTTGGAATCGAACGGAGCATTGCATAAAAAGGCAGAAAGTACCACTCTGGCACTATGTGCATTGGAGTTGTCATAGGATCAGCCTCTATGTAATTATCAGAGTGCCCAAGGTAATTAGGAGCATAAAAAACAAAAGCAAACAAAACTATAAGGAACAAGCCAAAAGTTATGCAATCTTTAACAATATAGTAAGGGTAGAGAGGAATGGTATCCTTGCTCGATTTTATTTCTACTCCACTTGGATTGCCAGAGCCAAATCTATGCAGGGCAATAACATGTAGCATTGCTAGAGCAATTATAATAAATGGCAATAAATAATGCAGTGCAAAAAAGCGATTAAGCGTAGGGTTCTCAACAGAAAATCCGCCCCATAACCATATAACTATTTTGTTACCTACAATTGGTATTGCTGAGAAAAGCTGGGTTATAACTGTTGCTCCCCAAAAACTCATTTGCCCCCAAGGAAGAACATATCCCATAAAGGCAGTAGCCATCATTGCAAAAAATATGAATATACCGACAAACCACACCATCTCCCTTGGTTTTTTATAAGATCCATAATAGAGACCTCGCATTATGTGAGCATACACTACTATGAAAAAAAGCGATGCTCCTACAGCATGAGTATAACGTATCAACCACCCATAACTTACGTCGCGCATTATACGTTCTACGCTATTAAAAGCGTGGTCAACATGTGGAGTATAGTGCATAGCAAGAACTATACCCGTGATTATCTGTAAAATCAGTGCTATACCAGCCAAAGAGCCAAAATTCCAGGCGTAATTTAAGTTTTTTGGTACTTGATAAGAAGCAATATGTTTTAGAAAAGAAAATATAGGCAGCCTGTACTCTATCCATCCAAGTATGCCATTCTTTTCTTCTGCATTTTTTATTTTATCATCGTCATCTTGCATCTTGATTTTATTTCCTAACTCTAGATTATTGTAATGCTTTATCTTTTCTACACAATAAAAACTTTGTAGATAGCAATACCCCCAACTATGAATGGAGTAAAACTTAGGGCTTTTTCGGTTACGAAATGGAAGTAGAGAAAATATGCACAAAGAATTTATTGGGGCAAGCTAAAGTGGTGCTAGATACCACACAACTGGTAGCCTCCTACAGCATTATTTATGCTGTAAATACTACTATAAGAGGCCGGGACCGGAATTGAACCGGTATAAAAGGATTTGCAGTCCTCCGCATAAACCACTCTGCCACCCAGCCATTTTTATTGTGCGTAAATGCCTACTATGCTTTCTAGCATAGATAGTGCCTCTTCTTTTTTGCGCTGAAAAGTATTGCGTCCAATTATTGATCCATTTCCACCGCCTTGTTTAATCTCTTTTGCTTCATTAAGTATATCATCTATTGATTTTGACTCACCACCAGAAAAGACTACCACTCTTCTGCCTGCAAAACAAGCTTTCTTAATATAGGCAATCCTTTGCGATAAAGAATCTATGTTATTGATCTTCTCCTTCTCTAGATGTTGAGTAGGAAGCTTTACCTTTATTATGTGAGCACCTAGTAAGGCTGCCATGTGCGCAGCATAAGCAATAATATCCATAGCGGTTTCTCCTTCTTTGGAGATTCCTTCACCACGTGGGTAAGACCACAGCACTGCGGCAAGCCCATAAGACTTTGCTTCTGCGATAATTTCACGTGCTTCTTCTATCATATCAAAACATTTTGCAGATCCAGGGTATATGGTAAACCCTACAGCAACACATCCTAAACGTAAGGCATCCTTTACAGAAGCGGTGATTGCTTGATCGGACGTTAAATTTTTGGAGTGTAGAGAGTTAGAGCTATTAAGTTTCAAAATAAGTGGCAGCATACCCGCATAAGTTGAAGCACCAGCTTCAATCATACCAAGTGGCGCTGCATAAGCACTCACTCCAGCATCAACTGCGAGCTGAAAGTGATAACATGGATCATAAGCATCAGGATTAACTTCAAAGCTTTTTATTGGCCCATGTTCAAATCCTTGATCAACAGGAAGAATCACCAGCCTGCCAGTATTACCAAGCTTTCCATGCATTAAAATCCGAGTAAGATTTGCCCGCGTTCCTGGATTATCACTTTCGTAGTAGCTTAAAATTTTTTTTACTCTATCACTTATTAGCACTGTATACACAAAGATTTAAAACAGCTTAATTCTAGCAAAAACTGTTGCTAAAGGAAAGGGTTTTAATATTTTTATTTTGTTATTCAAATAAGATTTTATTAATCTTTCAATTAAAACACTAAGTAATCAACTAATATATTTAAAAGCAAAGCATGAGCTTAGATAACAAAACCTTAAACCAAAAACTAATTGATTCGTGTGAAAAGGGTAATCTAGAAGCAGTAAGAAATGCGATAAAAGAAGGTGCGGATATTAATCATTATGATAAGTATGGATTGACACCTTTATATTACTCAGTTTTTTTCAAACATTATGAAATAGTAGAGTTTTTATTAAAAAGTGGAGCAAATATTTATGCTCCTAGTGGAATATCAGGTTATAATACTTTACACTTAGCTGCTCAAGAAGGTAGCAAACGGATGTTAATACTCCTACTAGTAGAATCAATTTTTCATGGGAAAGATGGTATTAATAACAGAGTGAACAACAATGGAGAAACTGCACTGGAAATAGCTTTAGAATGCAAAAAATTTGAGCATGCTAGGCTTCTTGCACTTTATGGAGCAGACAAGAGTGGCGTTAATCGTAATAGTAGTATTTTTAATATTATACCTGATAAAATAATTGAAAATATAAAAGAGCTTGCAGTAAGAAAGCAGCGATTTGAAGAAAACACAAAAGTGTTGCCTAAAGATTACGAAAGAGTAACATCACGTGCAAACATTGTTGTTGAAAAAGCAATACAAGAGGCTTTATCAAAAGGTGCTGCAACTTGTAGTCCTAAAACTTTAGTAGAGCTATCGGTTGATGCATTATCTGTAACGAAAAAAAGAAAAAGTGAAGATTTAAGTTGTGAACCGTCTATAAAACGAAGTAAACAAGCTGGTTTTTAATGCCCTATGTAGGTTATTATAACTAGATCAACTACCGTTACCACTGCATTGCACCTAGAGTGTTATAAACTACTTCAATTTGATGAGGAACGCAAGCGAATATCAGAAATCTAATGAAAAACTAAAGAGGAATGTGTGAAGAGTAAAGGCTTTTTATCCCTATAAAGAAAATTATAATGTTCGCTAATGACGTTGCTACTATAATAAAAAGCAGACCCTTATTGCAGCCGATAGTTGTACTATTGCTGCCTTTATCAAAGTACATCACCTTCACGATATTTAAATAATAGTAACATGATATCACACTTGCAACCACGAGAATCAGGGATAGCATTATAGATCCTGAATTTATTAAACTTGTGAATACAAAGAATTTAGCAATAAAGCCTGCAAATGGTGGTATTCCAGACATTGAAAGCAGCAGTATAGATAAATTGCATGCTAAAAACGGTTGTTTTGTACCAATGCCAGACAAGTTTGAGATATCACAACTATCATCATCCATTTGTATCAAACACGCAAATATTCCTATATTTGTCATTATATATATTAATAAATAAATTAAAGCACTGTTCATTCCTTCCTCCTGAAAGGTAGAAAGTGCAGCAAACATGTATCCTACATGACCAATTGCACTATAGGCAAACAGTCTTTTTAGATTGTATTGACGCAAAGCACCTAAAGCCGAGATGAGTACAGATAATGCCGAGACGTATAAAAAGATGGGTTGCACGTATTTCATTATACTTGTGTTTATCAACACTTCATTCATAAATCGCACTAGAAACGTTATAAGTGCAACTTTGGGTGCCGTGGAAAAAAATGCAGTTACAATAGTTGGAGCACCTTGATATACATCAGGAGCCCACATGTGGAAAGGCACAACGGCTAGCTTGAAGCATAGGCCAATAAAAATGAATACTAAACCAAAAATCACACCATATGTGACTTGCTTATTCTGTAAAAATAAACTCAATTCAGAGAAATTAGTTTGTTCTGTATACCCATAAAGCAAAGACATTCCGTAGAGCATAATACAAGAAGCTAATGCACCAAGTGTAAAGTATTTCACACCTGCTTCGCATGAATAAAGTGAATCACGATTAAAGCATGCAAGTATATATAGCGATATACTCATCAATTCAAATGCCAAGTAAAAAGAAATCAAACTATTTGCTGACACTAAAGTTATCATGCCAAACAATGCAAAGGAGATCAGTATGGAAAATTCATATTTATAGTCATATTTTGACAAATTAAATAACAATAGTATTGCTACACCTGTGGCAAGTATAAGCCATTGCGCTGCTCTGGTGTAATCATTCAATATCAACAATGAATTAAATAGAAACACCTGATTATTGTTTATAGTATTAATCAAAATGATGAGTGTTATAAATGTACAGCCAAGAACTAGTAAGTTGACGAAGCGGCGATTGAGCACGATACCCAGCAGCAATAAAACTAATGAAGAGATAATATAGAAAACTTCAGGTAGTATCTGTATATAGTGAGAATAATTCATAGCACATTACATCCAATTAGTAAATTACTGGTATACAGCTTTAAATAGTTCAGTACAAACGTTGGATAAATTCCGAGTAAAATAACAAATACTGCCAGTAAAGTTAAAATGCACAACTCAATTTTGTTTAAGTCACCATTTAAGTTACAGCAACCTATTCCCCATATTATCCTTCTACATAAGCTTAACATATAAATTGCACTTAAAATAGTGCCTAGCGCTATGAATCCCGTAATGAATTTTATGCTTTTAAACATTCCCAACATAGATAAAAATTCACCTATAAAACCTGATGTTCCTGGTAAGCCTATAGAGGCCATTGAAAATAAAATGAACATAAAAGCAAACTTCGGCATTATGTTTGCTATGCCGCTATATTTTTTAATTTCCAAAGTCCCAGTTCTGGCATATAGCATACCAACACATAAGAATAGTGCAGGGGAAATTAAACCATGACTGATCATTTGAAACATTGCACCAATAACTCCTTCTTCCTGAAATGAAAAAAGCCCAGCAGTAACAATGCCCATGTGAGCTATTGAAGAATATGCTATTAATTTCTTGATATCTTTTTGTGCAAATGCAACCAGAGAAGTATAGATCACAGCGATAATGCTGAGCAGAACTACCATACCTGAAAAGTGCATGCTAGCTGCAGGAAGCATAGGAATGGAAAATCTAATGAATCCATAGCCTCCCATTTTTATGAGTATTCCTGCCAAAATAACTGACCCAGCAGTTGGAGACTGTACGTGCGCATCAGGAAGCCAGGTATGAAAAGGAAACATCGGAATTTTTATTGCAAAGGATATAAAGAACGCAAGCCATATGGCTACCTGTATTTTAGGATCAAGAGCCGGCACTCGCTTAGTCAACTCCAGCATATCAAATGTTCCAAAATTCTTGTAAATGTATATTAATCCAAGCAAGAATAGTAAGGACCCAGTGAGTGTATAGAGAAACAATTTAAATGTTGCATATATTTTTTCTCTTCCACCCCAAATACCAATAATGAAAAACATCGGTATTAAAACAGCTTCGAAAAATACGTAAAAACTTATTGCATTTAAAGAAATAAAAAAACCAATTATGAAACTTTCAAGCAGCAGGAGCAATGCCATGTACGCTTTTAAATTTACGTAATCCATTTTGCAATTGTAGGCTATGCAAATTACAAAAAGAAAAGTTGTAAGCAAGAGAAAAAGTAAAGATATTCCATCTATTCCCAGTGCAATTCCTTTTATTGGGTAGCTTACAAACTGAAAATCTGGGTTATTATAATCAAAGCAAACTAAAGCAACAATGCTGAGCACGAATGGTGACGTAGCAAAGGCTAGACTTATTGTGTGCTTATAGTCAACCTTCACTAAAGACAAAACTAAAGCTCCTATCAACGGGAGCAGAAATATACTGAACAACAACACTTTTATTTCATTCCAATAATATATAAAGCACTTACTATTAAGGTCACAAACATGATGAGTGCATAATCAAATATATAACCAGTTTGTAACTTCACAGAATCTTTGGAACAGTTATTAACCAATTTAACAATACCGTTTGGCCCAAAGGAATCAATAACTTTTACGTCATTTTGCCATAGAACTTTAGAAATAAATCTTACAGGTACAACTACAGCAAATTCATATATCTCATCAAAATACCATTTATTTCGCAAAAATTTTAACAGAAACTCACTTTCAATTTGCCTTATAAACTTAAAGTAATAAACAAGGTACGCACATATTATTCCACTTAAGCTCACAAAAGTTGGCATTAACTTGATAAAGTAATTACTGATTAGATGCTCTTCAGCGACTACTAAACTTGATTTCCAAAATATTTCACTAGTTATATTCAAAATATTTGCTCCCCATATTCCAGAAAACAGCGACCCAAAAACAAGAATAATAAGTGGTATAAGCATAATCTTGGGTGCTTCATGTACGCTTAAGTTATTTCTTTTTTTGCCATGAAATACAAGAAGTAGTAATCTCCACGAGTAAAATGACGTGAAGAATGCAACTATCAAACTGACTATAAAAGCAAATATATCTGATCCATAAGCATGCTCAATTATTAGGTCTTTTGAATAAAAGCCTGCAAATGGAAATATTCCAGATAATGCAAGAGAACCTACCCACATTAAAATGTAAGTATAAGGAATCTTTTTCCAACATCCCCCCATTTTCTGGATATTCTGCTCGTGGTGTGTTGCGTGGATTACATTACCTGCTCCTAGGAACAATAGTGCTTTGAAAAAAGCATGAGTCATTAAGTGAAAGATAGCAATATTATAAGCGGAAAGACCGCACGCTATAAACATATAGCCAAGTTGACTGCATGTTGAGTATGCAATAATCTTCTTTATATCATCTTGAGCGATTGCAACTGTTGCTGCAAAAATAGCAGTAAGCATACCAATTATTACTATCATCTCTCGTGCTACATTGGATAGCTCAAACAAAGGGGAACATTTAGCTATTAAGAAAATACCAGCCGTAACCATAGTTGCTGCATGAATCAGTGCAGAAACAGGAGTTGGCCCCTCCATTGCATCCGGCAGCCATATATGTAAACCTAACTGGGCAGATTTACCCATGCAACCAATAAAAAGTAATATGCATATTATATGCATCACATTAAATTCACAACAGAATGCTTTAATTTTTTGACTTCCAAGGATCTCAATAGTATCAAATATATAGCGAAACTCCAGAGAACCAAACGTATAGTAAATGAGCAAAATACCAATCAGTAAGGAAAAATCTCCTACTCTATTGACAATAAAAGCTTTTATTGCCGCGTTGTTTGCAGAATATCTTTTAAACCAGAACCCTATCAGTAAATAAGAACACAGGCCAACTCCTTCCCAGCCAAAGAAAAGTTGAACAAAATTATCGCTCACTACTAGCACTATCATACAAAAAGTAAAGAGTGATAAATAAGAAAAGAATCTCGATTTCTCGTTTTGCATGTACCCAATGGAGTATAAATGTACTATCAATGAAACGGTAGTAACAACAATCAACATCACAGATGAAAGTCTATCTATACTAATTGCCCAATTTAGTTTTAAGACACTCAATGAAAACATAGGAAAAAGTTCCAGGTGATAGTTATCAGAAAACTTAAAAAACAGATACCAAGACAGAATTGCCGATAATCCAACTCCTGCAGTTGTAATCAATTGACTGAAGAAATCTCTTCTTAAAAAGGCTGCTGATAGCGAGCAAAGTAGAGGTAAAAATACAATTAACTGTACTATCATTTCACTCCTTCATTAGATTTGCTTGCTCTATATCTATGTTGCCACGCTTTCTGTAATATATCACAAGTATCGCAAGCCCTATTCCTGACTCTGCAGCAGCAACAGTCAGCACAAACATAACAAAAATCTGCCCAACTATGTCATTTATAAAAACAGAAAAAGCAACCAAATTTATGTTAACTGCCAATAACAGTATTTCTATTGATAATAATATATTTATTATGCTTTTACGATTGATGCAAATACCACATATTCCAACGGTAAATAAAATAGCAGCTACTATTAAAAAATGATTCAATCCTACTTCCATTCCATTCCCTCTCCGGATTTAGCTTTGATTAGTTTGACAGATGAAGATTGCGTCAATTGTTTCAATATATTCTGTCTTTTACTTTCTTTTTTCTTCTCCTGTAAGGTAAGTACAATTGCGCCAACTATTGCAACGAGTAATAAAATACTTGAAACATGAAAAGCATACATGTAATCGGTGTAAAGCACATTACCGATGGCTTTCACATTGTTAGAACTATAATCTATAGTGCTACCCACATTTGAAGCTGAGTTATAAATCACAAAGCCTATAATTAAGCAAAATGTAACACAAAGTATTATGCCGAGAATATAATGCTTTGCAAAACCTTTATTTAGCCTTACATCAAGCATCATGACTACAAAGAGAAACAATACTGCAACTGCACCTATATATACTATCAGCACCATCATAGCTATAAACTCAGCACCAAGAAGAATAAACAGTGCTGCGGAATTCACGAACGTCAGAGTTAAAAATAATACTGAGTGTACAGGATTTTTCGCACTAATTACACACACGGCAGACAAGACACTCAAAGCTGCAAAAAAGTAAAAAAAGAAAGCCATTTCTATTAACTATAGCTATAGTTAATAGTTAAAATAAGTATCACCACAAAGTCAATATTAAATAATTTAGTGTTCATAGACCATACATATTTTTTTTACCTTCTTCATGTAGAACAAACTCATTGTTCAATGATTTTAAGGAGAATTACTATGGCAACAGACTTATTGAGTACAGTAAAGAGCTCATTAGAAGGTAATTTAAATGATCTTACTATTAAATTAAAAGAGGTAAAAGACAATTTACAAGAAAAGTTAGAGGAGGGGATACAAGGAATGGATGAAAAAATAAGCCAAGTTAGTCAAAATATATTCGGAACAAATATAAAAGAAGAGATAGTGACAACAAATCATCCATGGGAGCAGAACGCTTCATCAAGTGAAAATGAGCTTATAAATCAAAACAACATTATATAGAGTAATGACGTTTTACAAATACAGTGGAATAACAAGCTCTACTGTATTTGACTATTTTAATAGTTGTGTTAACGATTACATATCACTGTAGGAGAGTTATAAATTAAAGTGCTGCTTCTATGAACTGTATTTACCGTTCTCGGAGAAGCATATTGAAATTTTTAGATTGACTGTTAGTCTTTATAGAAATATTAAAAACATTGTGCACAAAAAAATAGGTTTTTTAGCAATTTTTGCTTTAGTAATCAGCAGTCAAATTGGCTCTGGCATCTTTATGTTGCCAATTAGCCTTGCTCCTTATGGCATTTATAGTTTAACAAGTTGGCTGATATCTAGTGCAGGTGCTATATCCCTTGCTCTGGTGTTTGCCTTGCTCTGTGCAAAATTTCCCGAGACAGGTGGGCCGCACGCATATGTAAAACATGCCTTTGGTCCAACGGCAGCTTTTTTCACTGGGTGGACGTATTGGGTAATCTCGTGGGTGAGTTCGACTGCCGTAACAGTTGCAACTATTGGTTACCTTAGTCCACTTTTTCATCAAAATATACGGCTATTTTGGGAAATATTGTTACTTGTAATAATCATATTAGTAAACCTCAAAGGAGTAACTGCGGCTGGACGCGTTGAGCTCTTGTTAACTATCATTAAGACTGCAGCGTTGCTTTTGATTCCAGCAGTAGTTTTATTCCACTTTAATAAGAACAATTTCATGGTAAGCAGTGAAGTGGCTAGCCTTACACTATCGCAAATTCTTGCGCGATCAACACTTTTGACCATGTGGTGTTTTGTTGGTCTTGAATCAGCGACAGCACCTGCAGGATCGGTTAATAATCCAGCTAAAACAATACCAAGGGCAATAGTACTTGGCACAATCTCTGTTGCAGTAATATATTTTATTAATAGCCTTGCAATCATGGGACTCATAAATGGCAATGATTTAGTCAATTCAAAAGCACCATATGTGGATGCAATAAGGATCATATTTCCTGGTAATTGGTACTTAATTATTTCTTTTATTGCATTTATTGTCTGTGTTGGTAATCTCAACGCTTGGGTTTTAGCAAGTGGGCAAGTTGCTCTAGGTCTTGCTGAAGATAAACTTATGCCAGAATTTTTTGCTAGGAAAAATAAATACGATTCTCCCTTTTGGGGAATATTAACCAGTGCATTTGGTACTTTAGTTCTACTTATCCTTACATCAAATAACAATTTTGCCGAGCAAATAACATCAATTATCGACTTTTCTGTAATATCAGTTTTATTTGTCTACTTAGTGTGTACCGTTGCTTTTTTGAAATTCGTCATACAAGAAAAGCACTATTGTCAGCTTCTGATCGGAGTGATAGCAATATCCTTTTGCTGCTGGATAATATTTGAAACTCCTATGTATACTTTGCTAATAGCAAGCTTATTTACTATCAGTGGGTTGCCTGTTCTAATACTACAAAAAAAATTCCGTTTTTAAACTGGAAGTTGGGAAATTTATTGAATTTTTTTAATTAAAATTATATTTTTAACTTTTAATATGATGAGAGTGTCAAATAAAATAGGTTTTTTAGCAATTTTTGCTTTAGTAATCAGCAGTCAAATTGGCTCTGGCATCTTTATGTTGCCAATTAGTCTTGCTCCTTATGGCATTTATAGTTTAACAAGTTGGCTGATATCTAGTGCAGGTGCTATATCCCTTGCTCTGGTGTTTGCCTTACTCTGTGCAAAATTTCCTGAGACAGGTGGGCCGCACGCATATGTAAAACATGCTTTTGGTCCAACAGCAGCTTTCTTCACTGGATGGACGTACTGGGTAATCTCTTGGGTAAGTACAACTGCTGTAGTGGTTGCAAGCGTTGGTTACCTTACGCAGCTTTTTCATAGTGACATGCACCTGTTTTTAGAAATACTACTACTTGCAACTATTACGTTAATAAATCTGAGAGGAATCACTACTGCTGGATATGTTGAACTTTTATTAACAATCATCAAAATCGCAGTTTTACTCTTAATTCCAGCAATTGCTTTATTTTATTTTGACAAGAGCAACTTTGTTGTAAGTAATGAAGTCTCGAGCCTTACACTATCGCAAATTCTTGCGCGATCAACGCTTCTGACCATGTGGTGTTTTGTTGGTCTTGAATCAGCAACAGCACCTGCAGGATCAGTGAATAATCCAGCTAAGACAATTCCAAGAGCAATAGTGTTTGGTACAGTCTGTGTCGCTATTATATATTTCATTAATAGTCTTACAATTATGGGACTCATAAATGGCAATGATTTAGTCAATTCAAAGGCGCCATACGTAGATGCAATAAAAATTATGCTGGCCGGTAATTGGCACCTAGGAATTTCTATTGTTGCCTTTATATTTTGCATTGGCTGTCTGAATGCTTGGGTTTTAGCAAGTGGACAAGTTGCCTTAGGTCTCGCTGAAGATAAACTTATGCCAAAATTTTTTGCTAAGAAAAATAAACATGGCTCTCCTTTTTGGGGAATAATCACTAGTTCACTCGGCACTCTGATTTTACTTATGCTCACATCAAGCAACAATTTTGCTGAGCAAATCACATCAATTATTGATTTCTCTGTAGTATCATTTTTATTTGTTTACTTAATATGCAGCTTAGCTTTAATCAAGCTTGCCAGATTCTATCACCAGCTTTTAATCGGGATAATAGCTGCAGCCTTCTGCTGTTGGGTGATCTCTGAAACCTCTATGAGTATCTTATCAGTAGCAAGTTTATTTACTGTAAGTGGAATACCTATGTATTTGTTTTGGTATCGCAGGGTGTGTGTATAACTTTTCTTAAACAAATTAAGTCTTTTCAGTTTTATCTTTTTCTATGATAATTGGTTTATGTTTTAATATAAAAAGTAATGTTCAGAAACTTTGCGTTTGCCTTAATTTTTCTAGTTTGCGCTCCCTTTTTTAATACTGAAGCTAGAAATTACATTAGGATTGCTGGATCTTCAACAGTCTTTCCGTTTATATCATTCATAGCTGAAGAATTTAATCGTGTATTTTCCTTTAAAACCCCCGTTGTAGAATCGGTAGGAAGCGGAGCAGGTTTTAAAATGTTCTGCTCTGGTTTAGGAGAAGATACTCCGGATATTGCTACATCATCTCGCCCCATAAAAGAAGTAGAAAGAGAGCTATGTAAGAGGAATAAGGTTGATGAAATAGCGGAAATAATAATAGGATATGATGGAATCGTTGTAGCTAATTCAAATCAGAGTTATAAGTTTGATTTCACGAAAAAGGATTTATTTAATGCTTTATCAGCATACTCACAGAAAAATAACGAGCTAGTAAAGAACAATAGAAATTATTGGTCTGATGTGAACAAGATCTTTCCAAAGACTGATATTGAAATCTACGGTCCATATCGTAATTCTGGTACTTATGAAACCTTAATTGCATCTATTATGCTTGATCAATACTCATGTATGAATTCTAAACCTTTTAAGCAAACTTATCCGAAGTATGAAGAAAGAAAAAAAGTATGCAGTAGTATACGAGATGATGGTAGATATATTGAAGTCAGTGCTAATGAAAACATCATAATACAAAAACTTAACAGCAATAGAAATGCTCTGGGGATATTTAGTTTTAGTTTTCTAATGAGGAATCAAGATAAAATACAAGGAAGCACAATTGCGGGCATTGAGCCGACTTACGAAAACATATCGTCAGGGAAATATATACTAGCAAGGCCTTTATATCTTTATATAAAAAAAGATCACATAGGAAATGTTCATGGGTTGAAGGAGTTCATAAGAGAAATTATGGATGCTATCAATATTGACAGTGGCTACCTATTTAGACTCGGTTTAATACCACTTTCACATGAAGATATACAAAAAACTGCGACAAAAATTCGGAATATTACTCAATAAACAAAAAAATTGCTGTAGCTTTGGCTAACTTAGCGGTTTTATTCTTCATTCTCTATAAAATATTTTGACTTATCATTTTTGTGTTTATATTCTTCGGCTGTATCTAGTGGTTCCTTTTTAGCTGTAATATTTGGCCATTTCTGTGAATATTCTTTGTTGATATTATAAAACAACTTAAAGATCTTTTGCTCGTTGGTAAGCGACTCTTCATCTATATCTAGAATATCTTTTACTGAATCATCAGTTACAATTGCTTCTACTGGGCATTCAGGTATGCAAACACCACAGTCAATACACTCATCAGGATTAATTATAAGCATATTCTTGCCTTCATAAAAGCAGTCAACTGGACAGACTTCTACACAATCGGTGTACTTACACTTTATGCACTTGTCTGTTGTAAAATGTGTCATAAGCATTACATGTCTATATAATTTTAGGTACATCAGGTTAGTGAGAAATTCAAGTCTTTTGATGAAATATTTATTAAAATATATTATAATTTAGATATTAATGGTTTGTTAAACGTTTTTCTGATAAAGTTATAGTTGTATTAGTAGATGTAAATTCTTTTATGAAGATAAATAAATTAAATAACGAAGAGCTAGCAATATGGTTAAGTTTAGCAAGAACTGTTGGAACAATGAAGTTCTTCAGTTTATTAAGAGCATGTGACTCCTTAAATAAGGCACACGAATATTTAAATAGATTGGAAAACAAAAAGATATACAGCGTCCAGGATGCACAAGAAGAAATCAGCATGACAGAAAAAACAGGAGCCAAAATTATACCTGCATGTGATCCAGATTATCCGGGTCTTTTAAGAAATATTTTAGATTGTCCTCCTGTAATCGCTGCATTGGGTGACACATCGTTATTAAATCAGGAAATGATTGCTATAATCGGTGGACGTAATTCCTCAATAAATGGCAGAAAATTTGCTAATAAACTTGCCCTTGACCTAAGCGAAGCTGGTTTTATAACCGTTTCTGGGCTTGCAAAAGGAATCGATACTGCTGCAAATAGCGTAATATATAAAAATTATCCCACAATTGCTGTAGTAGCAAGTGGAATTGATGTAGTATATCCGAGAGAAAATATAGATTTATATGAGCAAATTGTTAAAAATGGTGGGCTAGTCATTACTGAACTTCCTTTTGCAACAAAGCCTAAACCACAATATTTTCCTCAGAGAAATCGCATTATATCTGGTCTATCATTAGGCGTAGTAGTAGTTGAAGCATCAAGGCACTCCGGTTCTTTGATTACAGCAAACTTTGCTTTAAATCAAGGAAGAGAAGTTTTTGCTGTTTCTGGTTTTCCTCTAGATTTGCGTTGTAGTGGTAGCAATTATCTTATTAAAAACGGTGCTAAACTTGTGGAATCTGTTGATGATATAATAGAAAGTTTCAGGTTTAATTTACCACAAAGTCAGAGAAACCTTTTTAATATAGTTGCTCATCCAGAGCAAGAGGAATTGCAGCAAGCAAAATCAATTATAGTTAATCATATCAATTCTGTACCTATCAATGTAGATGAGCTGATATTAGAAAGTGGATTGTCCCCAGATATGGCTTTAATGGCTCTTTTAGAACTAGAAATGGAAAATAAAATAGAACGCTCACCAGGGAATAAAATATCATTCGTCTTTAATAGTTGCACTGCACATGGAAGTAATTGACTTTCATTTCATTGCGGAACTATACTATGTTGCGGGTAATTAGCTCAGTTGGTAGAGCACTTGCTTGACGTGCAAGTGGTCGCTGGTTCGAGTCCAGTGTTACCCACTAAATGGAGGTCTTTCAGCTAAAATATGAAATAAAAAATACGCTAAAAACTAATCGAACAAACACGGTATTTTGCTTCAAATTTTTACCAATAAAGGTCCCATATTTTTACATAATCTGTTAATAACATTCTCTATTTCTCCACAATATAGGGTGTTTTTTGCAAATTTAGAGATTGAGTAAAGTAAACAAATGAAAATTTTGTTACGCTAAAGATATCATTTTTCTTAAAAAAGTATTTAATTTGAGATTAAAAAATATGTTACTTCACATATAATTTTTCTTATCTTATGTTAATAAGAGTATAGAATTAAAACAAACACCGAGGAGCAATTTTTAATATCAAATCTTAGAAAGAGGTTAATCTATTCCTATTAATATAGCTTTTTTGCAGTGTACTTCTTGAAAAAAGGTTAAGCTGCCTTTTACTATTGTTTAATTGCTAATATTGTAATATTAAATCGTCATGTGAGGTATAGAATGGATATTAAAGCGAATTACGCAAGAATCACTAAACGTGTGGCAGCATATATAGTAGACCAAACGATATTCCTAGTCTGTTGTTCATCATTTTTTTTATTAATTTTATTTATATTACCAGAAGAACCACCTGCTGACTTTTTTAATTATGTCTTTCCTGATAATGATATTGATACAGGCCTCGTGTCAAAACGATATGAAATATTAAAAGATCCAGGTACATTACTAGAAAGTTTGCTATATATAGCATTAGAAGTATTAATGATAACAAGACTTGGCTGGACTCCTGGAAAATTACTCTTTGGTATATATATAAAAGATGCAAGCACACTTAAAAACGCTGCTTTAATGCAAGTAATTATGAGAAGTAGTCTCAAGGCGCTTTTGTTTATTATGCTCTATATCTCTGAGTGGTTTTTAATTTTACCAATCTTGGTTTTAATATTTGCAGCATTTAATAAATTCAATCAGTCCTTTTACGATAAAATTGCAAACACGGTAGTGATAGAGCATCAGTCTGAAAAATGTTACTTAAATTCAAACTATGCGGGAATAGCTAGACGTGTTATGGCGCATATTATTGACAGTCTTGTTATTATTGGAATTTCTTTAATCTCTTTGATTTTTATAGGAATAATTTTTCACATTGCTGGATCTAAATTATTCATTAAACGTACTTACTTATCTTTTTTGCTATCAATAGTATTCGGTGTATTCATGATAAGAAAATTTGGTGGTACTCCAGGACAATTGTTAAGCGGTATTCATATAAAAGATGCAGATACATTTGAAAATATTACTCTGGTGCAAGCGATAATTAGGCATGTCTTGGTTGAAATTATTCGCTTCCCTATACTAATCACGAGAAGGGAAATTTTTAATAAGTATACCTCTGAATGGTGGCTTGATCCATTTTCAGGCTTAATCTTTATGACTATGATGCTAATTTTTGTATATGCAATATTTGATCAGCGCAAGCAATTTCTTCATGATAAAATCGCAAGAACAGTGGCGATAGAATATAAACCTTTAAGCTAATTGTTTGCTTTGATCTACCTTCTCTGTCGGATTTTTAATTCATATCAAATTCACTTAGAAATCATTGACACTAAAAATATCTGTGTTATAGTAAGCTATATTTAGCATTTTGGTGGGATTGTTTCGATCATTTAGCTTCATAGTAAAGGTAGTTTATTAATTATACTTGAGGAGGATTAAATGGGTGTGGGTCAGCAACAGTCAATCAGTAAAACAATTGATGAAGTTTGTACAGAGGTAAGTAGATTAATATATGATATTATTAGCGAAAATCAGGAGAATATTGATGTAATTGAAAATCTTCGTTCAACGCTAAAAATAAGGAAAATTGTGTCAAGTAATTTAAATAAATTTGCAAAGGTTTTACGTAGACATATTGCCGAGAAGCTTACAGATATGTTTATAGAACATCTTGTTGAAAAATATACAACTCAAGAACAACGCAAGGCTTTTATAAAAGAAGTTTGTGAAATTGTTTTAGATCCTTCTCCTTCGATCAGGATTGCAGAAAAGCTTTCTCAGATATGAAATAAAGAGCATATCATAGAGGAATATAGCAATATATCCCATTTTACTATTGTTTAATTGCTAATATGGTAACATTAGATGGTTATGTAAGGCATAAAAATGGATATTAAAGTAAACTATGCAGAAATTAGCAGGCGTATTGTAGCATATACAGCCGATCAAATAATATTTCTAGTTTTTTTCTTATTCACTTTATTTCTACTATCAGGAAAGTCTCTTACTGACGTTCTTAATTATGTATTTCATGACGATATAACCTCCTCAATCCAATATGAGATGTTAGGAGCATTAGTATATGTGATATTAGAAGTATTAATGATAACAAAACTTGGCTGGACTCCAGGCAAATTGCTATGTGGTATGTACATAAAAGATGCAAATACTTTTGAAAATGTTGCTTTAACACAGATAGTAATAAGAAGTATTCTTAAGATGCTTCTGATGTTACCCATCTACATTTCTGACTGGTTCTTTATTTTACCAATTTTAGTTTTAATGCTTGCAAAATTTGATCAACGTAAACAACTTTTTCATGATAAGATTGCGAAAACAGTAGTAATCGATTACAAACCTGAAAAACATCACTCAAATCTAAGCTACGTGGGAATATTTAAGCGTGTAGCAGCATATATTATCGATTACCTTACTATTACAGGAATCACTTTAGTCTTCCTCTATTTTGCAGAAATGACTTTTGACACTAATAAAGCTGAGCTATTAGCAACATACTTGTTTTTCCTGCTATCAATAATATTTGGAGTATTCATGATCAAAAGGTTTAGTGGTACTCCAGGACAATTGTTATGTGGTATTCACATAAAAGATGCAAATACACTTGAAAATATTACTTTAGTTCAAGCAATAGTCAGGTACGTTTTGTTTGGGGCTTCTAACATACTTGTATTGAATTATGCACTTACTCTAGAAGAGTTATACAATAAGCATGCTTTTGAATGGTGGCCAGAACCCTTGTTGATCTTAACATTTGTAGTTATAACACTAATTTTCATATCTGCAATATTCGACAAACACAAGCAGTTTTTTTACGACAAAATTGCAAGAACGATAGCAATAAACTATAAATCTTCAAGCTAATTCCAGACTTTGCTCTGTTTTTCTAACCAATTGACGTAATGTATTAAAAAACTGTTGACATAGAAAATATTTGTATTATAAGTTAAGCCATGTTTGGTATACGTGAAGTTATTTACAACTATCTAATTTTTATAGTGCAGGTAGTTAGTTAACATTTAAAGAGGGTAAAATGGGTATAGGTCAAACTAATGATATAACTGAAAAAGACAGTGTTGTTAAGCTATTACAGTCTGGTATTTTAAATCAAGGAAATCTTAATGGTAAAATTGGGCATACAGGGGTAATAAGCTTAAGCGAAGATAATACAGTTAAGCTTTATCGTTCAAAACGAAATATAGGTATAGTTAATGTAATACTCTTTATAACCAGGTTAGTGTCAAATCCGCGTGGTTGGCAATGGGGTATAAGAGTGGGTACACGGTACTTAGGTACACGACGTGGACAGGAGAAGGCTATAGATACAGGTAGAGATGCTCTTGGTGATGTAGAGGTTTTGGAAAAGCTTAAGGATCTTGTTAATCGGTTTCATAATAACAGCAAAGCGCCACAAGAAACTACTACTCAAAGTAGCCAGACTATAAAACAGCTTAACTTAGAGCTAATTAATGCTGTAAAACAATCTAATCTTGATAAGGTTAAAGAGTATGTTAATAAGGGAGCTAATGTAGAGACTAAAGATAGTAATGGCAGTACAGCTTTGCATATAGCTGCTAAAAGTGGCAACTTAGATATAACAAGGTTTTTATTGGATAAAGGTGCTGATTTTAATGCTCAAGATAGCTTAGGTTTTATGCCTTTACATTTAGCTGTTGAACATGGTCATTTAGATATAGTCAAATCTCTTGTAGAGAAAGGTGCTGATGTTGATGCTTATCAAGGTGGATATAGCTATAGTACTGCTCTTCATTTAGCTGCTCAGAAAGGTCATTTAGATGTAATAAAATACCTTATAGAGAAGGGTGCTAACCACAAAGCTACTGATAGAGACGGCAAAACTCCTATGCTAAGAGCCATTCAGAATGGGCACTTAGATGTATCTGGATACCTTATGGAAACGGAAGAACAACAGGTGACAACAAATGCACAACAGGTTACAAAGGGACAGCAAATTACAGAAGTAACAGAAGTAAATGATAACAAAGTTCCACAAGAAACTGCTACTCAAATTAGCACAGTTGGAACAAGTGAGAAGCATGTGACAGAGAGTTACAGCAAAGCGCCACAGGAATTTACCACTCAAATTAGTACAGTTGGGACAAGTGAGAGGCATATAACAGAAAGTTATAGCAAAGTGCCACAAGAAATTACTACTCAAATTAGCACAACAGAACTAAATGATAGTAAAACACCACAAGAAGCTACTACTCAAATGAGTACGGTTGGGGCAAGTCAACAACAAACTACAGAACTAAATGACAACAAAACACCACAAGGTCAGATTAGCACAAAAGAACAACCAGTCACAGAAGAGCCACCTAAAAGTCTTGTACAAGAGATTTGGAAATTTATTTCTGATCTTTTACCTAAATCCAGAGATGGTCTTTTAATAGAAAGTTATAGCAAAATGCCACAAGAAATTACTACTCAAATGAGTACAGCTAGAACAAGTGCAAAACAAGTTACAGGTGAGCAGCGAGTTACAGAAGTAAACGGTATCAATACTCCACAAGAAGCTACTACTCAAATGAGTACAGTTAGAACAAGCGTAAAACTCATTACAGAGAAGCAACGAACTACAGAAAGACAACAATGACAACAAAAGCACAACAAGTTACAGAAGTATCACAGGTCATAGAAAAGCAGCAGGTTGTAACAGAAGGAACACAGATTACAGAAAAGCAGCAGACTACAGAAGGACAGCAGGTAACAACAAAAATGCAACAGGTTACTGAGAGACAGCAGGTTACAACAGAAGCGCCGCAGGTTACAGAAAGGCAACAGACTACAGAACTAAATGAGTGCAAAACATCACAAGAAATTACTAATCAAAATAGCCAAAAGTTGAGCTTAGAGCTAATTATAGCTGTAAAAGAATCCAACCTTGATAAGGTTAAAGAGTATATTAATAAGGGTGCTGATGTAAATACTAGAGATTATTATCACTGGCATGAAAACACGATTCTTCATTGGGCTGCTAAAAAAGGTTTTGTGGGTATAGCAAAGTTTTTATTAGATAAATGTGCTAATGTGAATTTTAGGAACACATTCGATGATACTCCTTTACATCTTGCTGCTGAAAATGGTCATTTAGATATAGTTAAATCTCTTGTAGAAAAAGGAGCTAATGTTAATGCTAAACGCAGACATGGCTTGACTCCTTTACACTTTGCTGCTAAAAATGATCACTTAGATGTAGTTAAATACTTAGTTGATGAGAAAGGTGCTGATTTTAAGGTTAAGGACAATGATGGCTGGACTCCTTTACACTTTGCTGTTTACAGTGGTCACTTAGATATAGTTAAATACTTAATTGATACAAAAGGTGCTTATTTTAATGTTCAGGATGCAGGTGATTTCCATGGTTGGACTCCTTTACACAGGGTTGCTGATAATGGTCACTTAGATGTAGTTAAATACTTAGTTGATGAGAAAGGTGCTGATTTTAATGTTAAGGACAATGATGGCATGACACCTTTACACGTTGCTGCTTCTGGTGGTCACTTAGATATAGTAAAATATCTTATAGGGGAAGGCGTTGATGTAAATGCTGAGAATAAAGTCCGGAATACTCCATTACATATGACTGCTTGGAGGGGTCACTTAGATACAGTTAAATACCTTGTAGAAAAAGGAGCTGATATTAATGCTAAAAATAAATATAATGAAACACCTTTAGGTTTAGCAGGAACACATGATGTAGTTAAATATCTACAAGGACTAGGTGCTAGTCGTAGCCGCCGTTCTGTAACAGGAAACCAACAAGGAAAATTATCATTATTAATAAATGATAGAGTTATGAATTGGATTAAAGGTTCTACAGAATCTCCAGCTTTACTTACTTCTAAGGAGCGTAGCACTAATCATGACAATACTATTACGTTTGCACCAGAGATAAATGCTACTGTAATAAACAACGCACTGCTGTTAGGTATGTTTGCTGCTAGTGTATTCAATAAAACACAAAGTAAGCAACAACCAACTCAAGAGAACCTTTTGTCGCCAGCTCAACAATCGATGTTGAAGAATGGAGTTGATGAGTATGCAATTAAAAAAGCTATAGAAGAGGGCGAGAAGAAGTATGGGGTTTCACCTGCTACTTATATTGATAATGTATCGCTTCATAGCAATGAAACTGGGTTACAGAAGTAGATAGTGGTTGAAGTGGAGCATGGCAATTGTTTATATAATATTGGGTATACTCCCCTTCGTTATATTTGATAATTTATTTGTACTAGACACAACTTAATCTGACAGACAAGAGTTAACTGACAGAAGAATTGAGGTAGTCAAAGAGGAGTATGGTAGTCGTTTCTAGGTATACTCCTCTTTATTATTTTAGACAATTTACTAAATTCTTAACTCTTCTGAACAGAATTCAAATATTTGATCACATTTGAGTCAGTTGCAACATTCGCAGCAGTTTTACCGTCATTATTTTTAGCATTAATATCAGCACCTCTTCGTATAAGGTATTTCATTACATCTATTTTATCTTCTTGGTTCTGAAATATATTGTCTTGAGCAGCTAAATGCAAAGGTATATTGCCATCATTATCTCTAACATTAATATCTGCCCCTTTCAGAATTAAGTATTCTATTATTTCACAATTATGTTGACCAGCCGCTATGTGTAGTGCTGTAGTTCCATCTTTTGTTGTACTATTTATATCAGCACCCTTATCGACTAGATATTTTACTACATCTAAGCTCTTACTACCTACAGCACTATGTAAAGAAGTACCACCGCCATAGTATCTGCAGCATTAGCATTCACATCAGCGCCTTTCTCAATCAGGTATTTCACTACATCCAAACTACCATTACCGGCAGCACTGTGTAACTCAGTACAGCCATACCTGTTCCTTAGGTTAACATCAGCACCTTTCTCAACATATTTCATTTAACATTCACAAAATCATTCTGTTCTACAGCGTTAGCTAGTTCTAAATTGAGTTGTTCCATGGGTATTGCTGTACTAGTGGTCTCTTGTAACTTTGTATACTGCTTCGTTGTAACCTGTTGTACTTCATTAGCTCTTTTCTCTATAAGGTTACTCTCTTATACCCGAGCAAGGATGCCATCAGCTATGCGTAAAAGTGGCTGTCCATACTGATTTCTGATATTAACATCTGCACCTTTATTTTCAATAAGTTTTAACAGTCTCAAGCTCACCGCGTTTTACAGCATTAATTAGCGCGAAATTTACAGGTATTTCTAAATTTGTATGTTCTATAGGTACTGTTATTTTTTGTGATTCTGTGACATGCTGCTCTGTTGTAATTTCTGCACATTGTTTTTTGGCATCAGACTCATGCTCCTCAAACTTTCCGTTTATTTTATCTACAGCTCTCTCCTTTAAATGATGCTGTTTTATTCTATGTAACTGTGAAATAAACATAACTGCATTAAAAAATTTCATCATATCTTTGAGTACACTTAAACTCCGCTTTGAGCAATGAAGTTTATCCTCGCTTACTTTGTTATCGTTAAAGTTTAAAGACTGTAGTTGTTTATTTTTTTTGTTGCTCACTTAATCCCATTTTTGCCTCCTTAAGCTAAGCTAATTAAACTATTTATGCTTAAAGTTAAGTAATTATGTGAAACTTTAAACACACACGCATTTTTACATAAATACTTTTGATGTCAATAAGTTTTTACATAAAATATGTATAATTCGACCACTATGAATTGAAATCCATAACTGGGGTTTATACAGTAATTACTCTTGAGTAACTTGTTTGATCAGTAAAATTGGAGTTTACTATAAGATTAACTAGGTGTTTTCTAACAAGATCTGCTTCACAGTAAATTGGGCTATATCCTTTAACATGTGCTTTATTTTTTAATTGATTCTCAACTATTTTTTTATCTTGCAAGAACGCGATTTGAAAAAATGGCCATGCAATAATGTATTTCAAAAATCCAGGTAAAATAGTCCTTTTAGGAAAGTAAAAGAGAACATGAATATTATGTAAATTTGTAGTAGTTGGTGTCAAATAAGCTCTAATCTTAAGACTCAAACCATTTTTACTGTAGTAGTTAATCTCTGCGATGCTAGGCATTTGAAACAAGGAGTCACTTTGAAATCTTTCTTTTTCAAACGATTTAGATATAACTCCAAATTGCTTATTTTCTCCGGTGTAATGAATGGTTACACAACGATCAAAACATTTAACTTGAGCATAAATTTTTTGTGCTTTTTTTGGACTACGTATCAGGTATTTATGAATAAAGGGAGTATGAGTAGCATCAAGAAAATTCTCTAATATATCAATTAGATCACCATTTACTTTCCTTGTCCAATAGTAATGATGGCAGGAATCTAAGTCTGGTATACCATATAATGGATATGGATTACTGTTTAGACTTACAAAAACGTATCCCTTATATTCCTCAACAAATACCTTTTTGAGACAAAATCTAGGAGCATTTTCTAAAGCAGGTATATTTTTACATACTCCTTCAAAATTGAATTCCCAACCATGATAGCAACACTTAATGTAATCACTGGTTAGCCTTCCATTTGAAAGGGGCACTCCGCGGTGTGGACAATAGTCGATAAATCCCCTCAATATTCCTATTATTATCTCTAAAGATAATAATAGGAATATTTAAAATAAAAAATTTTTGCAATTTGTATTTTATGTCTTTCGATCGACTTACTAAGTAGCAATAACTTTTTAGATGTTCTATATTCATAACTTAAAATACTTCATAATGGGAACTCCAATGTAAATTAGTATATTGCCTAATAACTTCCATGTTAATTTTTGCAATCTATTATTTAGATGATTTGTATAGACGGCACTATATTCGATAAATGGTACACCACCACGTAAAATTTTGAATAGTGATGCACCAGAGCTAAGGTTCAATACCATACCTTTACGTTGCGCTCTATTAATACAGTAAGCCATCAATATTCTATACAACCCTAGTTTTTGTGATAAATCTGTATCATACCCAACAATTGGTGCTGTTGTAGTATTATTTCTATCATAGCAACCAATTATAGCATCTAAAACACCCTCTTTATTACGTAAACCGAAATATTCAATGAATGATGTCTTATGTGAGTATTCTATGTATTGAGCATTAAAAATAGGATTATATGTTGAATATTTATCGATATATAATTTTTTGTATAAATGTTCTATTTGTTTGTAGTCACTGTGCATTATATCTGCATTGTAACACAAAGTATAATCTCTTATATTATTTAAAAGCTTTAGGTCAATCTGATAATTTTTTTGTTTTGTATAGTCTTTAAGACTTTGATCAAATATATAGACTTGTCTACTTGGAACTAGCTTACAGCCAATATTTTTCAAAACTTGTATTAAGTCCTTATTAGTGTGAAAATTTAGGGACCTAAATATAATAGTATGCTCAGGAAATTCTTTTATAAGGCCTTGTAAATATTGTCTTAGTTCACCTTCCTTCCATGTTGTATTAAAGTATAAATTTGTAGAAAGTAAAAAATTATTATTGGAAACAACACGATCTATATGCACTTTCTTTAATAAATTATCCAAACTGCTAATGAGCATTAGTAGTATTTTTTGAATCAATAGATTATTTATTTTCTTCAATTCCTGTTTAGCATAAGATATAAAAGCAGTATACATAGAACATACATAAGATGTGTTATAAGCAATCTCATTAACTGTTACAGATAGTATACTCCCATCAACAACAGCAGCCCTTATTTCAGTTTGAACATTATCAATTAATAAGAATGGTATTTTTAGTGCTTGCAACATCATATAATGAGCAAGTTCGGTTTTTTCTTTAAGAACAGCTTCAGAGCTAATATCATCAAGATTCAGTAATTTCATGCCCATCCCACTCAATATCTTGTGTTGCTGCCTTTTTAAGGTTAAATCTTGTAGAAAAGCTCCTGATTAGAATTTCGAAAAAACTAATAAATTGTAGGTAATGTAACTTTTTTTCACTATAAATGTCTAGTGCGTTTTTATAATCTTTAATGAATTGTTTTACACCAAAACCTTTAATGTGATTAGCAGAATACAACCACATACCAAATTTCACTTGATAAGGTTTATTATGTGTTACATACTTTGACTCTTTTGGTTTTGTAATTAACTCTAATATGTTTAATTCAGGTATTAAGTACAGCCCACTCGTTCCTCTTGGATTACATTCAATTGGGTAAATATGTCCATAATCATCAGCGATAAAATCAAAAGCTATTTGCCCTGTAAAGCTGAATTTTCTTGCGGTACTTTTTACAAAATCAATAATTTCTTGGTTATATTCAGGTTGAAAATATATTCCAGCTCCTAAACCAGCTTTATATTTTGGATGGTAGCAAGAGTGTACAATAATTTTACCATTTATAGATAGGCTATAGGAGCATAACTCCCTACCGGAAATTTTTTGTTGAGCAACAACAGGATATCTTATTGCAGTTCTAATTTTGGAAATGTCTAATATTGTTTCTGACCCAAAACGACTAAACACCGGCTTTAGGATATAGTCGTTAGTATCATGTTTTGTTTTCCAATGTAAAAACTCGTCCTGAGAATTAATAAGATATGTTTTTGGCTTATGTATACCAGTATCATCAACAAGATTTTTGATAAATAAAAATTTGTTATGCAGCAATGATAGTTTTTCAAATTCATCTGTAAATAAATGAGTTGTAGTAGGTAGAAAATGTTTTAGCTTAGATAAGTAAAATATTTCTTCACATGTTGGAATAATTAAGTTTATTCCTTCTTTTACAACTATTGATAATATGTCTTCTATGAATAGTCTAGGAGACTGCATTGGTGATCTGATATAGTAGTATCGCTCTATAGTATTAGTAAACCTACCTATTGGTAAGCGCATGCTATCAGCCATAATAATCTTTACGCTCGACCTACTGAATTTTAATCTATAAGCCCATTCAATTGCAATCGGAGCCCGAGCACCGGTAATTAAAATATTCATCTGCAATCCTCAATATTAAAGTTTCTCCTTATCCTTCTGTACTTCTGCCTAAGATCAATGGAATTCAATTTGAGAAAGGTGATATTCGGATAATCAAGCTGTAATAGATCACATAAATTCCGTATGTCCTGATTTATATATCCTTTTGCATCTTCTGACAGTGGAGCCATCTTAATCCACAATTGATCATGACTGTTTTGCTCTATTCTATAGTCACTTACAGCACTTTGCTTGCAAAATATGTTACGAACTGAGTCAGCAAATATAGGTATTAACTCGCCACTATTACGTTTCTTTAGATATAAAACATCATCACAACGTCCTTCTATTCTGTCTAAAATTGTGAATGGAGTATCATTTTTCTCATCTGACAGAACTAGAACATCATCTAAGCGGTAACGTACTATAGGTTGGGAAGTTCGTGTAAAGTCTGTTATAATTGGAATAAAGCGATTTTCACCAACTAATTCTTTCTCAATAAATACGTATTCCTCATTCATAATAATACCATCGTGGTATGGGGAACTTATTCCTAAGAACCCTTCTGTACATTGATAAATTTGAAAGATTTTTTGATTAAAGAAAGCACTCAATTTTGTTTCAACATCAGGATCTAGTACTTCTGATACAGAAAAAATCTAACAGGATTAACTTGATGGCTTTTTATGCTGCCGATAAGGAGGGTTAAAACACAAGCTGGAGCAACTAAAATAGTTGGTTGATATTTACATAATTCTGAAGCTATATAATCTATACCACTTGTAACGTCTATAAATTTAAAATTTATGATTTTTGAACTTAAGTTCTGATATAAAGTACTGTCATTTCTAAAACAGAAAGCAATTCTATGCTTTTGTAATTGTAGTCCTTTTTAATGCCTTGCTTAACATGATTCCAGACCATAAATCACACTCACTTTGAGAAACAAGAAAGATCCCTGTTTTGCCAGAAGTACCTGAAGATAAGCCAACAGTTATATTATTATAGTTAAGATTATATAGGCGTTTTTCATAGCAAGTGTGTGCAAAATTCAGTAATTCTTGACTTTTAAGTCCTAGCGTATTTATTGATGATATATTTTCCATCATAGATATCTTGTCCATTACAGGAAAATCCTCTAATAGTCTACCGTTTTATGCACTATAAAACGGTGAATGACTACACAACCACTTTAAAAACTTACTCAACTTTAGCTTTTGATAAGTTTCCAATTTGGCTCTACTATTAAGTGAGTAGGTAAGATAGCGATCTTGTAAAAAAGCCTTTATTATGGTTAACTTACTCATAAATCCACCATTTTCAAGTATGTTTCTAAGCAATGAGACGGTATTATTTTAATATTAGGATAAAGTTTATGCAGAGTACGCAATTTACTTAATGTTGCACTGTACTCTGAATGATTGTGGTGTAGTATTTTTGTTATCCAATGCGGTAGAGTGTTACTCACATATGCTTTTTTTATCCAACAGGAATCCCCTACTAAAAATTTGTGTGTATCATTACAATATAAACCAAAATGTCCAATTGCATGACTAGGTAATGGTACAGCTAATAGTGTCTCATCTCCTAATATGTCATATGCAATATTAAATAAATATGGACCTGGAGTTTGCTTTTTGCATTCAATAAAATTGAGTTTTCTATATTTGAATTTTGCAACTAAGTATGGTAAAATTCCCTTAATTATCCCCTTAAAACCTGTAGCTTTTTTTGCAAATTCATATGCCTCACGTGAACAAATAATCTCAGCATTTGGAAAGTCATCTATAGCTGAAATATGATCTGCGTGAAAATGAGAAACAAAAATATATTTTATACTTAAAGGATCTATTCCATCTACGAGTAGGGATTCTCTCAAAGTGAGAGGAATATGCACAGGAGTCAATAGTTTGTATAATGCATATGGAAATTTCTTTGTTGCATTAAAAAATTCTTGACTATAACCAACATCAAAAAGAATGTGCCCAAACTTGTTATGATGAAGAAGAGCACAAATCATTGAAAATTCTTTTAACCGAAGTGAACCGTTTTTTATTACTGTATACTCAGGGTGTCTACAGTACCCAGCTCGATAGAGTTTAAATCTAACCATGCGAAAACCATTTTGCAAATCTATTAATACCTTCTTCAATAGATACTGAAGGTTTAAATTTCAAAAGAGTTTGTGCATTATGTATATTCAAAGTTTGAGAATAAGACAATAATCCCAGTGTATAAGAAGTAATAGGTGGTTCAAATGCATAATTTGTTAATTTGCTAGTAAGTTCCATTATTGCTGTTACTGATTTTAAAAGTGAATACTTTACTTTAATTAAGCGTACTTTGACCTTCAAAGCATCAAATAGAATGTCCAAAATATTTTGTATTTTTAGTGGCTGATTGTTTGTAATATTGAATATCTGTCCTGACACTGTTTCAATATTAGAAAGTGACAACATAATTGCATCCACCACATTTTCTACATATGTAATATCCACAATAGGGTCTCCATTTCTTATTAGTGGAAAATATCCTCTAGAAGCTATGCGTGACACACGAGGAATAAATTCCTTATCATATGGACCAAAAATACCTCTTGGTCTTAAAATTACAGACTTTATCATATTACTGGCGCCTATTACTAGGTCTTCTGCAAGCTTTTTTGTTTCAGTATAAAAGCTTGCAAATTGATTTGATAGAGGATCATTTTCCGAAATATTCAACCGATCTCTAAAATCAAAGTAAACACTAGGAGTGGATATATGAATCAAAGGACAGTCCTTTTTATAAGCGAGTTCAATAACATTTTTAGTACCAACTACATTTGTTATGTAAAAATCTAAATATTTTCCCCAAGGCTTAGAAAGCGCAGCACAATGAATAATAGCTAAACATGTCCCTAGTGATTTCTCAATATGAATTTCATTTCGTATATCAGTAGATATAAAAGTTGCCCCTTGAAACTGCAGTTGCTTTCCTATGTTCTGATTTCTTCCAATTGCAACAACATGATTACCAACACTCAGAAGATATTCTACAAGATTCCTTCCAAGTCCTCCAGTTGCTCCAGTAACTAAGATATATGGTTTAGTATTCAAGAATCAGCCCTCCCAATATCAATCCAGCAGCCGCTCCTAAAAATAAGATTTTATTCCCTTTTTGAAGTTGTTTATTATTAGTCAACTCATATAATGCATTTGGTACTGAAGCTGCTACCTGATTACCGTAATTTTCAATAATGCATATTACTTTATCTTGCTTAATACCAAGATGCTTTTGTATGTGTTTTATACCGTGGTAGCTTGCTTGATGAGGAATTACAAAATTAATGTCCTGAAGTGATACGTTAGCCTTTTTGAGCAATAATTCTAAGAAATTATTAAAGTATTTAGCTGCAGTCTTAAATATTTTTGGGCCATCCATTTCGAAGTAAAAGGAGGTAATACCAGGTGATTATCCAGTTCTACTAGGGTGGGTTAAGGTTCCACAACCACGACATTGACTATGATTTCCACCATCAGGAAATGTCTGAAATAAAGATGCAATAACTGATGAAGATGAACTCTGTGATGCACTTAGAATAACTGCCACCGCACCATCACCAAATAAGTTAAAAGTTGAATGATTATTTTTAGTTATTCCTAGAGACGGTAATTCACTACAAAATATTAAAATGTTTTCATAATTTTTTACTTTAAATAGACAATCCGCGATTTCTAATGCTTTTAAAAAACCTAAGCAAGTACAGTCTACATCAAAGCAGTCTTGACCACTAGTTTGGTAATAAGATAGTAGCAATGATGCAGTACACGGTAAAATCTGTGGAACCAAGCTTCCTCCATTGATAATACAGTCAATATTTTCTATGCTTAAGTTTGCTTTAAGTAGTGCATCATCAATCGCATCTTTTGCCATACTAAGTGTTGTTTCATTTATCGGCTCAGCCCAATATCTAGATTTTATATGTGAATTTCTCTCTGTATAGCCAGCAGGAAGATTGCATAATTCATCGATCTTATCAGAAGTAACTTTGTTTTTTGGAATGCAGCGTCCTATTGAATTTATAGAAAAATGTTTCATATTTTCATTTTAGTCTAAGTCAAATATACTTTAATGCTAATACTATATTTTACATTATTAAAATAATTAAGCAAGGAAGGTGAATAATCAAAGAGAAAGGATTGTGAAGATGGGAGATTCCTGTGAGCAGCACTAGTAAAAAAATTCTTTATTTAGAAGCCAAATTTTCTAAAATTAAAAGAATTTTTCTTGCCCACTTTTAATTATGTATGGCCTTTTTAAGCTTTTCATACTATTAAAAGTATGAGGAATATGGCCAATTTAACTCACATTTCATAATATTTGTGAGACCGAGTTTATTTAGTAAAGAGCGGGGAGCCACTTTTTCTTGTGAATTTGCCTATATCAAATTTAGCATAACCTTAAATCCATCTCCGGTGGCCAACTTTACCCACAATATATTTTAGTTGCGTAAGTAATTTACTTTTCGCAAGCTATTAATAAATCTCTCCAAATCACGCTTTTATGGAAAGTATTCTCAATGTGATGCAAAGGAATTTTTCAACTGAGGTTTTGTGCTATAATTTGTTCTTTAAAAAAACTTTAGCAAAGCAATGTCAATAAAAAACATTATGTTGACTGCTTTACTTTTTAGCTTCGTTTTTATTAAAATTTTCTAATTTTTTTATTCTCTCTTAAACATATATGGTCTTTTAACATTTTATACCACTTCCAATACGCGCTAATATGGCCAATGTCAGCTATTTTACATAACACTTGTGAGAAGAAGTTTTATCAGTATAGTAACCTCCACTAAAATAGCTAAGTCCATATTAAATCTTTACCATCACATTCTGAACCTAAGGTGTTGGTACTGCAAAATCAATACTCGTGATCCCATATTTCCACTATATCATCTATTAAGTTTATAACTTCCGCTTTTTTAAATTTGTAACACTCATTAATAGACTGAATTCCAAGATTACCTATAAAAGGTATAGAATCATTGCCTAGAATTTTACCACTCCGGCATATTACTAGTCTGTCAATCAACTTGTGTTTTAATAATTCTGTAATTAATATGCCTCCTCCTTCTACCAACACTCTAGTTATTCCAATCTCTGAAATAAGCTTTTGCATCATGTCTTTTAAACAAACTTTACCATTTTTGTTTGAATTAACTGCTAAGTAGTTAATATTCTTTATTTCTTCCACTATTTCACTGTTTGTAATGACCCAGGTCTTTACTTTATCAGCAGTTTTTGCGATATTGTGTTCTTTTCTCAACTGTGCTTGGCCGTCTATAATAATCCTTATTGGTGACTTATCTTCAAGTCCAGGCAGTCGACAAGTTAAAAGTGGATCATCTTGAACAAGAGTGTTGCTTCCGATCATAATTGCATCATATTTAGTTCTTAATTTATGTACCCAGTTTCTCGTATCTTCACTTGTAATCCACTTGCTTTCATTTGTAAATGTTGCAATTTTCCCATCCAGAGTTGAAGCAACCTTGCAAGTTATAAATGGTCTATGTGATTTTTTAGTTAGGAAAAAACCCACGTTTAGCTTTTCTGCTTCTTCTTGCATAATTCCATGTGTGATTTCAATTCCGGACTCCTTCAGTATCTCTATTCCTTTACCTGAGACTCTTTCATCGGGATCAGTAGTCGCGACTACTACTCTTTTTATTCCTGATTTTATAATTTCTGAAGTGCAAGGGCCTGTAACTCCATAATGACAGCACGGCTCAAGAGTTACATACATAGTTGCACCACAAGCTAAATTCTGAGCGTTTTCCAGTGCAACTACCTCTGCATGCGGGCGTCCACCAACACCAGTACACCCCTCAGCAATTACCGCATTATTTTTTACAATGACGCAACCAACAGCAGGATTAGGTGCTACATTTCCCAACGCATTTGCTGCAAGTTTTAATGCAATTGACATGAAGTAATAGTCAGACATTTAAAATTAAAAAGAAGTCATCTCATATGAAGTATCAAATATCCTCCTATGTTCATGTATAGCAAACCTATCGGTCATACCAGCAATGTAATCACATATTACTATTGAACGCTGAGATTCAGTGGCAATTTTTTCCCATTCGGTTGGTAGTAATGCTGGCTTTTCATAAAAACACTGAAAGAGTTCTTGCAATATACGTTGTGCTTTATTCATAGTTCTATTCAGCTTGTAGTTCCGATATATTTTCTGCATATTAAATTTTTTCATTTCTATTACAGCTTTTGTCACTTCCAGTGAAAATGTTACTAAAGGTTTATCTAATTTCCTTATGTCTTCCGCATTTTTTACTTTATAGTCTTGAATATTCACCTCAGTTTGAGAGACTACATCATTAATCATGATACCTATGGTTTTACTTAAAGCTTCGTGTATAACTTTATTTTGAGATATGTTCACATACCTACCTTTTACATCTTGGAATACTTTTCCAATTAAAGGAATATTTAGTAAATCTTCGATGGTAATCAGATTTGCTCTTAATGCATCGTCGAGATCATGGACGCTATAGGCAATATCATCAGCAATGGAAGCAACTTGCGCTTCAGCACTAGAAAATTCTTCAAGTTTGAGATTATATTTTTCATTATACTCTAACATTAATTTATTACTTGTGGGAAATTTTGCATATTGGCCAAGCAAAGGACCGTTATGTTTAGCTATTCCCTCAATCACTTCCCAACTAAGATTCAGTCCATCAAAATCAGCATGCTTCTTTTCTAGGTAAACCAGGATTCTAATAGTTTGAACATTGTGGTCAAATTTGTATATACCTTCTAAGTTTTGAGTTACTTTATTTAATGCATCTTCGCCTGCATGGCCGAAAGGTGGATGACCAAGATCATGTGCAAGTGCTATACACTCAGTGATATCTTCATTTAAATTAAGCCTACGTGCAATTGACCTTGCAATTTGTGCAACTTCAAGACTATGAGTAAGGCGAGTGCGGTAATAGTCATGCGCATAGTTAATAAAAACTTGTGTTTTGTATCCTAATTTCCTAAATGCATTGGAGTGAATGATGCGATCCCTGTCACGCTGAAAGCAGCTACGATACTTATCCTCTTGTTCTGAGAAATATCTTCCTCTTGTTTGATTTGGATAGCACACGTAATTTAGTAGAAAATTATTGTTTGACATGTAGAATCTGCGTTATAATTATTTAATAATGAAAGGTGCTTACTATGTCAACAAATTACAATATTAACCTGACTGATAGTGCAATAAAAAAAATTCACTCTCTTGTAGAGCAAGAAAGGTCCCCAGGGTCTGTATTGAGGATTGCTATCTCGGGAGGTGGATGCTCTGGTTTTAAATATAATTTCCTTATTGACAAGATTCCGTCATTAAGTGATGAAGAAGATGATGATGATTATGACGATGATGATTTCGAGGATGACTTTGATGAAGAAGATGATGATGAAGACTATGAAAGTCGATCTAACTTTGGTAAAAAAAATCAAGATATGATAATCAATGATAATAGTGGAAATCCTATACTTATGGTTGACACTTGTTCAGTGAAATTTTTGCAAGACTCGGTAATAGACTATGTTGAAGATTTATGTAATTCTGGGTTTCAAATAAAAAATAATCTTGCTAAATCTCAATGTGGATGCGGTAATAGCTTTTCAGTTTAATGCTCAAATTAATTTCGGTAACGAAAAGTTTTAATAGTGATTCTCCTATTGTAAGAGATATTAATTTAAGCCTTGCAAAAGGACAGGTAATTGCATTAATTGGTAATTCAGGATCTGGTAAAACGACTATATTACAAATTGCAGGGCTGTTGGATACCCCTACTTCAGGAACGGTGTTAATCAATGAGGTAAATTGTACACAAGCAAGTGAAAAACAGAAGGTTAGTATGAGGAGGAATTTTCTCAGCTTTGTTTACCAGTTTCACTATTTGCTGCGGGAATTATCAGTGCTGGAAAATATTATGCTTCCTCAGCTTATTGTGGGAAAAAACAAAGTTGAGGCAAAAAGCAATGCATATAAAATGCTAGAGAAATTTAATTTAGAGAATAAAGCAAAGAGTATGATATCTGAAATTTCTGGAGGAGAAAGGCAAAGAGTTGCAATAGCAAGAAGCCTTGTAAATTCTCCGAAGCTTTTACTTGCAGATGAGCCTACAGGAAACTTAGATCCGTCAAATTCTCTAGATGTATTTTTACTGCTATATTCATATGTAAAAGAAAATAACTGCTCTATGCTTATAGTGACACATAATCATTATCTTGCAGAAAAAGCTGACTGCATTTTAGAGCTGAAGAATCAATTGTTATGTAATGTGAACAACAATTACTCTATAGAATAGGCTATATTCGCTACAAATTATTTGACATTTAAAGGATAAAAATATAGATTATGTACGATACTCATTAAATCTAAGGATATGGTTGCACTGAATACGCCTGAAGGGGATTTTAATTTCATAGCAAGAGATTTTAATTTGTTAGGAGTTGATGGTAAATACTATACCTTAAGTAATTGCCGCGGTGAAAATGGCTTGATAGTCATGTTTATATGTAATCACTGTCCTTACGTTCAGTCAATTATTAGCGACTTAGTAGCTGATATAGCCTTGCTGCAGGAAAATTATCAGGTAAATGCTGTTGCGATAATGCCTAATGATGTTAATGCATATCCTGAAGATTCTTACGAGAATATGATTAATTTTGCTAAGTGCAATAGATTTACCTTTCCATATCTAATTGATACTATACAGGAAGTGGCTAAAGCTTATGGAGCTGTATGTACCCCTGATTTTTTTGGCTTTAATTCTAGTTTGAATCTTTGTTATCGTGGACGTTTTGATGATAGGAAAAAGGATAAACTTCATGGCCATTTAGTAGGAAGCAGCGATTTATTTCAAGCTATGAAATTTGTTGCTGAGACAGGTAGTCCATTAACTGATCAGAAACCAAGCATTGGTTGTTCGATAAAATGGTGTAATAATACGGAGTAAATGTTATGCACGATACTTCTCAATTACATCATTTGCGCGACATTATAATTGTACTTTCTGCTGCTGTGTTTATAGTGATAGCTTTCTGGAAGATGAACATTAGTCCTGTTCTTGGATATTTTGTTGCAGGTGCAGCTATCGGTGTTCATGGGCTTGGTTTTATAACATCAACTACAGTGATGGATAGCTTTGCAGAGTTTGGTGTAGTTTTTTTACTGTTCATTATAGGTCTGGAGTTAACATTTGAACGGCTAATGGCCATGCGTATGCATGTATTTGGTTTTGGGTCCTTACAGGTTATAGTGACGATAGCGGCAATATGGGGGATTGCTGCTACAGTTGGAGCAAAATTCGGTATAGATTCAAAAAAGGCCGTAGTTATTGGTGGTGGTCTTGCATTGTCATCAACGGCGATGGTATTACAGGTGCTGCATGAGAAAGGTTATCAAGCGACACAAGTAGGTAGGTTGTCAATAGCAATCCTTTTGCTACAAGATTTTGCAGTAGTGCCTTTGATAGTATTAGTGTCTTTACTTGCCGGCAATTCTCAGCACAGCCTTATAAGCTCATTAGCTGGGTCATTGGTGCAAGCTGCTATTGCATTAGTGCTGATATTTATAACCGGTCGTCTTCTGCTTAGGCCGTTGTTTTCAGTTATTTCCGCTATGAGAAGTAATGAGATATTCATAGCAACAACGTTGCTGATAATATTAGGAGCAGCATTTATTACTGAAGCATTTCATTTATCAATGGCGTTGGGAGCATTTGTTGCAGGGTTGCTTGTTGCGGAAACAGAGCATAGGCATTCAGTAGAGCAAGCAGTGTTGCCATTTAAAGACCTATTTCTTGGTTTGTTTTTCATGACTGTTGGTATGTCTATCAACATTAAACTTCTTCTTGATAACATACTGTTAATTGCATTGCTATCTGTTGTTCTTATTGCTTTAAAGGCTTCCATAATTTATGTTTTATGTAGATTTTTTAGATTCAAAAGTGCGCCTGCTATACAAGCTGGATTGCTACTTGCACAGGGTGGGGAATTTGCGTTTATTTTGTTTCGTTTAGCACAAGATTTGCATGTATTAGAAGGTGAAACTGCGCAAATACTTATGATATTGACTACAATTACAATGGCATTTACCCCTCTTTTATCTGGGCTAGGGGATTGGATAGTAAACTTGCTAAGCAGTGAAAAGGTTATTTTAGATGATGAAGCTGTGGTGACAGATACACAAGATCTTCATAATCATGTAATTGTTGCTGGTTTTGGTCGTGTTGGACATATGGTAACCAAAATGCTTAGTGCTGAGCACTTAAATTATGTTATTGTCGATATTCAGTCAAAAATAGTTAAGGAAGGTAAAAATGATGGCTTCCCTATATATTTAGGAGATGTTACGAGACCTGAAATCCTAAAGTCAATAGGAATAGAAAGAGCCCAAGCCATAGTAATCTCAATCAAAAATGAAGTTACTATAAGGAAGATAGTTTCTTTAGTTGCAGCGAATTTTCCACATGTAAACATTATAATACGCTTACCAGATTTAAGTAATGTAGAAATGTATAACACTCTGGGAGTAAGTAAAGTTATTCCTGAAACATGCGAAGTTGGATTGCAGTTAGGTGCTGCTGCTTTGAGCTTAAGTGGTATTAGTGAAAGTGGCGTTGCGTCTTTGAAAGGTAGACTTAGAAAAAGCAATTATAGCATCCTACAAGACCCAGGCAATGATAAAGATGAGTAAGAATTAGAAAAATCTAAATTATCGACAAAAGTGTCTGTTAGTAGTAATATAAGCAAAGTAATACACTGGATAAAAAGTTGAATGATATCAAGAAAGCTATACTATCGAGCATAATTTGCAACATGATAGTATGGTATGAATTAACCCTATTTGGGGTTTTGACATGCATAATTAGTAGTACTTTTTTTCCTTCTGAGGGTAATATAGCACAATATCTTATTACCTTTGCTCTTGGTTTTGGGTCTAGGCCACTAGGTGCACTAATTTTCGGTCATATTGGAGATAAATACGGCAGAAGAAAAGTTTTAATTGCGTCAGTCATGCTTGTGTCGGTTTCATCTACTGCAATTGGAATTATACCAAGCTTCAGGGAGATAGGAATTGCTGCACCAATATTATTATTAATCTGTAGAATCACGCAAGGAGCAGCAGCAGGTGGAGAAATAGGTGTTAACTCAGCTTTTTTAATTGAGCATTCAAGTGATAAAGCAAACATTGGGTTTTTAGGAAGTATAAAAACTTTCAGTGGTGCACTTGGTTCGATCATGTGCTTTGTGATGATAGAAATTTGTAAAAAACTTACAGGTGAAGGTTTTGAAATCTGGGGTTGGAGGTTGCTTTTTCATTTTTGTTTTTTCATGGGTGTGATAGGAGTGCTAACAAGATATATGATCAGCGAAAGTTTAGCGTACAGAACACATAAAGAAAGTAAAAATCTTTCTAATTCTCCACTTTCAGAGCTGTTTAAGAGCTATAAAAAACTGTTTATTATCTCAATTATAGTTGGTATTGCTCAAAATGCAGTCGTTTACTCAATAGTGATGTTTTATAATATATCTGTGAAAGAGTTTAATATACTGGGGGTTGATATTAAAAATATAGTGAGAATTATAAGTGATATGATATTTGGAATATGTGCAGTGTTGTTTGCAATATTGTCTGATAAAGTAGGAAGAAAAAGCATAATGATCACTACTTTAGTGGTACTAGTTTCTTTAAGCTTGCCAGTCTTTTTATTATTATCTAGCGATAATCAATACATTGTAATATTTACTTTTTTACTAACTAGTATACCGATAGGTGCATCTTTTGGGATAAGTAATTCTCTTATCTGCGAATTATTTCCAACGAAAATTAGATGTACTGGTTCTAGTTTGGCACACAATATATCTGCAGGGATTTTTGGCGGTATTTCTCCATACGTATGTATGCAACTTATAGAAAAAACTGGTACAAAACTTTCAGCAGGTATCTATCTTTCTATTTGTGCCTTAATTAGCTTAATAGCTACGCTGCAGATTAAAGCTCGAGATAAGAAAATCGATTGGTAATCTTTCTATTGCACTTTAGAAAATACTTTTTTTCACTTTATTGAAGAATCCTTCGTTTTGCTGCTGGTTTGAATCTTCACTCTCTTCAAGAGCCTTTAGTAGCTCAATTTGCTTCTTAGTGAGATTCTTTGGGTTTAAAGTTTGAACTATAACTTGCACATATAAATCACCACGAGTACTTGAATTCATATAATGCATTCCCTTTTCTCTACAACGCAACTTAGTACCTGTTTGCGTACCTTCTGGTATTTTTACTTTAATTTTCGCTCCATCTATTGACTGTACCTCGATTTCACCCCCAAGTGCTGCGAGGGTCATTCTGACAGGTATTTTGCAGTGTAAATCTGCCTTTTCGCGAGTAAAGACTTTATGTGAGGCTATGTTCACGCATACGAACAAATCGCCATTTTTGCCGCCTCGTATTCCAGCTTCTCCTTTTCCATTTACCTTAACTTTAGTGCCGTCCTCAATACCTTTTGGGATTGCAACTGATATATTTACTTCATCTCTCCTGCGTCCACTACCACCACATTTTTTGCATTTGTTTTGTATTATTTCTCCTTCACCATAACAAACATGACATGTTCTTTCTATGGTAAAAAAACCTTGCTGACTCCTTACTCTGCCACTACCTTTACACATGTTACACTGTGCTGGTTTGATAGCTCCTTCGCTTCCGGTACCCTGGCAGGTTTCACACTTTACATTTGTAACATAGTGTATAGGAGTTTGCATTCCTTTAAAAGCATCCTCAAGAGTAATTTCAAGGTCATAACGTAGATCTGCTCCGGGTGTTGCCGCACTCTTTTTGGTTCTTGATCGACTATTGCCAAAACCTCCACCAAAAAAGTCATTAAATATATCACTGAAATCACTTGCACCGTAACCAAAATCAAATCCGCCGGCAGAAGGCCCTTCATGACCATAACTATCATACCCCGCCTTTTTATTAGGGTCAGATAAAACTTCATATGCAGCAGTTATTTCTTTAAATTTTTCTTCTGCTTCTTTGTTACCAGGATTTCTATCTGGATGATATTTCAATGCTAGCTTTTTATAAGCCTTCTTTATCTCATCAATGCTGGCGTTTCTGTTTATTTCTAATAACTCATAATAGTCTTTTTTCATATGTCACAATCTATTATGTATTTAAAGATAGGTATTTCATATATCAATTTCAAGTGTATGCACCCTGAGCGGCTCGAACGCCCGACCTTCTGATCCGTAGTCAAATGCTCTAATCCAACTGAGCTAAGGGTGCAATTAATAATAAACTATAGCAGATTTTCAGTTCACTTCAATAATGATTGCAAAAAAGCTGAAGCTGCATTAAGTTTTAGCCTATCAGATTTTTAAAAATCGACGGGAAATAGCCTAGACACCTTGAATTTTTACGTATATATTTAGTGGAAAGTTCATTACGTAAATGGATACAATAAAACTTGTGTTGCTGTTACCAACAGTAATATTCATGTTAATTACTAGCGTTTACTTATCAGCAAAGCTAAAGTGGTTACAAATATTTAGATTACCATATGCATTTTCACTATTAAAACCTAAAAAGGGTGAGAATAGATTTTCATCGTTGGCTGCACTATTTCTAATTTTAGGCGGAAACTTAGGAGTAGGAAATATTTCAGGCACAGCAATTGCTTTAAAGACAGGGGGTCCTGGATTCATCTTATGGATGATTGTAATCGTTATTGTTACCTCGGTAATAAAATATGTTACATGTTATCTGAGCATTAGTAAGCGAATAAAAAAAGAAAAAAGATTTATAGGTGGACCCGTTGCTTATATGGCTGATGCTTTCAATTCTAAAAAAGCAACGGCTATATTTCTATTTATCATGATTATAGCTGCAATAACTGTTGGTAATCTTGTGCAAGTAAACTCTATATCAATACCACTTGAAATGATAAATGTGCCTGTAATTATTGGTGGTATAGCAATGGCTGTTATTTTTTTCATTGTTACAGTACTCAGTTTACAAAAGATTAAAGTTTTTATATCGGCCTTGATACCAATCATGACAGTAAGTTACCTTGTGTTCTGTGGCGTAATATTGTTTAAACTCAGTGAAAATATCTTGCCTTCTCTCAATCTTATCTTAAGTAGTGTCTTTACAATGAGCAGTTTAAAATCAGGTTTATCCTTGGGATTGATTCTTGAAGTATTAACTATTATTCAGGTGGGAACTTTGCGAGGCATCTTTGCAACAGATATTGGACTTGGCCTTGAGGGAACTATACATTCTTCTATTACTCCCAAGAAAAATAATACTAAGTTCGTTATTGAGCAAAGCTTAATTACTATAATATCACCGTTTATAGTTGTGATAATAGCTTTTGTTACAACGATGGTATTACTTGTAACGGATTCTTGGATGACTGGATTGGAAAGCACCAACATGTGCATATTTGCCTTTAAAAAAGCTATAAATTCATTTTATATAAATTATTTCATTATGACTCTCATGTTTTGTTTTGCATTTACGACCATATTTACTTGGTTTTTTTGTGCAAAGCAGTCTATACGTTATGTATTTAATAGCAGTATATACGTCAAAATTTGGATTGCGATTTTTACTATGATTATTCCTCTTGGATCAATAAGTAAAGTTCAGTTATTGTGGGATATTGCAGATATTTCAATTTCTGCATTGTTGTTTATCAACATATTGGCTATATTAAAATTAATATCTAAAAATCAGGAAGTATTTACCTTAAGCAGAAGGTACTTAAAGTTCAAGTGAACTGACAGAGATAAAAAGAAAGGTCAATCGCAGTACTGAAACCTACTTTTTTGGGTTTCAGTATGTATAATAAAGAGTATTAATGAACAGCAACTATATTTTCACAACTAGGGAAAACATGATCAATTCTTGCTCGTTTCGTGCAAGTGCTTGGGCTATCATCTAGCTTTCTTTTGCGATTGTTGTAAGATCGTGCATCTTGTACACAATTATTTGGAGTATTAGCATTTTCAAAATGTTTTATACACTCTCCTACAGCATTGCAGTTCGGATTTTCTGCTAATAATTCGTTAAATATTTTTTGAACTTGTTCTTCTGTGGCACCATTCCCTTTACTTTCGAGATATTCAAAAATTTCTTTCGCTTGAAGATCTTTTGCCAATAGGAAATCCTCACGTTCTCTACGTTCTTTATTGAGTAGCGGCTCGAAGTGCAACTCACCATTGTTTATTATATGTATGGTATTATTATCATTGTAATTCACTTTATCAACACCAACGCTTTTTGAGCCTTTGTTATCTACTAATTGGCACAAGAATTTGTCTTGCTGATTGTTATTACAGTGCAACGGATTTTTTTCCATTACGTGTAATTTCACACCATATTTTTCACAAAGTATCCTGCCTTCAACTTCAGGATCACCCCATCTATTATTATTTAGGATATTTCTCGTGTATTGCTCTATAGCTTCGTTGCGTTTTCTGCCCATATTATCATAGCTATTTGCAATTGCATCTTTAAACCATTGTGGAGGATTGTGCAGTACAAATTCTCTACACTCTTCTCGTAGCTGTTCAACAGTAACTTTTATGCCTTTTTGTTGCTCCAGCCCTTGCCTGAATGAATCAAAAAAGCAACTCCCATTACCAATTGCTGTGCCTTTATAAAAGGTATTAGGATATGGATCTTCATTATTACGTAGATTCATCAGAAGTTGCTGGGTATTAGTCATAACTTTACCTTAATAAAGATATTATTATATTAATAAAATCGTTGACAAATTATTAATTAAGTATAGCAAAAATTCTTTAACTGTGCAATAATCATATTTTTATATAGTGGATATGAGTTTTAACTGCGGTATAGTTGGGCTACCTAACGTTGGGAAGTCAACCTTGTTTAATGCACTTACGCAATCAAATTTGGCTGAAGCTGCAAATTACCCTTTCTGTACAATAGAGCCAAATGTAGGCAAGGTTTCCATAAGAGATCAACGCCTAAGGCAGATTGCGTCACTTGCTGGTTCAGAGAAAGTTATCTACAATCAGCTAGAGTTTGTGGATATTGCAGGTTTAGTAAAAGGTGCAAGTAAGGGAGAAGGTTTAGGCAATAAGTTTTTGAGTCACATAAGGGAAGTTGACGCTATTGTCCATCTGTTAAGGTGTTTTGTGGATGAAGACATTAACCACGTACACAACAAAATCGACCCAATACTAGATGCTGAGGTGGTTGAGATGGAGCTGATTTTAGCTGATATTGATAGTATAGAAAAAAGATTACCTCAAATGGAAAAGAAGGCGAAGCAGGGAGATAAGGAGCTAAAACAGCAATTGGATTTAGTGCAGGAAATATTAGCTGTGCTAAAATCAGGCAAACCTGCGAGAGGATTCAAAAATGCGAGCCCAGATGAAATGAAATCGTTGCAGTTATTAACCACAAAACCGGTGATGTATGTTTGCAATGTTGAAGATGTGAATGTGGTAAGTGGTAACGCACTATCTGATACAGTAAAGAAAATGGCTGAAGAGAATGGAAGTAAATTCTACTGCATTTCAGCAAAGCTTGAAGCAGATATTGCAGACCTTGAAGGTGAAGAAGAGAGGAAGAGTTTTCTACAAGAATTTGGCTTACAGGAGTCAGGATTAGATTCAATAGCGCGTATTATGTACGAGATTCTAAGTATGATAACTTTCTTTACTGTTGGTCCAAAGGAAGCGCGGGCATGGCCAGTAAAGCTAGGATCAACCGCAGATCAAGCAGCAGGAGTGATCCACACTGACTTTGAGAAGGGTTTCATAAAGGCAGAAACGATAAGTTTTGAAGATTATATCAAATATGGAAGTGAATTGGCCTGCAAAGAAGCAGGGAAAATGCGTTTTGAAGGCCGAGATTATATTGTTCAGGATGGAGACATAATGCACTTTAGATTTAATGTGTAAGTGGCAATAAATTCTTTACAATATGCTTATCATAGTGTTAACTCATTGAAAGGTGGCGTAATATCTAATGAGCGATTACTTATCACAGTTAAATCCAGAACAGCAGGCGGCTGTTACTAATGTAGATGGACCGATCTTAATACTTGCCGGAGCAGGAACAGGAAAAACTAGGACTATCACTTCAAGAATAGCACATATAATTAGTAATGGTTATTGCTCACCTGAGCAAATATTGGCAGTAACTTTTACGAACAAAGCTGCAAGTGAGATGGCATCAAGGGTAATGGAAATGACGGGTGTAAATATACCATGGCTCGGAACATTTCATGCAATTGCAGCAAAGATTCTACGTCAGCATGCAGAAGTTTTAGGGTTAAACTCTAACTTTACAATTATCGGTGTTGATGATCAATTACAGGTGATAAAAAGTATTCTTAGTGAGACAAGCTTTTCGGAAAAATATAGTACCGTTTTAAATATTATTCAGCAGTGGAAAGAAAAATGCTTGCTTCCATCTGAAGTCGAAGACATTCAATCATTTAAGTCGGTGTACGTAGTTGCATTGAAGGTTTATCATCAATATCAGGAGAGATTAAAATTTCTTAATTCTGTTGATTTTGGTGACTTGTTGTTATATAACGTGCAACTTTTTAATCAAAATAATGAGATTTTGGCCTATTACCAAAACAAGTTTAAGTACATCATGGTAGATGAATATCAAGATACAAATGCAATACAATATCTTTGGCTTAAGTACCTTGCAAAGGAGCATTCAAATATCTGTTGTGTTGGAGATGATGATCAATCGATATACAGTTGGCGTGGTGCAGAAGTTGAGAATATTTTAAAATTTTCTGATGACTTTAAAGGAGCGAAAACTGTCAAGCTCGAATGCAATTATAGGTCAACATCTCATATACTTGCAACTGCGTCATATGTTATTAATTATAATAAAACTAGGTTGGGAAAAAAATTATGGACGACTAACGCTGAAGGTGAAAAGGTAGGCGTGGTAAGGTTATGGGATAGCAAAGCTGAAGCAAGATTTATAAGTGAGCAAATATTAAAACTTAGTCATTATAGATTTAGTGACATTGCAATATTGGTGAGGGCCACATTTCAAACAAGAGTTTTAGAAGAATATTTTATTAAATATTCAATACCATACAAGATTATAAGTGGTATGAAATTCTATGAACGCCAGGAAGTAAAAGATATAATTGCGTATTTGAGACTCGTAGTAAACAATAATGACGATCTTGCTTTTGAGCGTATTATAAATCGGCCAAAAAGAAGTATAGGAGCTACAACTCTCAAAAAAATATATGTGATTGCTCAGGATCATAAAGTTTCTTTTTTTGAAGCAGCAAAAATATTAGTCAATGGAGACCAAATAACAGAAAGGATAAAGTCTTCACTAAATGGATTTTTGAGTAAAATTGAGCTTTGGCGAGAGGTAATAAAGAACCAAAAACTTTTTGAGTTTGTTGAAATTCTTGCAAATCAATCAGGATATATTGAAATGCTAGAAGAGGAGGGTGTAACAGGTGCAGCGCGTATAGAGAATGTAAAGGAGCTTATTTCATCTTTAAAAAGTTTTGATAATGCAACAATTTTCTTGGAACATATTAGCTTAGTTATGGATGTGGATAATATGAGTAATGATGATGCCGTATATGTTATGACTCTTCATGCAGCAAAAGGATTAGAATTTTCATGTGTGTTTTTACCAGGTTGGGAAGAGGGGCTGTTTCCTCACCAAAGGTCCTTTGAAGATAGAAGTGGCGGAGCTTTAGAAGAAGAGAGAAGACTTGCGTACGTGGGAATAACGAGAGCGAAGGAAAAGTTAATTATTTCATGTGCAGATAGAAGAGAAATCAACAATCAATGGCAACCGATGCGTATTTCTCGATTTATAAAAGAATTACCTAGAGATAATGCTGAAGTAATCAAAAGTAACGTTGCTTATTTCCATGGTAGTTAAGAGCGAATATAGTCCGGATCATTTAAATATAAAGCCTCTGCAGGATTTAACTTTTGTTTGTTTTTTAGTCTATGGAGAACCAATAATCCCGCATGGCTAGCAGAAAAATGGCAATCTTCGTGTGTATCTAGTTTATCTTTATTTAATACCTCGGGTTTTGATATTGGCAACAAGTGATGGTCAAATAGTTGTATATAAAATACTTTGTGGTCCTCAATTACGCTTTGAATGTTTTCTTTATTGTAGTGAGGTGACGAAAATATTGCATATGCCTTAGCTTCTAGGGTGCTTACCCCGTATAATGGTTTGCCTGTAGCAAGACTCATACCTTGTGCAGCTGATATGCCTACCCTAATACCGGTGAAGCTTCCTGGCCCTACTACTACTGCTAAGTGGTCTATTTTATCATAATCATAATTGTGTTTTGCAAATAGAGTATCCAAAATTCTAAAGAATGATTCTGCATGGCTATTGCCTTCAGAGTTATGTTCTATCAAGTAACTACCGTCATAATTAACAATAGCTATTGAACTGCCTGTACCTACAGTGTTAATTGCTAAGATCGACATAATTTATTATAAAACTTTATAAATATCATAGTAAAAGCACCATTACCCATTACATTTGCTGAAGTGATTACAGGATCAAACACTATGTATAATGCTGTAATTAATGAAAGCATTTCTGGAGAAAACTGAAGATATTTTTCTAGAATGGGCAGCATTACCATTATTCCACCCGCAGGGATTGCCACAATTGCAAATTTAAATAGTAAGAAGTAAAGAAGAAATGTAACGTAATCCATTGTATATAAAAAGGAACCAGATTTTATTATCAGGGATAATATAATAATAAAGAAACAGTCACCTACTAAGTGAAAACTAGCGGTGATTGGTATCACAGAAGACACGATGTCATGTTGTTTAACATTTTTTTTGCTGCCTTCTAAAGTGATAGGCATTGTTGCATTGCTAGACATTGTGCTCACTGCAGTGATAAAAGCTGGCATCATGTTTCCTATGCTGGCCATCCAATTTTTAATTTGGAATGAATTTGCTGCTCCATATAACAGAAAAATGTAAAAATAAGATGCGGATGCTATTGCTATAAAAACAGTTGAGTAATTCTTAATTATTGTGGGTAGAAGTTGCTCATGTTCCATTTTTAGGGTAAGCCCTAACACAAATACCGGTATAATAGGTACTAAAAATTTCTTAAAGACAAAGGATGTTAAATCCAGCATTTTTTGTGCGAGTTCCTTACTTCTTTTCGGTAGAACTGTAGACATTATTAAACTAAATATAAATCCGTAAACTAAAGCCTGAAAGTTAGAAATCAGTGCAGGTAATTTAAATGGCCATAACATCTTTATGGTTTCTTCATGCTGTCCTATACTTTCTGCTGTATGGATATTACTTACAATAAAGTGCCCTATAGAGTAAGCTAATAGGCTTGAAGCAAGGTTTGAAATGAAGATTGCTACGACAAGTAATGCTATGAATTTTATTACTGACTGCTTCAAACTATTAATGCTGTTAAAAATCAATGTAAATACAATAAAAGGCATTATGAATAGCAGAAGTTCTTTAATACTGAGACTCATTGAATATAGAAAAGATTTGATCTCTACCGGTACTAAATAGCCAAAAAAAGCTACAGATACAATAGTAGTGAGCAAAATTAAAAATTGATGCATACCTTATTACGCTAACTTATAAAAAAGATATAACAATGTAGTTGATTAGTAAAGTTAAATTTTATAGCTCAGTGGACAAACTATCTTTAAATTATTTATAATTTAAGTTACACTTTAGGCGTTTATGGATAAAGCACATACTCCAGTTTTATTAGAAGAAATGTTAACGCTGTTATCACCACAAGATGGAGGTATATACGTGGACGCAACATTTGGGGCTGGAGGATATAGTAAAGCAATACTAGATGCTGCTAAATGTTCTATATATGCTATTGATAGAGATGAAACAGTTGCTCAGTACCTATGCCACGAATATCCTAATAGATTAAAGCTATTCATTGAGAAATTTAGCAACATAGAAAACGTACTGCATAGTAACAATGTTGAAGGTGTAGATGGGATTGTGTTTGATATAGGAGTTTCATCTATGCAGATTGGCAATGGGGAGCGAGGCTTTTCATTTATGCATGATGGACCACTAAACATGAGTATGGATAATTCCTGCTCTATTAATGCTGCAACGTTTGTAAATAGTTTACGCGAAGAGGAAATTGCAAATACTATATACAATTACGGAGGAGAGCGATATTCTCGTAGAATTGCAAGGGCAATAGTGAATATACGTAGGAAAAAGACTATTAAAACTACACTTGAACTTGCAGAGATTATTCGCTCTGTGGTTCCTCGTGGAAAATGCAAAATTGATCCTGCAACCAGGACGTTTCAAGCAATCAGAATTTGGGTAAATGATGAGTTAGGTGAGCTAGAAAAAGGTATTAAGGCTGCATCGAAATTATTAAACAAGAATGGTAAATTGATAGTTGTTTCTTTTCATTCTTTAGAAGACCGTATAGTAAAAAACTTTTTTAGAGATTTATGTGAAGAGGGATTTTCCTTTTTAAATAAAAAGGTAATCAAGGCAAGTGCAGAAGAAGTAAACAACAATCCGCGGTCACGCTCAGCAAAGTTAAGGGCTATACAGAAGATACTATGAAAGTATTTTATATTATATCAGTATTAATATTTTTTCTCAGCGTGATAGGGTTATTTAAGATAAAATTACATGTCCAACAGCTCAATAGGGAGTTGATCAAAATAAAAAATGAAATCAGTGTAGCGCAGAGAGACCTGAAGATTCTTCATGCAGAATGGAGTTATCTAAACAGTCCAAAAAGGCTTACACACTTTGCAAAAAAATACCTTAAAGATAGTTCTTTGGTATTAGCCAGACAAATTAAGCATATTAACTCTTATCAGATTGATAATAATTAGGCTTTATTAATGGAAAATTAATCATATTTTATGATAATTATATTATGTTAAGCCAATTAATAGCGGAGGATTATGTGAGCGGCGATGTCAAAAATAACTTTAGTAAATTACTGAATGGTGGTGCATTTATTACAGATGCTAGTAAGCTTATTAGTATAAACGAGAATGGCAATGGTAATGATTTTTTCACTAATACCATACTGCAACATAATATACAAACTATTGATATAGATCGAGAAAAAGAAGATAAAATACTTAAAATCATAGAGTCAGGAAGTGTTGAAAGGTTTAAAGAATTTATTAGAGATGCAGAAGGTGTAATACTCAAACCTTCTGGGCATGTTTCATTTTCACTACTTTATAGTGCTGCAGCTTTGAAAATAGATAAAGCGAAAGAGATGATAAGTGCTTTATTCCAAGCTGGTGTTGATGTTAATAGTTTTGATACAGAGGGAAAGACAGTTTTTGAACATTTATTGGAAAGTAAAAACAATGTAAAAGAAGAAATCATAAAATTTTTCGTCGAGCATGGTGCTGCTTTCAGTAATTATAGAGAAGAATACAGTCAAAAATTGTGGGACTTTGCAAAAAAATGTGAAAAAGGTAAAACTTTGTTGTATGAACAAATAAAAAATAAACTTAGCAGCTATATTGAAGGTGCGAGCAATTTTTCAGTTGTTGAGAACATTGAAGTACATGGTAACTGTGCAACGATAGAATTGAATAATGGTAGTAAAGAATTAAAAATAAGTGAGTTTTTACAAGAGCAGTTTTGTCAAGACAATGGAATTTCAGGGTTCTTCATTCCAGCTAGCAATAGAGAAAAAGGAATGCATGGTTATCATTCCCTCGATGGAGTAAGGCACTACGCAGTTACTGATGGGTCATATGAAATGACATTAAACTGGTATGTTGAAGGAAAAAAGTGCACAGTTACAATTACTGTTAGTGAGAAGGGTGTAGAATTAATCGAGAGAAATGGCGTAACTAATGATGAATTAAAAGCAAACAAGGATGTAACAATAAATGGTTTCTCTTTATTTGAGGCTATAGAGAAAGGAATACAGAAGGGGATGGGTAAAGTGAGTAATAGTAATTCAAATGAAACTTTGAGTTCTATAGATAAAAGTGAATTTGAGGATCCTCCACACACTGATACTTCTGTTGAGCAGCTTAATAATAGTGTAGACACAATCTCTAATGTTTCTGATGAGCTTCAACAATCAGCTGCACCGCAAGATGATGACATTGGTATTGATGATGCTAGAACCAATATTGATAGTAGGGATAACAGTGTAAGTACTGATAAAATACAGGATGGAGGTGTAGAAGTTAGAAGAAGCGAGAGTCAAATAAGTGATACTGACAGTGGTATTGATGATGAAATTAATGGTATTGATAGCTATACTAATGAAAACATAAGTAATGGTGTTGAAGAAAATCAAAGTCAGACATCATCTATACCAAATAGTGATATACCGGGTCGAGTTTATGCAACAAAAGAATTTATGGAGAAATTACAGGAAGCTGTGAAAAAGAAGAGAGAACTTCTTGATAAACTGGGTCCTGATGGATATGAAAAGTACGTTAATAGGTGTATTGAAAGTGGGTATAGGCCTATATTGAAGTATTTAGAAGATCTTGAGCTGGCTCTGGATAGCATAACAACTGTAGATGAATTAAAAGCAAATGAGAAAGATACTAGCAGTGAATCAATAAATGCAGCTAAAGACGTTGCATCTGCATTAAAAGGTGTTACTGTTACAGCGTATTTAGATCTCAAAAAAGAAAGAGGGCAAACAATTAACTAGACTATAGTGCCAAAATTTAATGCTAGCTTTTGATAGTATCGAGTATAGCTCCTATTTTGAACTCACATAGAATAGAAGGTAAATTATATCCCTTATCTACATTGATTTTTTAATAAATTATGAGTAACATTATAGAGCATTTATTATATAATAGATTATAATACTCTCGATGAAAAAGATCTTATGTTTTTGTGTTCTACTGTTTGCTACACTTGCAGCAAAGACCGATAGCATATCAGATCAGCAAATAGAAAGTACTAAAGAGACAGACAGTAACCTATTTACTATGAAGTCGAGTGTTACTAAATTACCAAGTCTGGATATTCTAGATGTTGAAGATGATGAGACTGCAGATAATATAGAGTATAAAGTCACTGCTGATAATCTAAAAGAAAAAGACAAACAAATAATCGGGATAGATAATAAGAACACTTCTAGTGACCAACAAATAGTAATAGGAAAAAAGAAAAATGCACCAGAAGTACAAGCGAAAGAAGAAAGAGAGGAACAAAAGCAAGTTAAACCTATACAAATAACTAAAGGTGAGAACTCTTCTAGTGATCAACAAATAGTGGTAGAAGAAAAGAGAAATATACCAGAAGTACAAGCGAAGGAACAGAAGCAGGCTGAGCATGTAGCCAAAGAACTGATAGCTGAGAATAAAAATTCTTCCAGTGATCAGCAAGAAGAAAAGAAAAATGTACCAGAAATGCAAGCAGAGGAGCAGAAGCAAGAGGCAGTAACTAAGGATGAAGAAACGGAGAAGAAAGACATAAAAGCTGAAGAAGGGCAAAGTGTGAAAGATGATAGAAAAAAACGACCTATACCTATAGTTAGAAAAGATGAGGAGAAGGCTGATGAGCATCAACAAGAAAAGCTGCAAGAACGTGCAGAATCAAAAAAAGGACCAATAGAAGAATGGGAGCATAAAGATGTGCAAAATAAATTAATACATAAGCGTCGGTATGATAGTCTTAATGAACATTTGCCAACGTCTATATCTGTCTATGATTACAGCAAACAATTATTTTACTGTGTTAAAAAAAGCGATTTATTATGCTTGCGTGGAGTGATGAATAAGCTGGAAAAATTAGGGTTGAGTACTGCAGAAATACTGAAATTCAGAAATAAACTTGGTGATACTCCCTTGATTTATGCTGTAAAATATGGTGAACTAGAAGTGGTACGTTTTTTCTTATTGTTAGGTGCAGATTCTGATGTAGTTAATTACGATTTAAAGTCTGCAATAGATATAGCAATTATAAAAAAACGGGTTGACATAATTAATGCTATTGCTGAAATGATCCCACGTCTTGTGGAGCGTAAGGAAATAAACAATGAAGAAAGTTCGACAATATATAATTGGGCTTTGAGTAAGAAAGAGAGTAATTGCAATGCAGATCATTAGACTTTTGGTAATTGTTTTTGTTTGTTGGACATGTTTTGCTGAAGAGCCAGTAAATGATTTCCTTAATACCTTATACAATACAAAAAACACGTCTTACAGCAAGGGAGATTTTGCTAAGTTTATAGAAAAGTGTCGTCAGCAAGGTGAGCAAGAAGATTTTAACAAGGGTTTTGGTTCCAACCTAAATGGAGCTGACTTCAGTCGACTGTATTTAAAAGGATCTATTTTTTCTAATGTAAGCTTGATAGGTGCAAATTTTTCTAATACTGATTTATCTGATGTACTTTTTGTTAATGTAGACTTACGCGGAGCAGATTTTTCTAATGCTAATTTATCTAATATTAAGATAGAAAATACGGATTTACGCTTTGCAAATTTCACAGCTACAACTTTAACTGATACTAAGTTTAGAAAGTCTGATATTAGCTATGCTGAATTCGGTAATTCTGAACTTAAACAACTAGATATACGTAATGTAACTGGCATGTATGCCAATTTTTCAAATGCAAAAATAAGTTTATCTAATGTGTCAAATTTAAATATTAGTTATGCAAACTTCAGCGATGGTGAAATAGATAATACTACAATACAAAAGAGTAATCTTGATTTCGTTAATTTTTTGGGTGTAGATGCTTATAAGGTAAAGATGCAATTTTCTTCACTAAAAAATGCCAGTGTATACGGTGCAGAAATCCAAGAGTCGGATTTTACAGGTAGCGATTTTACTAATGCTAACTTCAGCTCTTCCACTGTGATTGATAGTAACTTCGATCAGGCAAATTTGAGTAGTGCACAGATTTCCTATGTGAGTAGTGATTATTCAAGTTTTGTTAAGTCTATTCTAAAAGATGCTAAAATTGATCACTCACACGTTTCGGATGCTAATTTGCAAGATTCATGGCTGTTAGGTGTAGATCTAAGTTTTAGTGAGTTATATGGGGTAGATATTTCTAATGCTGATCTTCGTAGTGCAAAATTTCACAATACTAAAGTTTCTAATTCTGATATGAATAACACGTTTTTTGACAATACACTGTTTGACTTTGCTAAAGTAGATAATACAGATTTTTCTCGATCCTCAATGTATAACGTTAGCATTCAAAACTCTCAAATACACAATAGCAAGCTTTCTAGCAGTAAAATGGATGCGAGCAACATAAAAGGTTCAACATTTCTTAATTTAGCTGCTGATAGCATAAATTGGTCTAATCTGAAAGTAACCAAATCAAGTTTTATTGAGAGTGACTTTAAATCTTCTTCTCTGAGTAATAACACATTTAAAAAGACATGTTTTTTTATCGATAATTTTGACAACACAATAATAAGTGATGTTTCTTTCCTTGCGTCAAGCGTACATAAGTGTTCAGTAATAGACACTAAAATTGAGGATTGCAAATTTGATGACTCAATTTTCATTGGCAATAAGGGGCAAAAAAAGCTTACAGGTTTGAGTAATGCTATAACTTCAGTTGAGGATTTACAAACAAGGGTATTAAAAGGTGAAAGATTTGATGTGAATTATTCCTATTTTAATTTTGATAATATGAATTTACAAAATGCTGATTTTTCTAATTCAACATTAAACGTAGCTAAATTTAACAATACCAACTTAGACGGAGCAAGCTTTGAAAAGGCTGATTTGCGTTATGCTGTTTTTAATGATTCCTCTTTAGTTGGTACAAGTTTTTTAGGATCTAATCTAGAGTTTGCCAATTTTTTAAAGTCTGATTTAAAAGATGCTAAGCTAGACAATGCTAAATAGGTATAATCTTAATGGCTGTGAAAAGTGAAGGTATATTGCTAGTTCTATCGTCACCATCTGGTGCTGGAAAGACGACTATATCAGAAAGATTGCTCGCACAATCAACTAGTTTAGTTAGGTCTGTTTCTGCAACAACACGTAAGCCTCGTGCTCAAGAAATAGAGGGAGAAGACTACTTTTTTGTTACAGAAAAAGAATTTCATGAATTGTGCAAATCTGGAAAAATGCTAGAATATGCTGAAGTTTTCGGTCATTTTTATGGCATACCAAGAGATTTTATTGAGCAAAATCTAAAAGGTGGGATAAGCGTTTTACTTAGCATAGACTGGCAAGGGGCATTTCATTTATTTGAAATTATGCGGGATAAAGTTGTAAGTGTTTTTATACTTCCCCCTTCAATGCAAGAGCTAAAATTACGCCTGAACAACCGCAATAGTGATAGTGCTAGTACTATAGAATATAGATTAACTCAAGCTCAAAAAGAGATAAGTAAATGCCACCAGTATGACTATGTAATAGTAAATGATAACATTGATGAAAGTGTAAACTTTATAAGTTCTATACTGGAGGCAGAAAGGCTGAAGATAAAAAGACAAGTTAATTTAAAAGAGTTTTTGGATAATCTGATTTATGTATTGTAGCAAGTATTTTAAGATGTATAATCAAAGTTTCTCTAGAAAAAATATATGCGCTTAATTATTACTTTAATTATTGCTTTGCTTGGTGCTGACTATGCGGTTGCGAAGGACAAAGCAGTGTGCATATTATTAAGTGATACAAAAAAGGAATTGTCTCAAGGCCACATAGCACCGATAACTCTGGCAAATGGGTATAATGTTATTCAAGGTATAGTATACTATTTTGGAGATTCAGAGGGTGGTTTACCATCTAATCGTAAAACTATTAATAAGGTAAACTTTAGCAACGATGGCAAAAACCTTTTTCTTGGGGTAGATAATACTTTATACGCAATAAACGCAGGAGAAAAAAATCAGGTAAAATGGGAAAAAGAATTTAAATTTCCAATAAAGGGAAATGCTGTAATGCCGGATAGTAGGTTAGCAGTTCTTACCATTGATAATGACTTATATGTGCTAGATGGAAAAAGTGGTGATTTAATTTGGTCGTATAATAATGGCATTGACGAAATGGTAAGGATGCGTTCTATATCGCCTATAACTGCTGGTGAAATAGTTGTTGTTCCGTTTTCAAGCGGAGAGCTAATAGCATTTAATATGAATGGAAAAAAATTATGGTCGTATAAGTTTCCTATAAATCTTTTAGAGACTCAGTTCGCAGATGTTATAGCTATTGAGCAGTTTAATGATAATATACTAATAGCTGCAAATGATCTTATTACTGTTGCTCTTGATGTAAAGTCAGGAAATCTGTTATGGTCTAAGCCTTTGGAGGTAAAGAATATGAATGGAGAGATTGCCATAACTGCTCAAAGTGAAGTGATAAAGATCAATCCTGTGAATGGTCAGACAATTTGGAGTACTAAGCTACCAATAAAAGGTAGTAAAGATATTTTTTATTCTAGACCTATATATTCCGATAAACACGGAGGTTATTTTGTTGTAAGTAACAAAGGTATTATGTTTTTAGTTGATCAAGATGGTAATATCATTACTGTCCCAAAAAATCAATATCCTCAGTCTGATGCATACTTTACAACTGAAGGGAAGGGTGTATATTTTTGTAGCAATACTCTATAGAGGTAAGATATATGTATGATTTAATTATTATAGGTGGTGGTCCTGGTGGATATAAGTGTGCAATTACTGCTGCGAGGCTTGGATTAAAAGTTGCTTGTATAGACAAAAACGATATTTTTGGTGGTACATGTTTGCGAGTGGGCTGCATACCTTCTAAGGCTCTTCTGCATTCCTCTCACGAATATGCTAAAGTAAAACATGATCTGTCAAAATTTGGGATAAAAACTAAAGATGTAAACTTCGATTTACAAGAAATGCTCAACTATAAAAATGCTAGAGTTCAAGAGTTAGGAAAGGGTATTGATTATCTTTTTAATCTTTACAAAGTGACCAAGGTCAATGGATTGGGGAAAATTACTTCTTTTGAGCAAAATAAATTTGAAGTTTCAGTGGAAGATAAAATATTCAAAACAAAAAATATAGTAATCGCTACTGGTTCTGATGTTAGTTCTCTTTCGGGAATTGATATCGATGAGAAAAGTGTCATTTCTTCTACTGGTGCACTGTCTTTAGCTGAGGTGCCAAAAAAACTTGTGGTAATTGGAGCTGGAGCAATAGGACTTGAAATGTCTTCTGTGTGGAGCAGACTTGGTGCAGAAGTTACCATAGTTGAGTTTTTAGATAGAGTTGCTGCCTCAATGGACAGTGAGTTGAGTAAAGCTTTATATGCTAGTTTGCAGAAACAAGGAATAAAATTCTTGCTCAATACTAAAGTTGAGGAAGTAAGACAAGGCAGCGTCAAAGTGCGTTCAATGAAAGATGAGAAGGTTAGTACAATAGAAGCAGATAAAATTTTAATGGCAGTTGGACGTAAACCATTTACTGATGATCTCGGTATTGATGATAAAGTGACTAGAAATAGTCGTGGCTTTATCGAAGTTAATGCAAAATATGAGACAAATGTTAAAGGGATATTTGCTATTGGTGATGTAATTGGTGGAGCAATGCTTGCACATAAGGCAGAAGAGGAAGGTATAGCAGTTGCGGAGATAATTGCAGGTCAGCAACCTCATGTTGATTATAACATTATACCATCGGTCATTTATACATATCCTGCGGTTTCTTCAATTGGGAAAACTGAAGAGGAATTGAAAAATGCTGGTCGTAAATACAAGGTCGGTAAGTGTCAATTTGCTGCCAATGGTAGGGCGAAAGTTACTGATGCTGCTGAAGGATTCGTAAAAGTGCTAGCTTGTAGCACAACGGATACAATACTTGGTGTACATATTATTGGAGCATATGCTGACACACTAATAAACGAGGCAGCAGTAGCTATGGCTTATGGTGCGGCTGCAGAGGATATATATAGGATTTGCCATTCTCACCCTGACATAAACGAAGCTTTTCGTGATGCGTGCATTGATGCCTTCTTTAGAAAACATAGTTGAAAAGTGGTGTGAGTGGTTGAAATTTGGTCGATCATGTACAAGAAACACTTTAGAATCTTATACGCGGGATGTTAACGATTTTTTGAGTTTTTTAGGTGCTCACATTGGTGGAGAAGTAGATGTTGGTACCTTGGAAAAATTAAGCGTGCAGGAGTTGAGAAGTTGGCTTAGTTCCCGCTATGCAAGGGGTGTGGGTGCTAGATCTAACAATAGGGCACTTTCAGCACTGAAGAATTTTTTCAATTATATGAAAAATAATTTTAATATTGAAAATAGTGCTGTATTTTCTCTTTCTAGACCAGTTCAAAGAAGAATCTTGCCAAAAGCATTGTCACTATCCGATATAGAGATCTTGTTAAAAAAAATGCGACTACTTGATTTAGGTGAGGAGTGGGTAATAAAAAGAGATGTTGCAATTATTATGCTCCTCTATGGTGCTGGTTTAAGAATTAGCGAAGCACTCGATCTCAAAGTTGGGGATGTTAATAATGAAGAATTGGTCATTTCAGGAAAAGGAAACAAGCAGAGGCAGATATTTATTCTGCCCATAGTAAAAAAGTTTATAGAAGAATACATAAAGGTTTGTCCATATAGCCACACGGCAGAGTATCTTTTTTTAGGTTTGAGAGGAAAAAAGCTAGGGAGAACTTATTTTGCTAATCGTCTTCAGAAAATAAGAAGGATTTTAAACCTACCGGAAATACTGTCACCGCATGCACTGCGTCATAGTTTTGCTACTCATCTGCTAAAAAACAAAGTTGATATAAGATCAATACAGCAATTGCTTGGGCACTCAAGCTTAGAAACTACTGAAATTTACACCCATTTGAATTATCAAGATGTGTATGATATGTATACAAATTTCCAACGCAGCTTAGAAAAAAGATATACTAAAAATGCTAAACGGAAAGAACAATTTTAGATACGAACTTTCTAGATATATGGTTCCAGATTATGATGATTGGTGTAATAACCTATATGGATCACACACTCAAGTTAATAACATTGCATCTTTACCTTCTGTGTGCAACTACTTCCATAGGTACTATTGCCAAACATTAGCATCAACTGTGATATCCATCTCTTCTAATAAGTTTAAAAGCTTGTTATTATCGTGGATTTCTTGAAGAATTACTTTAAGTTTACTGTCCTCTAAGTTATCCGTTAAATTTTGCAGCTGTCCTTTACATAAGTTTTTTGTGAAATCTTGAATTTTCTTTTCGGTCAAGTGATGTGTTATATCCTTTTTCTCTTCTTCACTAAAATTTTCTAGGCTTTTGCAACCCTCAGGGAATTGACAAACATCCACTGCAAATTCAGGCAATACCTCAGATATATTTGAACAGTTTTTCAATGCTGATTTTAAGAAAGGGTTAAAAAAATCTTCCAAGTATCTTTTATTATTCACATTAAACACTTTCCAATCACAAGGGTTTCCATCTTCATCAGAAAGGTAAGCAAATAAATTACCATTTTCATCCTTTGTGATTACGATGTAATTTGCTTTAATGATATCTTCATAGAATGGTTGAACTAGCTCATGATCACGATAAATAATTGATTGCTCAGCTAATGTAATAATAGTATTTTTTGATTTATCTTGAATGCTCAAAGGTTCCAAACGAGCAGTATGCGTAGGATGTTGAACGCTTAAAAAGCCTTGATCATAGTAATTTTTCCAATCGACTTCTGATGTGTAGGCTAATATCTTTGGTAAGATATCATCACCGCTCTTACAGCTACTTTTATTATCATTTAGTTCACATACAGCAAGTTGGTATTCACAATTTTCATCAATAACTACCTTTAACCCAATTTTGTCAAAAGGAATGTCTTCTTTCCGTAATATTGTGTTTTTTTCTTGATCTTTTTTATGAACAGAGTAGTGAAATTTTGCATCTTTTATATTTTTACCAGTGCGCAGATAATTCTCACCTGCGTATGCTTTAGTAAATTTTATCACCTGATCAGGATCTTCTTTATTACGAAATTGAACCTCATAATATTTATGATTATTTTCTCTTCCTTCGAAAGTTATTGGCTGACCAGGCTCCATTTTAAATATATACTTTTTACTCATATTACCTACCATGCTTCATCACAAACAAAATTGTTTATTACTGTATTTTCAAAAGCGTTATCAATACGGTTAAGTTCGTCCCATAGTACCTTTCCTTCCTGTGTTGGCTTGCCAATGCCTGTCTGCAGTGTTTCAAATTTCCCTTCAACATTCTTTACCTCTGTTTGTAGTGCTTCAAATTTTTTTTCAACAGTATTTAAACTCGTTTGTAGTGTTTCAAATTGGTTTTGTATATTTGGTATTAATTTTTTATTTATTTGTTCTTCAATTAACTTGTCCATTGCACCCTGGAGAAAACTTGCCTTGGCAATTTTATCTTTTATCTCATCCCAACCTTTTTGTGGTATTGGAGCATTAATGCTATCAAGCTTTTTAGTATCCGCCATTACTGTTACCTATAAAATACTACTCCCAGTATAGTTTAAAATTGTTAGTTAATTATTAAATTTATTGTCTATATACACATAAGATACTACAGAGTTATACTTAAAAAAGAATTTTTAACCAATTTATGTCATAATATGATATATTTACACTATGGAAAATATATGATCAACAAGAAGTTATTAGTTGTTGCTTTGTTACTATCGCAACAATCTCTTAGTGGTGAACTTTACTTAAGGGGTGGATATCATGGTGAATTTGTCAATTATGTTGGTTCACTAAAAATAAAGGATGTTAATAATTATGTGAGACCCTCAAAAATAAACAAAATTAATAATCATAAATCAAATTATAACCCTTTGTTTTCTGCAGGTATTGCTTTTGGTTACCAAGGTGAATCAGGAAACAGATATGAGCTAGAGTTAGTACAGTCCCAAGTAAAAAGGGCAAGTCATACCCATCGTCCAATAAACATATGTTATAGTAACAAACAAAGAATGATCACAGTGAATAATGATCGTATTGAAAACACAGCCATCATAGCAAATGCATATTACCAAAAGAGAAACAATCGTTCTACTTTCTCGCCATATATTGGAGCTGGAGTTGGATTAACAAGAATAAAAATGTTTGAAAAAATATCGATAAGGCCTGCATATCAACTCAAAGCTGGTCTCAACTCCTTCATCACTAAGAATGTGAGCGTGTATCTTGGGTATAGGCATTTTGGTGTTATTGGTGGCAATTTCACAGACTTTAAAGTTGTTAAACGTGTACATCCAAGATATAACTTTAGAACTACTAATAATAGTATACAGAGCAGTTTTTTTTGCACACACGGCATAGAAGTTGGTATGACTATTTATTTTGCAGCTAAGAGCCCGTTTAAAGTAAAAAGTAATAAGAAGATATAAGTAGAAAGAAATAAAAAGAAATTGGGCAAGTAAGGTGGAAATGTTCAACAAATCATACGTGTCAAGTTAAGAAAAAATTAGGTCAAAGTTGGCGTAGAGAAAGAAAAAAGAGGTTATAAGTTCTCTTAAATTTATCAAATAAACCATATGATGAACAAAAGACCTGCTGCGAATCAATGAGGAAAAAAAATAAAAAGTAGAGTAGTAAAAGTAAAGTTAATTAAAACCCATGCCTAAAATTCAGCGATTATGTTCAATCTCATGTTGTATTTCTTCTGAAAATTGCGGTAAATATCTGACATAATCTTAAATATTTTTATCTCCCTGATCTTATTTTCTACCCGCATTCTATCGGCATACTTTATACTATCTTTAGGTAGAAGTTTCTCCTGTTTCCTTATTCAAAAATCATGCATTCTACCTCTATATGACTTAGAAATCGACAAAATTTTCCCATTTTTCTCTTCCTCTTCTTGCCACCATGTTACGCAGCAGGTCTTATAGAAAAAGGACCTCAAAAAATAAGTTTTTTTTAAGACTCAAATCTCCAAGAGTTTTTTTTATTAGGTCTGGGGTTTGTAAGTTCAAAAATCAGAGTGAAAGATATTCAGTTGCTTGTTGAACTAGCGTGTCCATCACTTCTTGCACCGGCTTTTCTTTGTCAACCATACCAACACTTTGACCAGCCATAAGTGAGCCAGTTTCAGTATCTCCCTCAATTACTGCTCTCCTCAGTGCTCCAGCCCAGAATTTTTCTATTTCAAGTTGACCATCTTCTTTTGATATCTGATTACTATGATACTTATCTATAATCTCTTTTTGGTATTTTATGAAATCATCACTTGCTTTATTAGCGATAGCTCGTACTGGAATCACAGGGAAATCAGGACTGATCTGCACAGAAGGTACTGCATCACGTGCATTTGATTTAATAAATATTTCTTTAAAATTTTTATGAGCTATAGATTCATTTGTACAAACAAAAAGTGTACCTACCTGACATCCACTAGCTCCCATATTAAGATAATTCACTATCATCTCACCTCGCCCTATTCCACCTGCTACAAACACAGGTGTTTGCTCATTTTTGAAGTAAGGTAGTATTTCTTGTGCAAGCACGGAAGTGCTTACAGGTCCTATGTGGCCTCCAGCTTCCATCCCTTCTATTATTAGTGCATCCACTCCTATTTTAACTAGCCGTTTTGCCAGGCTTAGTGTTGGAGCAAAACACAAAGTTTTTATTCCTTCATTTTTTATTTTTTCGATACTGGATTTCTTTGGTAAGCCACCGGCTAGCACTATGTGACTCACTTGAGTTTCGAAGCATACCTCTATTAATTCATCTAACTTGGGATGCATAGTTATCAAGTTTACACCAAACGTTTTGTTGGTTAATTTTTGTGTTCCTATTATTTCTTCCCTTAACAGTTCTGGTGGCATAGCACCACACGCAATGACCCCAAAACCACCAGCATTGGAGATAGCTGATACTAGGTTTCTTTCTGAAACCCAACTCATAGCTCCGCCCATGATTGCGAACTTACTACCAAGAAAATCTGTTCCCTTTTTCCACAATTTTTCCATATAACCTATACCATACGCTTTAAGATGTTGTACTTATCTACCAGTATATGTTTCAAAGCACCCACTATATGTAGAGTTATAAGGAGCACTGTAAAATATGCAAGCATAGAATGCAGCTGATTAGCTGTGCTAGCTAACTTTTCGTTTTTACTAATGAGTAAAGGAATATGAAAAAAATACTTTATTTCCCTACCAGAAGCGGAAGACATAACATATCCAGACAGTGGCATCAAAAGCATTGTAGCATATAAACCTAAATGTACCGTTTTACTTAGACAAACCGTGAGCCTTGAAATATTTATAGTTAATGGCGGCACGTGAGTTAACATGCGAAATAGAATGCGAACTATGACCAAACCTAAAATAGTAATGCCACAAGCCTTGTGGATAGCATAGATATTGAACTTCATTTCATTCGTTACTGGCAGGCTCTTCATATAAAACCCTGCACAGATCATACCTATAATAAGAATGGCCATCAACCAGTGTATAACTCTTAGGCCTAAATTGTATTTATTCTCTATCATTATCAGTCATCAAAAATAGTATAACAGATCTATATAATGAAAAAATTATTTTTCAATGAATTTTTAGACGTCAATTTATTTTGGTTAGCTGAATAGCTAACACTAAAGTTTGACATTCAGAATCAATACTGTTATTAGTATGGTATTAATTCTTAAAGATTTTATGTTAGGGCTTTCTCAACTTCAATCTCCACAAAAAGATTCTAATATAATCAGAGTTGCTTTGTATTCCTCTTCTTGTTTTGCGTTACATATAGCAACTATTCCCCTCTCAATAATGGTCTCTTTGGCATCTATTGTATATAGTACAGAAATTAAAACACTTCTTGGATATCAAAAAATAAAAGGTAAGGAGAAGATAAGTAAAAAAGAATATTGGAAAATGTTTGGTCAAGATAATGTGATCAAGTCAATCTTGGCTTCACTTGCTGCAGCATCGATAATATATTATTCTTTTTCTAAGGTTTTGATATTAGTTTGGATATTAGGAACGGTACCATTAGCGGCTGCAGTGGTTTTGTTACAATTTGAGACAAGGCCAGAAAAGATTGGCCCTATATCCTTACTTAAAGCTTCATTAATATTACTTTCTAATGGTTTATATGAAAACTTAGTTGGTACGCAAAATCTACTTAACGTTACAGATGAGCATATGCTGCCTCACAGTGATGAGGGTACTGTTAATGCGAGCATTGATGCTTTACGAGAGAAATATGGTAGCAGTATACCAGGCCCCGAAAATGTAAAAGACGATAACTTTACTAATTTTATTCAATATATAAGAAATAATAGTAAGTTTAGTCACAAGAGTAAGGAAGAGCTGATCGAATTTCTTAATAAATGGAGCGATGATTTTGTGTGGGTCCATGCTTCTTCTGGATTAACTGGCGGTCAGATCCTGCATTTAATTTTGAAGGCTTGCAATAGCAGTGATGGAGATATTTCAGCAAAAAAAGAAGAATTACTAAAATCTTTATCCTACGCCTTAAATTATGCTAAAGGAACGATTATTCCTGAAACTTGTTTTCAAGGTGTTATTGGCGCAATGTTAAAGTCGCTTGAGGGTATAGAACCTAGTGTATATGTATATTATCATCTGGAAGAAAGTGTAGGCTCGCATGTGGACGAAATTGCATGCAATTTTATTATTAAGGATTTAAAGAAAAATAAAAATCAGAAAAAAATTCTCAATGCTTGGGATAAGTCAGATGAAGACAACAGAAAAATAGTCCATGACTTCATTAAGGAAATAACTATACCTTTGATGAAAAAATTGTTTAGTGCAAAACTTAAGGAACAAAGGGTAATAGATTTAATAAATAATCCAGAGCTTAATTTATATAAGTTCATACTGGTGGATGAAGATTTGATTTTTTACATTGCAAGAAGTACAAATATTGAAAATATTGATGGTAAATATAGGAGAAGTTTATTTCAAAATGTTAAAGGAAAAATTTTTTTGGAATTATTGAATAAAGATTTACTAAAAACAGACTTTTCTCTCAAAGACTCATCTCTAGGACAAGCTAGAGAGATAGCTAATAAGATAATAAAAGAGGAAATTGCAAGATTAAAATTGAGAGCTAAAAATACTCTTGCAAGTCAGGTAAGCAATATGTTAAGTACATTATCAACGTTACCACAGGAGAGAAAATGCTATAGAATATATACAGAACTCTGCTGCAATGACAAAAATAGCAAACAGGAAATAAAAAAAATTTTGCAAGAACGATTAGAAATAAAAGAGGAAGAGTTAGATTATATATTGAAGGGTGAAGCTTCAAGCAAACTTGAATCAGAAATTGAAAATGCATATGAAAGTAATTGTAAAAAAATAGAAGAAGTAAAAAAGGAATTTGTTAAAAATGGACTTCTGACAGTACAAGAAGTAAATGATGTGGTAGAAGTAAAAATTATAGATCTAAGCAAAAAAGATAAAACAATACCGTCCAGTAAGTTGTCTCGCAGTGCACATATGGATAATATAGCTGGTTATTGCCTATAAAACCTATATTCTTTACCTCGTGAAAGATTTACGATGTTCTTGTAATGTTTTAAAAAGACAAATATTGCTATAGTTAGCAATGTTATAAGCAAATTTGTATAGAAAAAAAACGACGTAATTGTAGCTACTGCAGTAGCAGTTAGTGAAGAGAGAGAAGAATACCTAAAAGCAAAAAACACCGTTACCCAAGTGAATATAAATATTAAAGCTACAGGAGTATTGAGTGCTAACAACACGCCTAAAGTTGTTGCAACTCCTTTACCGCCCTTAAATTTTAACCATATAGGAAACATATGCCCTAAAACTGCTAATACTGCTGATATATAGATGTAAAAACTTTCGTTGTGAAAGAATTGTTGTGATATATAAACTGCAATAAATCCTTTGAGGGAATCTAACAACAAAGCCAGAGCAGCAAGACACTTATTTCCTGTTCTAAAAACATTTGTTGCTCCAATATTACCAGAACCTACTGACCTTAAGTCTATACCTTTCAGTTTTGTAATGATTAAGCTAAACGGTATTGAACCTAATACATAGGATAATATAAGTACTATATATTTCTCCACTGGTATTTAATTAACTTTATTGTTCTTTAATCTTGTTAAATAACATTTCACCTCATCACTAATTTGACTGCTAAATAATATAAGTGCTGTCATATTAATAAGAGCTAAGCAAGAAAATAGAGTTCCACCAATTTTGGAGATAGTCATAATGTCTTTAGACAGACCGGAGAAAAATGCAACAATTATCACAGCTATACGATATACTACTATACTCTTTGCACCAAACAGATATAACCATCCCATTTCACAACAATATACAAATGAAATCACTGAAGAAAATGCAAATAACGGTGCTGCAATAGTTAAAAGTATTGGAAACCAAGAGGAAACAGTCTCAAACGCCTTTTTAGTAACTAATATTCCTTCACCAACACTTGTTTGATATGCACCTGTTATCACTATTGTTATTCCCGTTAGACAGCAAATTAACATTGTGTCAAAACATGGTTCTATCATAGCAACAAGTCCAGTCCTTACAGGTTCTTTATCCTTGGCTACTGCATGAGTAATTGAAGCAGAGCCAACTCCCGCCTCACTCGCAAAAATTGCTCTTTCGATTCCAGCAACAAATGCACCAACCACTCCCCCGCCAGCGGCATTGAAATCTACCATATTTACAAATAATGTTTTTAATGCATAACCAAGATTTTGAATATTAAATGCAATAATGATAAGGCAGCTACATATGTATATCACTGACATGATAGGTACTAATGCGGAGGATACTCTTGCTATCCTTTGAATTCCACCAATGATTACCATACCAAGTAATATAGAAATCACAGATGCAAGAAGCCAAGGATTACTATCAATCCAATCTGAGTAGCCAGACAATATTGAAACCATTTGATTAGTCTGTAATGCCACACTTCCTCCCAGACCTGACAAAATTAGAAAAACTGCATATACGGCAGCAAGTATAATGCCTAGTTTTTTCAGGCCCATTTCTTTTAACCCACTTCTAATATATCGAAAAGGGCCGCTAAATAATTGATCTTCCCCTTCTGTCCTGTGCCTGAATGCTAGAGTCACTTCAGCAAACTTTGCTGACATTCCGAAAAAACCTGTAATCATCATCCACGGCACTGCTCCTGGACCACCCATTGAAACTGCGATCGCAACACCTGCAACAGTACCAAGACCTACTGTGCTAGAAAGAGCAGTTATAAAAGCCTGCAGATGTGTTATATGTCCGTCGTGGTGATCTGTATCGTATTTCCCAAGAAGAATAGCAAATGCGTGTTTAAACATTCTCACATTGAGAAACTTGAAACGCAAGGTTAAAAACACATACCCAAATGCTAACAAAAGCAATATAAAAGGTATGTAAAAAACCTTGAAGAACAGCACTTTATTCATAAAGTCATTTATTCTGATGAATATAACGTCATGGTTCTCTAAACCATATGCATTGCTAAACAATAGGCAAAATAAACCAATAAAAAATAATCTATATATCATATACTTAACACCTTTTAGAACTGTAATGAGAACTTATTGCACCTGAAACCTCCTTTCTCAGGAGATATATTCCGATAGCATTTGGAATCAGAAGACACATAAACAAACTGTCACCTAAATAAGATATAAACCCTATGTCTCTTGACGTACAACTAACGTACACTGAAATTACTATTAAAACTTGAAGTAATACCAATATTTTCTTGTTACCTAACAAATACAATAAAGCAACTTCACAGTAATAACAATATGCGATTATCGTCGAAAATGCAAAGGAAAATATTATCAAAGGAAAGATCAACTTACTAAACATGGGTAAAAATGTTGAAAGTGCAGAGCTGATTAATGTAATGTCTCCTATATCACTATTAGTAGTATGCATACCGGTAATTACGATCACAATACCAGTTAAAGACGAAATAACTATTGTATCGATAAACGGTGCAATCATTGCAACACACCCAACTTTAATTGGATCTACTTCCTTTACAGAAGAGTGTGCAATAGCAGCTGTTCCGGTACCCGCTTCATTAGCAAATACAGATCTTCTTACCCCTGCTACAAGCCCACTTAATATTCCACCTTCTACTGCTGACTTGCTGAAAATATCTTGAAATATTATAGACAAAGCATTCAGTAAATTACTCTTATTTACATAAATCAAATATATGCACATACCCAAATATAAGATAATCATGATAGGTGCTAAATTTGTTGTTATTAGAGCGATACGTTTTATTCCACCAAGAATAATAACTAGAACGAGAGCAGATATAAAAATGGATATATCATATTCAAAAATATTGTTTGAAAGCACGGCTATTTGATTCGCTTGAAATGGAATGCCACCAATAACCATGGCTATAATGAGCATAACAGCATAAGTAGATGCAAGAAACATGCCGGTTTTTGGTAACCCTATTTTTGCAAGTCCATACTGCATATAATAAAAAGCTCCTCCAGTTGTTCTTTCAGAACGATAAGTGAAAGCTAGCACCACTTCAGCAAACTTTATGGACATACCAAGCACTCCAGTTATAGCCATCCAAAAAATTGCACTGGGACCCCCTATAGTAATCGCTACAGCAACTCCTGATATTGTACCAAGTCCAACCGTTCCTGATATTACGGTTGCAAATGCTTGTATATGTGTGATTATGCCTTTATTATTTTGATCGCACTTGCTGCTAAATAGTGACATTATTCCATATTTAAACAACCTAAAGTTAACAAATTTGAATTTCACTGTACAAAACACACCGGCAATAATAACCCAGAGAATTATGAACGGAATACCGAATATCTTTATATAAAGTAAAGAATTTAATAAATTTGTTATAAACATAGTAGATAGTAATAAGCGATTAATAAATAAAGATCACCGAAAAACATAATACAAGAAAAAACGATTGAAAACAAATTCCTCAGAGATATTCGTTGTTTGATACGAAGTCTTGTTTTAACCAAGACTCCGACCTTGACTTCGACTTTCACCCCATCCCATGACTAAAGATTCTAGTGAATTAAGAGCAGTAGATGGTTTCTTTACGCTAGTCACTTCTATGAGTCCATTTGCTAAATTTCCAGATCTAGTAAAAAAGCCTTGCTCAATAGCTTCAGCAATTTTCAACTTTCCTAACAGACAATTACTACCTATTTTTTCGTTTTTATTTTTCAATTCTTGTAATATCTCTTTATTGCCTGTTACCTCCACTTTGATTTTTGTTGTATCTTGTGAATCAGGGTATAATCTTACTTCTACTTTTCCTGCGCTTGTCGGGAAGGTTAACATTATATCACTATCGTCTGAAAGATCAGTGTAGTTTCTCATTCCATTTATAACATTAAATTCTACTTCGCTTTTACCAATTTTTATTATGTTAGTACCGCATTCTATTTCACCTTGATGCAGTCCTAGATCTTTTGATCTATCAATAATCTTTGCAACATCAATAACACTATCTTTTGAATACTCTAAAAAGAAAGTAGTATTATCTATATCCAGTTGCTCAAGTTTACCTTGGCAAGCTGCATCGTTAGCAGATTCCTGCAGTGCTTTCTTTCGCTGCGAAAATTCTGCTTCTGCGCTTTGTTTATTTTTACTGTGATCACTATAGACTGCATTCAATTCTTTATCAATTTCTGCATCAACGGTAACTCCTCTTGATATTAATTGACATAAAATCCTACTTGTGATTTCACAATTTTCTCTCCTTAGGCCATCAAATTGCTGTATTCTATCTATGACATAACTTGTAAAACAATATTCCTTATTTTGATTGTAATTTATTCTCACTCCTGCATTTAAAGCCTGATATACAACTTTTTCTAATGCTTTCATACTCTGAGTTTCAGATATCCTTTTTATGAATATGTTTGGTACTGGTTGCTCACCTGACGTTAGTTTTTCCACCTTTGAGCTTTTTTGGGATTTGATTTCTTCTTGGGTTGTAGGGCTCCACTCTTCTATTTTTATATCATCCCATTTTTTTGGCCAAGGAATAGGAGAGTCCCAAGTACCCATATTAAACTCACTAGGCTCTGTGGATACAGTTTTAGAAAGATCAGGATCAGAGTAAAGAGTGGGTAGTTGAAGCACAGGAAGCTCATTTATGTAAGATCCTAGCTCACCATGAACACTGATATTAGTAGTACTTGATTCTTCATCTGTTATAAGTGAAGTCAGTAATGGTTTTGCATTTCTGCTGATCATTACACTTTTCATTATTTCCGCAACCTTTTCATTATTGTTGGCTATACACAAAGTAGATTTTTCTGGTATTGGCGAAAACATTGCTAATGTTTCTATAATTTTTTCACTTTTTTGTTGCTCCTCTTTTGTGCATTCTGCACTGCACGCTCTCTTAATAGCAATTTGTAGTGGAGTCCAACCTTTTCTATCTGCAATATCTGGTTTTACTCCTACTGATAAGAGGGTTATTACTGCATCACTATGATTGTTATCTGCTGCTATTAACATGGGTGATGCTCCCTTATTCTCATCATTATTTTTAACATTTATTACACTACTTGCATTCTTGTTACCATTGTCAATAGTAATAACATTTGTCTCTGCGACCTCTATTTCTGATTTTGTAAACCTATCACATTGCATGTTTAGATCTGCTCTATTTTGTATGAAAAAATCTATCGTGCTAACATCTCCATATTTTGCTGCAATATGAATTGGTGCTACTCCGTTTTTGTTCTTAGCATTAATATCTATTCCATGTTCAACCAAAAAACTCAATACTTCTTCACCACATCCCCATTTAACTGCTTGATGCAAAAGCGTATTTCCTTCGTTATCCCTAATATTTTTACAGAGTTCTTTGGCTTGATCATAGTCTATCTTTTTAGCTGTAACTCCATCTTCATCTATTTTCACTTTTTGCGAGAAAAGTAATTTTAGCATTTCAAGATTTTTATTTTTAAGTGCATAGTGGAATATTGTAAAACCATTTTTGTCCACAATGTCTACTTTAGCTCCTTTTTCTAATAGTGTTTTCACTAATTCATAACGATTATCCTGGACTGCAAAAAACAGAGGGGTGTTGTTATTTTCATTTTTTACGTTGATACTGATTCCTGCAGCTATAAGTGCATTGACATTTTTAATGGTAGTATCTTCACTGTAATCCGCATTGTTACTAAAGAGGTCATAGTCTGGATATCGCATATCATACTTTCTAGTACTGAGATTCTCTCCGCAGCACGTATTACATACGGCATAATGCAGGGCGCTATTACCTTCTTTATCCTTGCGTTTGATATTAGCTCCTTTCTTTATTACTAATTTTAGTATTTCTGTATTGCTTAACCATGCAGAAAGTAATAGTGAAGTTTGCCCTAAATTATTAGGGACATTTACGTCGATATCTTTTGCTTCAAGAATCAGCTCCGCAACCTCTTGGTCTTTATCCTGCAAAAAAGCAAGATTTAACGCTGTCTCTCCATCACTATTTTGCATGTTAAGCATTTTTTGCTTTGTTTCATTTATTAGTAACTCTATTTGGCCTTTATAGCCATAGTGAGCAGCATAGTGCAATGGTGTATTGCCTTGATCATCTTGAATATCAACTCTTGCATTCTTTTCTAAAAAGACTTTTAAAACTTCATAACTTCCTGGATTAGAGGCACAATAATGCACAGGTGTTAATCCATCTTTATCCTGGATATTAGGATCTGCACCTGCATCTATAAGCAAGCCTATAGCGTCAATATACATCTCTTCAGCATTATGTAATATTGTTGATTTGAATTCTTTATCTCTAAGGTTAAGAATAATTTTGAGATCTTCGTTATCTTTGTGCTTATCCAAAAATTCTTTTAACTCTTTAATACCTTCACGGTTCACTTCATGCTCTGACTCAAACCGACAGTTCATTACACTCGGTTTGACGCCTTCAAGTAGCTTCAGTAATTCTCTATTTAATTCCACTTGATTATTAGTAATCGTAGAGTTTTTCTTCTGTTGTGTATTATTCGGTAAGATTGTATTCAAAAAGTTTACCTCACTCATATACCCTCCGTTGTTGTTACTAGTCTTAGTTATACTAATACGGCTACAAAAATTTTATTAATGATATTGTATCTTGAGATTCAGAGAATGATAGGATTGGTAAACTAAGAGACTGTTTATTGTGGAAGATTAATGTACTACAGTGCTAAGAACAATATAAAACAACTCCGGTTGCAAACGAAGAAAGTATTAGAAATACAGGGCTTTTTTGGCTGCATAAAGCAGGAAATCAATGCTGAAAAATATGTACCAGAAAATTTATTGGGGCAATCGGTTTCTACTATCCGTATGCTATTACTTTTTGTCGTCTACCAGAATATCTTGATTATTAACTTTTATCTAACTTAAACAACACTATCGTAGAAATTAAGCCTATAGCAACTATAATTAGCGAAAATGGTGCAGCTTCTCTATAACGTTCATCACTTACAAGCTCGTATATCCTAGTTGAAATGGTTTCAAAGTTGAAAGGCCTGATGATGAGCGTTGCTGTGAGTTCTTTTATGGTATCCATAAAGACTAATAAAAAACCTGACAATATACTTTTTCTAATTAATGGGATGTGAATATTCATACAAGTTGAAATGGGGCCATGGCCCATGGTGTATGCAGTCCATTCAACTTCTCTTGGCACCTTATTAAGTCCAGACTCCACTGCTTTAAATGATATAGCAAAAAAACGGAATAAGTATGCGTAGATTAACGCACCAACAGTACCAACTAAACTGATTTCTGTAATATATTGGGTGATTATAGATGATACTTTACTCAAAAATATTATTATACTGATTGCAATAATCGCATTTGGCACTGCATAACCCATTGAGGTGAAGCGTGCTATATAGCTTACTATTTTATTTCTCCGTGCTGCACATCCAATTGCTATTGCGATGCCAATTGAGAGCAGGGCAGTGAAGAATGATAAACTAATACTGTTCACCATTATTTCATAAAATCGTGCATCGTATATGAAAAACCCTTTTTCTATGCTCCAGTATATTAATGGTATAATTGGTAAAATAAAGCCTATTAATATCGGCAGTATACACATGATATATGTGAAAATTAATGGCAAAATACCGACTATATTCCGTTTGCTATGGTAATCTGAATTCATATTTATAGATGAATATGAAATTCCCTTTTTTTGTAGACCTTTTTCAATCACTATTAATACTGCAATAAAGACTAGCTCAGCAATAGCGAGAATAGTGGCGGAGTATTTATCATCTAGTAAAAACCAAGTACGATATATTCCGATAGTGAAGGTATCGATAGCAAGAAACTGCGGTGTACCAAAATCTGTAATAACTTCCATTAACACCAAAGATAATCCTGCTATTATAGATGGACGTATAGATGGTATAACGACACAAAACAAACTACGTAATGAGGAGAAACCAAGCGTTGAAGCAATGGTAACTGAGTTGCTAATATTTTTAAGACTTGAGCGAACTAACATGTAAACGTATGGGTATAGACTAAACCCTATGACCAACATTCCACCACCTAGAGATTTTATTTCTGGAAACCAATAGTCATTCTTATTCCAGTGAAAAATTTCTCTTTATAAGCTCTGTACTGGACCTGAAAATTCAAGTGTATTTACATATGCAAACGACACTATATATCCGGGTATTGATATCGGGAAAAACAAAGCAACCTCAAGAATTTTACTCCCAGGAAATGAGAAAAATGTAGTAAGCCAAGCTGGAATTAGTCCAAACACGAAAGCCACGCTGCCGACCCCTATCATTAAAATCAAAGTGTTGAGTATATATTCAGGAAAAAGTGCACTAACCACCCATTCAGAATTTGCTGAATTGGTTAACAGAATTGATACTAATGATAGTATCGGAGAAACAAATGATATACTTACTAAAAGTAAGAATATACTTTTGAACATTCTTAAAAACATTAATTAGATTTATAGCTGCTATAAAAATGTTATATGCAAATTCCTAAGATATCCAGCAATTAAAGTTTGTGCGCCTGCAGAAAAGATGCAGAGTTTTACTATAATAAGTCCGCTACATCCACTCCTTTTTGCAAGCAAGCGGCGATAACAGTGTTAATCATAAGAAAGGCTATAGTCATTGGCCCAACGCCTCCTGGCACTGGAGTAATAGCTCTGACTTTTTCCTTCACTTTTTCAAAGTCCACATCTCCCACTAATTTGTTCTTTCCTTCTAGACTATTTATGCCAACATCAATCACTATTGCACCGTCTTTTATCCAATCTGCCTGTATAAAATTTGGTCTCCCTACTGCTGCAACTACTATATCCGCTCTAGAAGAATAATCCGGCAAATTTTGACTTTTTGAATGCAGGAGAGTAACTGTACAATTTTCTTGCAACAATAAATGAAACATTGGCTTGCCAACAATATTTGATCTACCTATTACAACTGCATTTTTACCAGAAAGATTTCTTTCTACTGACTTAATCAAATGCAGAGCTCCGCAAGGAGTGCAGGGCGCAAGACAGTTTTTTTCACCTTTTACTAACTTGCCAACATTTTCATTATGAAAACCATCAACATCTTTTTCTGCACTTACTGCATTAATAACTCTGCTAGCATTTATGTGGTCTGGCAGTGGTAACTGGACTAAAATTCCGTTTACAGATTCATCTTCATTCAGTTCATTAATTTTTTTGATTAGCTCGCTTTCCGATATATCACCAGAGAGAAAAATAGTCTCAGAATTTATACCTATAGATTCTGCCTTTCTCTGTTTGTTGCGGACATATACTTCACTTGCAGGATTATTCCCAACCAGTATAACTTTTAAACAAGGAAAAACATTGTGATCTCTTTTCAAACTGTCAATTTTTTGTAATAGCTTCTCACACAAATTGTTTGCTATCTTTTTACCGTCTATAATAATCATATTCCTTGCCATTCCTTAAAATCGGAAACCTTGATATTAAATAAGTTCAATATTTTACCTACAGAATGATTGATAATGTCATCTAGTGAACTTGGATTGATATAAAACGCAGGTGCTGGCGGAGCAATTATTGCCCCCATTTCCGTCAATTTTAGCATATTACGTAAGTGTCCCAGGTGCAGGGGAGACTCACGCACCATCAGGATTAATTTTCTTCTCTCCTTCAGAGTCACATCTGCTGCTCTAGTTAATAGGTTAGAAGTTACACCAGATGCAATTTCTGACATTGTTTTCATAGAGCATGGAGCTATTACCATACCTAAAGTTTCAAATGAACCACTTGCTATCTTTTCTCCTATTTTTTCCTCAGAATAATAAAAGTCTGCAAGTGAAACAATATCTTCAAATTTCTTAGAAATTTCATGTGCTAAAGTTACTCTTCCAGCATTACTGACCACTAAATGGGTCTCACAATTACTTTCCTTTAAGGCTTCCAAGATACGCACACCGTATATGGAACCTGAAGCTCCACTTATCCCGATTATGATCCTGTTACTCACTCAGCTCTTCTTCATTACTCATTCCTAGTGCACGCTTATAAACGTCAAGCAGTGCTTCTTGCTCTTCTCTGTCGTCATCATCCATCTTTCTTAATTTGATTATTTGCTTCATTACTTTTGTGTCAAAACCCTCATCAGCTGCTTTAGCATACACATCACGTATGTGATCTTGCACGTCTTTTTTCTCCTGTTCAAGTTTTTCAATTCTCTCTATATAATTCTTCAACTCATCAGCGGTCACTCTTATTGTGTCTTCCATAGAATTCCATGACTAATTATTATTAGTATTGCCAATTTTTACCCGCACTTCAATAGTAGTGATAGTGTTTTTGTCTTTTCTTAAAATCTTAAAGAAAAACCCATGCATGAAAAACTCCTCACCTTCATCTGGAATACGCTCTATACTATTAACGATCATTCCAGCTAAAGTTGTTGCCTCCTCACTTGGTAGATTCCAGTGTAACTGTCTGTTAATATCTCTGATTGTAGCTTCACCATCTATGTGATACACATCATCTGATATTTTTTTTATAAAGTTTTCTGTTACTAAATCGTGCTCGTCACAAATATCTCCAACTATTTCTTCTAATATATCTTCAAGTGTAACAATTCCTTGCAATGTTCCATATTCATCAATAACGAGTGCAAAATGCTTTCTATTTTTACGGAAATTAAGCAATTGAACACTCAGTAAAGTGCTTTCAGGGATAAACCAAGGTTTTGACATTACTTTAGTAATATCAACCTTATCATTTTTCTCACGCAAAGCATTTATCAAATCTTTCACATGAATAACGCCCACTATATTCTCTGGTTCGCCATCCCACAGCGGAATTCTACTGTGGCTGCTGGTTAAAATTTTCTTTATTAGATCTTCTTTATTTTGATTTATATCGAGAGAAAACAAATTTTTTCTGTGGGTCATAATTTGTGATATTTCCGTTTCAGCTAAATCTAATATGCTATTTAACATATCTAAATCCTGTTGCAACATAGTGCCCTCGCTACGATGCAAAGCTATCATGCTACGCATTGCATCCGCTGCAGATACTACTTCCTTATCTTTATGTAACCCGCATAACTTGATAATAAAATTTACAATAAACTGTATACCTATCGTTAATGGCGACAAAATTTCAACGAAAAACAGCAGCAGATAAGATGAAGATAGGGCAACCTTTTCTGGACTTTGAATGGCATAAGTTTTTGGTAAAACTTCACAGAATAACAGCACACATAGCGTTATCACAACTGTCGATATTAAAATCCCTTCATTGCCAAAAAATTTTATGAATATTGCCGTGGATAAAGCAGAACAAGTAATATTAATAATTGTGTTTCCCAGTAGTATGGTACCTATCGTCAACTCTTTTTTGTTTAAAAGATGCTCTATCATTTTTGCCCGTTTATTGCCACTGAGCTTTAGTTTATTGATACTAGAACGGCTGATTGAAGTTAAGCTTATCTCTGCGCCTGAGAAAAAAAAGGATAAGATCAACAAAACAAGAATTATGATTAATAGTGTAAAAAGTGACCAATCCATTAATGAATATTATTTACTATACAAATAACTTGAAGATGTGCTGTCTCTTGAAAATGTATCATATTCCTATATTTTTGACTTTAGAAAATGAATCATAAAGTATATCACAAGCAGTGTCTACATGTTCGTTTTCAATGATTAGAGGGGGAACAATTCTGATGACTTTATTGTTTGATACTTTCGTTAACACTAAGCCTCTATGTAGACATTCATTTATAATTACATTAGCCACAGGGGAATTAAGTTCTATCCCTATTAGCAAGCCTGCTCCTCGCACTTCCAAAACTTCTTCTGAAAACTCTCTAGCTAAATATAACAGCTTTTCTTTTAAATATGCACTAATTTCTAGGACGTGTTTAAAAAAATCTTCTGTCAGCATTACATCTAACACTGCGTTACCAACGGTCATAGCTAGTGGGTTACCGCCATAAGTTGACCCATGTGTTCCTGGAATAATAGCTTCTGCTATATAGCTTTTTGCTAGACATGCAGCAATAGGAAAACCATTACCCATTGCTTTAGCACAGGTAAGAATGTCGGGTTCAATATCTATATTTTGATAGTAGAACAAAGAACCAGTACGCCCATAACCACATTGCACTTCATCAAAACACAAAATAATTCCATGTGCTTTTGTTATTTCTCTTACCTGCTTAAGGTATTCTATATCCAATGGATATACTCCGCCTTCACTTTGTATAGGCTCTAAAAACACCGCTGCTGTTTCGTTGCTAATTTTTTCCTTCAAAGCTTGAATATCATTTCTTGGTACTTTGTCAAATCCGGGAAGTAGGGGAGCAAAACCTTCTCTTGCTTTTTCATTCCCTCCAGCAGAAATTGCAGCAATACTACGACCATGGAATCCACCTTCGATTGTAATAATGCGATTGCGTTTCTTTTCTCCTCTTACATGAAAATAGCGACGAATAAGTTTTATTGCTGCTTCAGTTGCTTCAAGTCCACTAGAGCAAAAGAAAACTTTATCTGCAAATGTGAGATTACCCAGACGTTCAGCAAGTAGCTCTTGTTGTGGTATAGTGAAAATATTAGAGCAATGCCATAGTGAGTTTAGTTGTTCTTTCAACTTTTCTACAATGTATGGATGACAGTGCCCTAAAGAGGTCGTGGCAATGCCTGCAGCAAAATCTAAATATTTTTTACCACTCTGGTCAAAAAGATATACTCCTTTTCCTTTAACGATAGGTAGTTCAGACCTATTATAGGCATTAACAATATGACCCATTTAAGCATTTGTGCATTACTTCATATTATAACTGAAATCAATCTATCAACAAAAATTTTTTTCTAATATCCGCTTAATATCCTATCTACTAACTCTTTTACTTTTGGTATGTAACCGTCTTTGTAGAATGGATCTTGCTTAAATTGATAAACATTATGTCCGGAAAACATCAGCTCATTTTCAATATCACCATCATGTATTATATTTTGCAACGTTTTTTGTATGCAAAAGCTTCGTGGATCTGGTTTATTTCCTGTTGTATAATCGTCGTGATCTTTCCAATTGCTGAATAGACAATGACTTAAACAACCCATACAATTTATTTGATCTTGCCTTATTTCCTCGAACTTTTCTTTTGTGACAAAAATCACAGTTGAGTCTGGTGTTTTCATTACTTCTGTATATCCTGCTTTTATCCACCTTTCTGCCGATTCTTTATCTTGTGGAGTAAAGTAAATTTTACTTTTCCTGATACCAACCGCAAATTCGCTGCCAAATTCTTCGCTAGGATTTTCTGAAAATTTTATTTGACGCAAACTTCTCTCTTGTAACTCACGTATAAAATTGTTTTTTACTGCAGAAGAGTAGAATCCTGTTGGACTAAATCTATTTAAAAATACATCACCTTTTTCTAAGGTTAGCAACTTCTTCTTCCACTTCATAGAGATCGGACTTTCCTCTGTTAAAAGTGGGCGTGTACCGAATTGAAAAGCTATTGATCCTACTTGTGGATTGTCAAACCAATCCTTCCAATCCTTTAAGTGCCATACCCCACCTGCCATAATAATAGGCGTCTCTGTCAGTCCAACTTCGTTCATAAAAGACCTAAGATCAATTACTCTTTCGAGCGGAGGCTGAGGTAGTTGCGGATCTTCGCCGTTACTTAGCCCATTATGACCACCAGCAAGCCATGGATCTTCGTACACTATTCCACCAAGTAAAGAGGATACTTTTTGATATGCACGTTTCCAGAGAGCCTTAAAAGCACGCACTGATGAAATGATAGGATAATAGTAAACTTGATACTTAGCTGCAATTTCTCCTAGTCTATATGGCATACCGGCTCCACAGGTAATACCATGAATTACCCCCTTTGCTCCTTCCAGTATACCGTGAAGCACACGCTCTGCCGATCCCATCTCCCATAGCACATTCATATGTATTCTTCCACGACCTTGCGATACATCATGCGCTATCTTTGCCTGACTGATACCTGCTTTAATGCTATACTCAATTAACTCATTGTGTCTCTCGTGTCTTGTTTTACCCTTATATATTAACGGTACTACTTCTCCGTTATCGTCAACCAATTTAGCATTCACACCAGAAAAGGTACCAACCGCATCTGCTGCTGCAAATGCTCCACTAGATCTACCATCACTGATTGCAACGCCCTTACCACCCTCTATTATTGGCCACACCTCCTTTTCTGAAATTAATATTTTTTTTATCTTATTCTTCAAATTATCCTCATGCAATTATCTAATCTATTTTACCTAATTACTAAAAAAATAATAGCTATTTTTCTCAAAACTCCTCTCTGTGTTAGATAAGTGAGCTAATAATTCTATCTAAGAGAACGCCTAAAAAAAGCAATAGTCCAACATAGGAGTTATTTTTAAATACGTGCATACATTTAGCAGAATCGTCAGGATCGAAATTTTTATATTGACGATAAAATATAAATCCCACAGTAAGTAAAGCAATGTAAAAGACATGGTTAAATGACGATAAAACGCCAGCATAAAGCCACATTGTGAGTGATATTATGTAGAACCTTTTCAACCAGTTTTTTGTATTGCTGCCAAAATAAAGTGCAGTTGATTTTACCCCAATTTTTTCATCATCTTGTTTGTCCTGGTGAGCATAGATCGTATCATAACACAACGTCCACAAAACACATCCTACATAAAAAAACACTGGCTCCAAGCCAATTTTACCTTTAATTGCCGTCCAACCCATTAGTGAACCCATATTGAAAGTTAGTCCAAGAAATAACTGGGGCCACCAAACATAGCGCTTCAGTAGAGGATAAATAACTACCATACACATAGCAATTATTCCCAGTATCATCGTAGTTTTATTTGTAAAAAGTAAGACCGTGAGAGCAGAAGATAATAACAGTGCAAGCAAAATTAATGCTTGTTTTATACTCAACACTTTACTTGCAAGCGGCCTAAACTTTGTACGCTCAACATGAGTATCTATTTCTTTATCAAAAATATCGTTAATTATGCACCCGGCAGGCCTCATTAAAAACGCACCTGCTGTAAATAAGATAAGATAAAAAAGAGTTTGCCACGACAAAGAAGTTGAAGCTAAAAGAATTCCACTCAAACTTGGAAATAGCACAAGCCAAAAGCCTGTTAGACTATGTAACCTCATGAGTGAGAAGTAAGAACTTAGATTCATCAGCAGCTTAATATTTTGTTTACATTAATAAAATTCTCGAATGCTAAATCAGGTTTAAAAATTAATTCAGGTATGAAGCGTAAATCAACGTGATGTGAAACAGATTTGCGTATTAACCATGCAGATTTATTTATTTCATGTGCAGCAGAATTAATGTCACAACCACCTTCATTTAAGGATGATAGAACAATATAAACATCTGCTTTACTCAAATCCTTACTTAATTCAACACTAGACACCAATATGTTCCTTTCAAAAACCTTATCCTCCATCAAGATTTTTGATATTGCTCTATGCAATACTGATGCAATCTTTAAACGTCTAATTTCCTTTTTCATATTTTTACAGCACTCTTTCTTCTTCTACTATTTGATAGGCTTCTATAACATCATTAGCTTTAATATCAATCTCACCTTCTATCGACATTCCACATTCGAAATTTGTACCTACCTCTTTAACATCATCTTTAAACCTGCGTAATGCTTTCAATTTTCCAGTATGTATCAGTTTATTACCACGCATCACCTTAATCAAAGAATCTTTTTTAATTACTCCACTGCTTACATAACACCCGATGATACTATTAGCCTTTGAGACACTAAATACTTGTCTTATAGAAGCAGAGCCTATGTGACTTTCCCGTGTAGTAGGCTTTAACATCTTAGTCAGGTACATCTTCATGTCGTCGATGAGCTCATATATTATACTATAAGTATGAATTTCCACCCCTTTCTGCTTTGCCAGTTCCTTCATCTTTGAATCAACTTTTACATTAAAAGCTAAGATTACTGCATTAGACGCCTCAGCAAGTAACACATCTGACTCTGTAACTCCACCCACTGCTTTGTGCAGAATATTTAATTTGACTAGATCTTTGCCTAATCTACTTATCGAAGTTGATATTGCTTCAATTGAGCCCGTAACATCGCATTTTAAAACTACAGATAACTCCTCAACTTCATCATTTACACGGCTAAATATATCTAAGCTACTCTCATCTAAACTTTCTTCTTTTTTTCTTTTAGCTAACTCTAACCTGTACTCAACAATTTCGCGAGCTTGTTTTTCAGATTCCACAACTACAAACTTATCTCCAGTATTCGGAACACCACTAAGACCTGTAACTTCTATTGGAGTGGAAGGCAGAGCAAATTTCTCTCTTTTACCAAGGTGATTTACCATATTACGTACTTTACCGTATATTGTGCCCATTACCAATATATCGCCTATTTTTAATGTTCCTTCCTCAACTATTAATGTAGCTGATATCCCCTTTGTTTTATCTACCTTAGATTCTATTACCCATCCTAATGCACGGCAATCTTCCACTGTCTTCATATCCATTAATTCAGCAACTAATAGAATTGCTTCTTCTAGTTCATCTAAGTTAATCCTCTTTTTTGCTGACACTGGAATCACCATTACATCACCACCTAAGCTTTCAGGAATCAAATCATACTGAGGTAAGCTATTGATAACTTTTTCTATGTCACCAGGTTGGGCCCTATCAATTTTATTAACAGCAACTATAATGGAAACATTTGCTGCTTTTGCATGATTAATGGCTTCAACTGTTTGCTGCATAATACCATCATCTGCTGCTACCACTATCACAACTATATTGGTAATATTAGCACCGCATGCACGCATAGCAGTGAATGCTTCATGTCCTGGAGTGTCAATAAATGTAATTTTCTGTTGCTTTGCTGTCGTTATTTGATAAGCACCTATGTGTTGGGTAATACCACCTGCTTCTCTCTCTGCAACGTTAGATTCGCGAAATGCATCAAGTAATGAAGTTTTACCGTGATCAACATGACCCATAAAAGTTACAATTGGTGATTTAGGTTTTTTAGATAAGCTTTCTCTGTTCTTTATGAGAAACAAATCCTTTTCTTTATTAGCATTACTAACCCGTTTTACTGTGTGATTAAAATTTTTCACAATTTCGCACGCTATATCTGGATCTATTAAATCCTCTATATTATAACTCTGACCCACTTCCTCTTTTAACATTCTCAATACACTTTTAACGTCTTCCGACATACGAATAGATAATTCCCTTACTGTAATTTCGTCTGGCACTATTACTTCCCTTGATATATTCTTTCCCTTAGTAAATTTTGATTTTTTACTTCTTATACCGACTCTCTGCCTGAATGTAGAGAATTGCTCGACTTTTTCATCTATTGCTTGCTCAATTACTAATTTAGAATGTTTAGAAAACGCATCTTTACTAGCCTTAGGAAGCTTCTTTTTACTATCTGCCTCTGAGGTATTTTCTGAATCTTGTTCATCATTTTCTTCTTCTATATCTTCAGTATCAATTTCTTGAATTTCGTTGTTTTTTTCTGGTATGGGTTCTTCTTCTTGATCTTCTTCCTCCATTCTGTTCTTTAGCATAGCAGCATTCTGAACAGCATTAATGCGGGAAATCTGTTCTTGTTCGGTGAGATTAGTATTATCAAATACACCATGCTCATCATGAGATTTTTTTCTTCTTTTCTTTACTATCGTAGTTCCAGTGTTTTGCTCCATTGAGGAACTCAAGCCCAGCCTGAACTTGCCTGAGCTTTGAAGTGTTAATTTTTTGCCTTTGATATCTTCACTATTCATAAACTTATTATATTATTCCAAGCTTTTTACGTGCTTCCATTATTATTGAATCTACCAAACTTTTTAAACTCTCTGAATCGATTTTCTGATTCCCAGAAAAAGAAGAGGAGATCATACCACAGAACTCATAACTCGACAAATCTGCTATATCTTCTAAAGTTTTAATATCATTATTACAGAGAGCAAATTTACTATCTACTGGTAAGGGCAAATTAATTACCTCTTCGTTCATACCTAAATCTTTAAGCTTTGCTATTTTCTTATCGTTTTCTTCTTTTAGATGTTTGTTTGCCCTATCGTGTAATTCTGTTGCAATATCTTCGTTAAAACCTTCTATAGAAGCAAGTTCTTTTATTGAGGCGCTAGCTATGTCTTCCACGCTTGAAAACCCTTCTGTTACTAACAACTGACCCATAATCTCTTCTAAATTTAAGGCCTCAGAAAATAAAGCAGAGCATTCACTGAACTCTTTATTCCGTCTTTCTGATTCTTGTCGAGTACTCAATATTTCGATTTTCCATCCAACAAGATCTGAAGCTAGTCTTACGTTTTGACCCTTTTTTCCTATAGCTAAACTCAGCTGATCCTCTGGAACTATGACTTCTACACAGTGCTCATCTTCATCAATAATAACTTTTGCTACCTCTGCAGGGGTGACTGCTCTAATGACAAATTTACCTAGATCTGAAGAATAATTTATGACATCAATTTTTTCCCCATTTAATTCGTGTATTACAGTTTTTATTCTGTCTCCTCTAATTCCAACACAAGCACCTACCGGATCAATGTTTTTATCAGGAGAGAAAACAGCAACCTTTGATCTTGATCCTGCATCTCGAGCTATAGCCTTGATTACCACCAATCCATCAGCTATTTCCGGTATCTCTTGTTTTAACAGGCCTTCTAAGAAACCTTCATGGATTCTAGATAAGATGATCTGGTGTCCATCATCAGAACGCTTTACACTTTGTATGTAAGCTTTAACTTTGTCCCCTTCGCGAAAACGCTCATCACCAATTAAATTACGTGATAGAAGAAATGCATTAATACCATTGATATCTACAGTAATATCAGTATATCCTATTTGCTTTACAATACCGTACCTTATTTCTCCCACCTTATCCTTAAATTCTTCATACTGCTTCTTTAACTCTTCATCTTTTATGACCTGTGCAATTTTCTGCTGAGCAATCCTTGCTGAGGCAAGATCGGTATCAAAATGAAGTGGCTCACGAATAATATCACCAACTTTTACATCTCCTCCACCTATCAATTTAGCACATGAGAGAGTACATTTATTATCACTCGAATTTAAATCATATTCATCGTCAACCACTTCTAGTTTTCTATATACAGACACTTCTCCTGTATTTCTATCTATATCAACTATGATTTTGCTCTTACTACCGTATTTTTGATTAACTACTGCCTCTATGGAGCTTTCTAATGCCTTCATTATAATTTCAAAGTTCAAACCTTTCTGTTCTGAAACTTCAAAAGCTGTGCGTATTATGTCAAGTCCACCAATTTTGTTGTTTTTGTGTTTTTTACGATTAGAGATCATATTAAAAATTAAATTAACTAATAATTATAGCTTTAACGGGCTATTTCAAGTGTTCAATAATTGCTTCTTGAAGTCAAGTTTTTTCACACAAGATCTTGATAGTGGGTTTGTTAAGCTTATACTTAAATTTGATTTTTTTTGTAAAATAATATGAAACCAAAATATTACTGGACAGCTTTTCTTTTTCTATTGCTTGTTTTTCACAACCATGCTGATGCAAAAATTATTTTAGATAAAAAAGTATTTTGTGCAGAAGTTGATGGACAAATAGATTTGAGGTTTGGTTACCCTTTTAATAAAAGTTCCTTTAGGGATAAGCCCAGGGATAAAATATCAAGTTATTCAAAGCTGAAACTTCTCTACCTTCAACGCATTCAACAAGATATGCAGATAGGTATTGGCATTAAGGTAGGCGGATCAGATTTGATAGATTCAAGTAGTTTAAATATAGACAAATTAGGCATGGAAGAAAGGTATTTTATCATCAAGAATCAAAAACTAGGTTCAATTGAATGTGGAGAAACGAGCTTAGTTAGTAAAAGTATGCTCATCAACACTGAAAAAATCTATACTGCTGCTGGCGGAGTAAATGGTAGTTGGGCGAACTATGCAAATTTGCGTGGAGATTTTAAGAAATCCGATGGCGCTGGCTATAGTAAAGATGAGGTTTTTTGGATAAAGCCTAGTATTTACAGTAGCTATAACGGACTGAAATTAAAATTGGGTAAGTTAGCAACTATTAATTACATTTCTCCTGAAATCTATAACTTTCAATTCGGGTTTAGTTATGTCCCAGGAAAGTCAGATGAATTGAATTACAGCAATCTTGTCGGTGTAGGTTTTTCTTATAGAAGTAGTATATCTGATAGCATAAGCTTTACCACTGCCGTCACTGGTGAATTCGCTCAAAAAAATTACACTAGCGAAAGTGAATGTTTAGAAAAAGTGGACTGTAACAATCCATTAATGCACTGGAATGCTGGAATGCATGTAAAGTATTTCAATCTTAGCTACGTTCTTTCATATGGCAATGGTGGAAAATCGGGTAGGAAAGTAAATATTAAACCAGGAACAGAAGAAAAAAGTGATGTGAACACATATTACATAAACTCAGGCATCGCATATCATTCTGATACTCGCAAAATAAGTGCAACTTATTTTACTAGCAGAAGAGAAATAGCTAACTTAGGAACGAACAAATTATCTTCATATGCTCTAAGTCTAGAATATCCTTTAATTACAGGTGCTTCGTATTATTTTGATGTTGTCAGATTTAACACTGCAGAATCGGGGGTAGGAGATAATAACTCAGGTTTTGTGTTTTTGGCTGGATTAAAGTTGAGTTTTTAATAACATTACCTAAAATTCAGGATAGCAATGTTCTGATATATATACAACAGAATGGGGCTCTACTGCAATTTGAAATTTTGTTCATAAATATAATCGATTGTGTATTTCGTGAGCTGTTCACTTAACTTCTGTATCTATTAGTATTGAGTATATATCTTCTGCTATTTTTATAGCTGACTGAGTTATATACTCAATATCTACAAATTTTGATAGCACATAATCTGATAAGCTTTTTTTATCTTCAGGTCTACCTATTCCAAATCTCAAGCGCCAGTAGTTGTTCCCGATAAAACTATCTATAGATTTAAGACCGTTATGGCCGGCAGAGCTGCCACCTTTTTTTATTTTAACTCTGCCTAGCTGCAAATCAGCATCATCGTGTATAACTAAGATATTGTCTAATGGAATTTTATAAAAGCTCCGCACTTTTGAAACAGGAATGCCTGAGTTATTCATGAATGACTGAGGTTTTAGTAGCAGTACCTTATTATTATTAATTAAACCAGAAGCTACCAGGTAATCAGCTTTTTTAGAAAAAGCTTGAAAATCCCAATGTTTGCAGATTGCATCAACAATAATAAAACCAATGTTGTGATAGGTTAATTCGTATTGTTTACCTGGATTACCAAGCCCAACTATCAAATACACTATTGCTCTGTTTTCTCTTGAGCTTCTTCATTGTCACTGCCAGTAGAAGAAATTGTCACGATAGTAAAGTTTTCCTCTTCATGACCTGCAAGCTTAGCACCTTTGGGCAATTGTATATCATTAATGTGTATAGATTGGCCGATCATTTTACCAGAAAGGTCAATCTCTATAGCTTGAGGTATCTTATCAGGAGCACATTTTATAGTAATAGAGCGGTATAGAATATTAAGCACACCACCTAACTTTACTCCAGGAGCTTTATCTTCATTTGTAAATAATAAAGGTATATCTATTTTTATCTCGCTGTCTTTATCTGCAAACTGAAAATCTACGTGCTCTATAGTATCTTTTACTACATGCCACTGAGTATCACGCAGAATTGCATACTCTTTTTTACCTGCTATATTTAGCTCTACCAGATGAGCAGAAAGAGAGCCTAACTTATATTGTTTTGTGAACTCTTTAGCTGATAATGTTAAATGCAAGTTTTCACGTCCTTTTCCATATATAACTCCAGGAATATACCCCTTTTGTCTTAACGAGCGCATTACTTTTGTTCCTGTTACATTGCGTAACTCTGCATCAATTGTTTGCTGTGCCATACTTCATTTACTCCTATTAGCTTATCCTTTGCTATTGAATGTAACATAAAAAATATCTGTTTCCTACACTTTATTTTTTCCATTCAAGATGGGAATAGATATAAATATTGAGGAATAAGTGCCCACTAAAATACCAAAAAAGATGATCGAACTGAAATCTCTTACTGTATCCTTGCAAATTAGTACTAATGGAAGTGCTGCAAGGAGAGTAGTACCAGACGTGAAGATTGTGCGTGCCAGTGTGGCGTTAATGCTTTTATCTACTATTTCTCTGGTTTGATCGCCTTGACCGCAGTACTCCCTAATGCGGTCGTATATAACCACGGAGTCGTTGATTGAATATCCAATAACAGTAAGTAAAGCAGCGGTGGATGAAATATTAAATTCAATTCCTATTAAACTAATAAAACCTGTGGTTAAAATAACGTCGTGAATTAGTGCTGCAGTGCCACCTAAACCATATTGCCAATTAAATCTCATCCAGATGTAGCAGAATATTCCAGCAATTGCGATAAGTATTGCAAGTATTCCTTCGAAGATTTGTGTTGAACTTATTTGTGGTCCAACATAATCCACTTTGCGATAGATAATTGAGTTGCCCAACGCCTCTTCTAAGATATTTTTTATTTTCTGAATTGAATTTTCATCGCCTACATCTTTAAAATACATGACTAAATTATTACCAGATCTTGAGGTCTGTACAGTAAATCCATTTTCCTTTAAAGTATCAAGGGCTGAGGAATTTTCATTTGGTGATGAAATTTCTATCAGGACTCCACCTGTAAAATCTATCCCTAAATTTATTCCCCGCAATGTAATAGTGAATATTGAAAGGATAATAAGAATTATACTAGTTAATATAGCTAATTTTCTATACTTGCTGAATTCTATGTTGAGATTGTCTGGAATAAGTCTAAGTGCCATATAATTTATTTCATTCATACACATATAGCTTATTCTATAGCTGAGTATAAATTCAACAGAAATTGTCCCTATCTCTAACTTTACTTTATTGTTTATTCTGTATATTATATTAAAAATTTAATAAATGCATTATGATAGCAAGTATAAATACTGTGGCGCTTCAGGGGATTAATACAGTAAATGTTAACGTGCAAGTTCACATGGCCAATGGAATACCGGCTTTTAATATCGTTGGACTGCCCGATAAGACTGTAGCTGAGTCTAAAGAGCGCATTAGAGCAGCATTAAATTCAATAAATTTACTGTTACCTGCAAAGAGAATTACCGTGAATCTTTCTCCTGCAGATTTGCTGAAGGAAGGCAGCCATTATGACTTAGCTATTGCCATCGGATTACTTGTTGTCATGAATGTTATATCAGTAGAAAAGGCTAACTCACACATCATTATGGGTGAGCTTGCTCTTGATGGAAGAGTGATGCCGGTTTCAGGAGTATTACCAGCGGCGATTCATGCAAAGCGAGAAAATAAAGGAGTAATTTGCCCGCGGGAGAATGGTGCAGAAGCTGCATGGGTAAAGGATATCTCGATTTTAGCTGTAGAAAAGATAATTGATATTATAAAACATTTCAAAGGTGATCAATCAATTCAGCCGGTAGCTTTTCAATTGCCCAGGGAGAAGAGATCAATTTGTGATATGAGAGATATAAAAGGTCAAATTGTTGCAAAAAGAGCGGCTGAAATTGCAGCAGCAGGTGGACATAATATGCTTCTTGTTGGTCCGCCGGGTACGGGTAAATCAATGCTTGCTAAACGCTTTATGGGGCTTCTTCCTGATTTGAGTGAATTAGAGATGATAGATATCAGTGTAATTTCTAGTATCACAAATGGAACATTTGAAATGGTGCGTCCTTTTCGTGAGCCTCATCATTCGTGTTCCATGCCTGCAATGATAGGAGGTGGAAGAAACGCGAAGCCTGGAGAGGTTACTATGGCACATAACGGTGTGTTGTTTCTCGATGAATTGCCTGAATTTCCAAGATCGGTGCTTGATTCTCTGCGTCAACCGCTTGAGGATAGAAAGGTGACCATCGCAAGAGCGAATGCTCATATTACTTATCCCGCTAATTTCCAACTGGTAGCTGCAATGAATCCGTGCAGGTGTGGACATTTGGGTGATACGAACAGAACATGCAACAGAGCTCCAAAGTGTGGAATGGATTATAGGAACAAAATATCTGGACCGCTGCTTGATAGAATAGATATATATGTTGAAATGCCAAATGTTAATATACTTTCTCCTGAAATCTCTGCAGAAGGGGAGAGAACTGAAGCTATTAGAAAACGAGTAGTAGCGGCAAGAAATATACAAATTGAACGTTACGCTAACTGTGATACGCGGTGCAATGCAGAGGTAAATGGTGACGCACTCAACAAATTTGCTCAACCTGATCAGTCTGGATTAGAACTTTTAAAATATGTATTAAAAGAAAATTATATATCCAATAGAGGCTATACACGTGTGTTAAAAGTTGCAAGAACTATAGCTGATCTTGCAAATAGCGAAGCAGTGAAGAGGGAACACATTGCCGAAGCATTGAGCTATAGGATGATTAAATATTAAAAAATTAGTTAATGTTTGACATGCAAATTTTTTTACTGTATACTAAGATTAATAAATTTTTAGTATTTGTTTTATAGGAGTGTTAGTTATGTCAGTGATAGAAAGTGTAAAAAGTGGGTATACTCAAGCTAGTGGATGGGTAATTAATCACAAAAAAACAACTGGTGCAGTTGGTTTTGGTGTGGCTGCTGCGATTGCACTGGTAGCTGCTTATTTTTATTGTGCGCCTTATAAAGCTTTGGTTGGTGTAGCTGCAGCGAAAGTTGCGACTGTTTTTTATGTTGCTGTTGCTGCTGTTACTAGTGCTTTAACTACAACGTTTGGATTTATGGCAGCTCATCCATTAGTTTTTGGTCTGGCAGCTTTAGGTGTCGCAGTAGCGTTTACTGCACTTGTGTGGAAATGTTTGAGTCAAAGAGAAGAGATTGATCAACAAGGAGCAAAGATTACTGAGCTTGAAGATGTTATAAATGGGGCATTTAAGCTTAATGGTGATGATATTGTACTGAAAGATGATATTAAAGGTGATATTAAAGATGATATTAAAGATGATATTAATGCTGTTTTATCAGCACTTACTGAGACTCAAGTTAATTGTGTTAAATCAACTTTACAAAAGTAATAATAATATTCTAAAAAGGGATAGGCTTCTATCCCTTTTCTTTTTAAATTTAAGGCCTCGGTATGGATAGTTCTATTATAAGAAAATACGATATTAGGGGCATAGTAGGTAAAGATTTGCATATTGGTGATGGGTATGAAATAGGCCGAAAATTTGGTCAGTGTGTAGCGAGTGTCTGTGTTGGTTATGATAGTCGCATAACTTCACCCAGCATCGAGAAAGAGTTGATCAGAGGTTTGGTTTCATCTGGGGCAAATGTTATACGTGTTGGGTTGTGTTCTTCACCGATGCTTTACACTGCAACTCAGATTACACAAGCAGAAGTTGGCATTATAATCACTGCTTCTCATAATCCAAGTGAATATAATGGTTTTAAATTTTTCAGCAGTAAAAAAGTTTACTCTGATGAGGAAATAAAAGAGATTCTCAGTTGTACTATCAGGGGCAGCCAAAAAATCGGGAATGTGGTTGATATTAATATATATGACCGGTATATAAATATTTTAAAAAATGCAGTACAAGAAAATTCTACGAAAAGATTAAAAATCGCCTGGGATTGTGGTAATAGTCCTGCAGGCGGAATTATGCGATACATTGAAAGAATTTTACCTAATCACACGCATATAGTAATAAATGATTCTATAGATGGCACATTTCCTCTACATGCTCCTGATCCCATGGAAGAAAAAAATCTTGCTCAGTTAATTAGCGCTGTGAAAGAACACAAGTGTGATCTAGGTATTGCACTTGATGGTGATGGTGATAGGGTGTGTTTTATTGATGATAGAGGTAATATTGTTTCTAATGATCATTTATTCATGCTCTTTGCACGTGAGCAGTATCAAGGAGATAAAATCATTGCAAATGTGAAGATGAGTATGAAAATCCATGATTTCGTCAAAAAATTGGGAGGGCAGGTAATCACTTGTGCTACTGGCCACTCGCTAATAAAAAAGAAAATGATAGCGGAAGATGCAAAATTTGCGGGTGAATTAAGTGGGCATTTCTTTTTCTCTGAGTTGGGATTTGATGATGGATTATATTCAGCGATGAGAGCAATTGATATTCTACTCAAAAAAGAACAAAATCTCTCTGAAATCATTGAAGATTTGCCTGAGTTGTACATCACGCATGAGATAAAGGTAACGGTTCAAGAAGAGAAAAAATTTCAGATAATTGAATCGATAAAAAAAATGCTGAGCAAGCAAAATGTTGCTTTTTCAGATCTCGATGGCGTAAAAGTGGTTGCAGATGATAATAGCGGGTGGTGGTTAATTAGAGCATCAAATACGCAAAATTGCCTAACCGCAAGATGTGAGGGAAATACCTTGCAGGACTTTGAATCCATCAAGAAAACTTTGTTTTACTATATCAATCAAGCGAGTAAAGAGAACTTGCATACTGCTTGATCAAGGTGTAAAATTTATAGTATTAAGAGTTAGTAGGTTATTTATGAATCTTGTAACAAAATCTGCTATTGATTTTACAGCTCCTGCTGTTCTTTCTAATGGAGAAATTGTTGATAATTTCTGCTTAAGCGAGTTTATTAAAAATAAATATGCAGTTCTTTTCTTTTATCCACTTGATTTTACATTTGTTTGTCCAACTGAATTAATATCATTTAGTAATAAAGTGAATGATTTTTCAAAGCGTAATGTTGAGGTGGTAGGGGTAAGTGTAGACTCTAAATTTTCACATCACCACTGGCGTAGAATTCCGGTTAGTGAAGGTGGAATTGGAGAAATTAGCTATCCTTTAGTGTCTGATATAACAAAGTCAATATCAAGAAATTATGGAGTGTTGCACAGTGATTCGATTGCACTTAGGGCAACTTTTATTATAGATAGCAAATTTATCGTACGTCATCAGTCGATCAATGATCTACCACTAGGGCGTAATATTGATGAGTTTATTAGGATTGTTGATGCAATCAAGCATAATGAAGAATATGGTGAAGTGTGTCCGGCGGGATGGAAAAAAGGCAAGCAAGCCATGCAAGCAAGCGATGAGGGAGTAGTTGATTATTTGACTTCCTATAGTGAAGAGTTATAAATGCACACGAAAGTTTTAATTATTGGTTCTGGAGCGGCAGGTTACTCTGCTGCTATATATGCAGCACGTGCAAATTTAGAGCCAATTGTGGTAACCGGTATGCAGCCTGGAGGTCAGCTAACAATTACAACGGATGTTGAAAATTATCCTGGTTTTATTTCGATACAAGGTCCAGAGCTGATGGAGCAGATGAGATTGCATGCAGAGAAGGTTGGTGCGAAAATAGTAGACGATGAAATAAAAAGCGTTAAGCAACTTGATGGATGTAAGTTTAAATCTTACGGCAATTACAATGATTACCACTCAGATGCAATTATTATTGCCTCTGGTGCACAAGCAAGATGGCTTGGTTTAGAAAGTGAAAAAAAATTTCAAGGTTATGGTGTATCAGCTTGCGCAACTTGTGATGGTGCATTTTTTAGAAACAAAGTTGTAGCTGTCGTAGGTGGAGGAAATACGGCTGTTGAAGAAGCAATATTCTTAACTCGCTTTGCGAAAAAAGTTATGCTGATACATAGGCGTGATAAGCTAAGGGCGGAGAAAATAATGCAGGATAGGCTCTTTAAAAACGATAAAATAGAAATAATATGGGATCACGCAATAGAGGAGATATTAGGAGAAGAAAATCCCAAGAGAGTAACTAGCATTGTGATAAAATCAACTAAAGAAGAAAGTGCTCAAGAAATTAAAGTTGATGGAGTATTTATTGCGATTGGTCATGCTCCAAACACAGGTGTTTTTAAAGGTTTTGTGGAAATGGATGAGCAAGGCTATATTACTACAAAATCTGGAACGACTTTAACTAGTAGGTCAGGTGTGTTTGCAGCAGGTGATGTGCAGGATAAAATATATCGTCAGGCCGTGGTTGCAGCTGGTACTGGGTGTATGGCAGCACTTGATGCAGAAAAATTTTTGGAAGAATAGTTTAAAAATATGGGTATAAAGATTGCACCCTCTATACTATCAGCGAATTTTGCAAAATTGGGGAGAGAGGTAGAAGAAGTCAGCAATGCGGGTGCAGATTATATACATATAGATGTGATGGATGGAAGTTTTGTTCCCAACATTACGATAGGTCCTTGTGTTGTCTCAGCAATACGCAGATATAGTGCACTTCCTTTTGATGTGCATCTAATGATTAGCTCTCCAGGGGATCACATTGAAAATTTTGTGAATGCTGGTGCTGATATAATCACTGTGCATGCGGAAGCGGAAATACATCTTGAAAGGTTAATAAGGAAGATAAAATCATATAAGAATGTAAATAATGCAAAAGAAACTGTTAAAGCTGGGGTTTCAATTGTACCTTCAACTCATCCAAGTGTTTTGGAGTACATACTACATGAACTGGACATTGTGCTGATTATGTCAGTCAATCCTGGCTTTGGTGGACAGAACTTTATTCGTTCACAGTTGGATAAGATATCTATTGTGAAAAAAATGATACAAGAACGTAATCTTAATACCCAAATTTCAGTGGATGGTGGAGTCAACCTTTCTAATGCGGCTGAAATTATAAAAGCAGGTGCAGATATTTTAGTTGCGGGCTCTGCAATATTTGGTACTGGAGATGTAAAAAAGGCCATGGATGATTTTTTGTTGATAAAGTAGGTATGAGTGTTTATATACCTAATGTTATCAGCTTGTGTGAACTATGGATTTTAATAAATTTACTGAAAAAGCGAAAAGTTTTATTCAAAGCGCTCAAACAAAAGCGTTAGGAAGCGGGCACCAAATTTTTATGCCGGAGCATTTATTAAAAGTGATGCTCGAAGATGAATCAGGGCTAGTGAGTGAATTAATCAGTGCATGTGGTGGAGATATACAGGGTATCTCTGATGCAGTTGAAAGTGCATTGAAAAAATTACCAATAGTTGAAGGTCCAGGTAGCGGTGGTTTGCAGCTTTCGAGAGAGATGGCAAAGGTTTTTGAGGAATCAGTTGGTGTTGCTCAAAGAAATAAGGATTCTTTTGTAACTGTTGAACGGCTATTGCAAAGTCTTGCGGTGCAAAAAGATAGTGTTGTAGGTAAGATTTTAACAGAGAATAGTGTTACGCCACAAAAATTAAATTCGGTAATTGCAGCAATGAGGAAAGGCAGTACAGCTGATTCACCAAGCAGTGAAGAACGATTGAATGCTGCAAGGAAATACACGAAGGATATAACAGCACTTGCTATGCAAGGTAAACTTGATCCGGTTATTGGCCGCGATGAAGAAATCAGAAGAACTATGCAGGTGTCGCTGAGGAGAACAAAAAACAATCCGGTGTTGATAGGTGAACCTGGTGTAGGAAAAACGGCAATAGTTGAAGGGCTTGCAAATAGGATAGTTGCAAATGATGTGCCGCTTGGTTTGCATGATGCAAAGGTTTTAGCTTTAGACTTGGGTGCTTTGATTGCTGGTACTAAGTTTAGGGGAGAGTTTGAGGAGAGATTAAAAGCGGTGATTAACGAAATCTCAAAAGCAGAAGGGAAAATCATATTGTTTATAGATGAATTGCATACCTTGATTGGAGCAGGAGCAACAAGTGGAGCAATGGACGCTTCTAATTTACTAAAACCTGCACTTGCAAGAGGAGAGATTCGCTGTATAGGTGCTACAACGCTGGATGAATACCGAGAACATATAGAAAAAGATCCAGCACTTGCGAGGCGTTTTCAGCCTATTTTTATCTCTCAACCAACGGAAACTGATACGATTTCTATTTTAAGAGGACTGAAAGAAAGGTATGAAGTGCATCATGGTATCAGAATTACTGATGGTGCAATAATCGCTGCTGCAATGTTATCTAATAGATATATTACAGATAGGTTTTTGCCTGATAAGGCTATTGATTTGATCGATGAAGCAGCAAGTAGAGTTAGAATTGAAATGGATAGCAAGCCTGAAGTTATTGATGAACTTGATAGAAAAATCATTCAGTTAAAAATTGAGGCAGAAGCTCTGAAAAAAGAAAGTGATGAGACTTCTAAAGAACGCTTAAAGAAAATAAATGCAGAAATTGAACGATTAGATAGTAAATTCGCTGACCTAAACAGCAAATGGCAGATAGAAAAAAATAAGGTAGCGAAGATACAAGAAACTGCTGAGAAATTGGATAATGCCAGAAAGGAACTAGAAGTTGCTCAGCGCAATGGAAATTTAGGTAGAGCAGGGGAGTTAATGTATGGCATTATTCCTGCTCTTGAGAGTGAATTAAAGAGCCAAGAAGGAGTATCAAGTGATTTCTTAAAGAAAGAAGTTACTGAAAATGATATTGCAAATATTGTTTCAAAGTGGACAGGTATTCCAGTTGAAAGCATGATGCACAGCGAGAAGGAAAAACTCCTTAATATGGAAAGTGAAATAGGGAAGAGAGTGATAGGACAAAAAGAAGCGATAGAAGCAGTGAGTAATGCGGTTAGGCGTTCCCGCTCTGGTGTGCAGGATACAAATAAACCTTATGGTTCGTTTTTATTCTTGGGTCCAACAGGGGTTGGTAAAACAGAGCTTGCAAAGGCTCTTGCTGAATTTTTGTTCGATGATAAATTAGCTCTTTTACGCTTTGATATGTCAGAATACATGGAAAAGCACTCTGTTTCAAAACTTATTGGTGCACCTCCTGGATATGTTGGTTATGAGCAAGGTGGGAGATTGACTGAAGCAGTGCGAAGGAGACCATATCAAGTTATTTTGTTTGATGAGGTAGAGAAAGCTCATGCAGATATATTTAACTTGTTGTTACAAATATTGGATGAAGGTAGGCTCACCGATAGCCATGGTAAGTTGGTTGATTTTCGCAACACTATATTGATTTTAACTTCCAATCTTGGTGCTGAGATAATGCTTAAAGGAGCTACTAAAGATGAAGTAATGCAAATAGTGAAATCTGCATTCAGACCTGAATTCTTAAATCGATTAGATGAAATTATTATATTCCATAGCTTAACTAGAGATGATATTTATAAGATTATTGATGTGCAATTTTCTTATTTACAAGAAACCCTCGTTAAGCGTAAACTTACTATAAATTTATCGCAGGAGGCAAAGGAATTGATAGCAAAAATTGGGTATGACCCTGAATATGGTGCACGACCTATTAAAAGAGTGATACAGGAATGTATTCAAAATAATTTAGCTAAGTTAATCTTATCAGGAGAAGTAGTGGAAAATGATGAATTAATTGTATACACTCTTGATAATGAAATCTTAGTTAAGAAAGTTTAAACTTTTTGTGTGTATCTTTGTTTAAATTATGTGTGTAGATTATAATATTAGTAGTAAAGTTGTTCAGTCGTTACTAGAGCTTGCTGATCATGATAAGCTTAGGGAGTTTATTAAGTATTTTTATAACTTTGTTTATAACAGCGATTTGAAGATAAATAATAAGTTTCTACTGCATATTGCTCAAGATGCTTATGATTTTATTTCGCAGAAGGAAAGGGATGAAAGTAAATTAGCAATATATAGCACTAATGATTTACCAGGGATAGAAGGAAATTTTACTATAATCAAGATAGTCAATAATGACATGCCTTTCTTGGTTGATTCCATCATAACCAGCATTAAATCGCATAATTTAACTATATGTTATTATAGCAATAGTATTATTAACGTCAAGAGAAAGAGTAACCTAATTGATGATATCTGTTCTTTAGAAGAAGCAGGTGATGCTAAAAAAGAATCAATTATATATGTGATCATTAAGAGTATCAGTGATAGTTTTATTGAAGTATTGAGACAGTCTCTACATAAGACGTTAAAAGCTGTTACTTACTCTGTTGAAGATTGGCCATTAATGCTGGAAAAGTTAGATCGTGGTGATTTTTTCGACTGGTTGAAAAATAATAACTTTGTGTTTTTAGGTTACCAAGAGTGTGTTGTAAATCAGGATGGAAAATTAATTCCCGATGATCAAAAAAATCTTGGTTTATTTAAGGTTGGTGAGGAGTATCAAAATGTATTAGTTTCCTCTGAAAACTTAGGTTCTCCCTATGTGCTTAGGTCAGATTCAATCTCGATAGTGCATCGGCGTACGTATATGAACTGTATTGGAATAAAAGAGTATGATAATCAAGGAGAATTAGTAAAAGAAAAGCGTTTTTTTGGATTATTTACTTCATCTGCTGAAGTTCAAGATATTAGAACAATTCCAGTAGTTAAGGACAAAATTAAAGTAATAGAAAAAAGAGCAGGGTTTGTAATAGGAGGGCACAATAATAAAGCCTTGATAGCTATTCTGCAGGTATTCTCTTGTGATGAGTTATTTCAATCTAGTGAAGATGAATTATTTGAAATCTGCATCTCAGTTATGTCTCTTGCAATTAGACCAAAAGTGAAGTTATTTTTGAGGAGTCTAGGAGATTTTACTAGTTGCATAGTGCTGATTCCTATGCGTTATGCTAGTGCTAGGCTGATGTTTAAGATACGTGATATACTAAAAGATGAAATTAACGCTGAAAGTGCAAATATTTATAATCACCATATCATTAATGAATATGATTTGATGAAGTTGCACATTGTTTTGAGAGCGGGCAATTTGCAAACTTCTAGCAGTGAAATAGAGAGTAAGTTAAGAAGTATTACCGAAAAATGGGAAGATCGTTTTATAGATAATTTATATAATACCTTTGGCACTGTTGAGGATATATTTATTCGTTACTGCAATGTCTTTCCAATAAGTTACCAAGAGAACTTCGAGCCTCACGATGCGTACTCTGATATGAAGAAATTGGAAATTGTTCGAAAAAAAGGTATTAGTGAAGTAGATTTAAGACTTACTAACAACGGCTTGAGCTATCAACTGAAGGTATATACACCAAATAATGGTGGTTTGGATCTGTCAAAGATACTGAGAATTACTAAAAACTTAGGAGCTAGGATACTCTCTCACAATGGCTATTATATAAAGATTGATGATGGAGTATGGATACACCATTTTGTGTTATCACGGGTTGATGAACTGGTGAACAATATTACTCTGAAAGAGCAGTTTGAGATAACATTAACTAAAGTATTTAAAAAAGAGATAAAAAACGATTACTTTAATAGCCTTATTATTCTAGCTGGTTTAAAGTGGAAGGAAGTTTTACTGATTAGAACTTTAAGTGCTTATCTTAAACAAGTATCCTTTAGTTATAATCAGGAGTATATACAAAAGGTAGTTTCAGAATATCCAAAAATAGTAAAGTACCTGATACAATTGTTTCGTGCTAGATTTAACCCTAATGTGGATGTCGATAGAGTGCAGACTACAAATATTTTCAAAGAGAAAATTGAAGACTTGCTCAAGGAAATTAGTAATATCTCACATGATCATATTTTGCGTTCAATATTTAATTTGATTATGGCTATTGTTCGGACCAGTTACTATCAAGATGATAAGCCTTATCTCTCTATAAAGTTTGATTCAAGTAAGATGGATAATTTACCTGAACCTCGTCCGTATCGTGAATTATATGTTTATTCAAATCTATTTGAAGGAATCCACTTAAGAGGGGGGAAATTAGCGCGTGGTGGATTAAGATGGTCAGATAGAACTGAAGATTTTCGTACGGAAGTTTTAGGCTTGATGAAGGCTCAAATGACTAAGAACGCAGTTATTGTTCCAGTTGGGGCAAAAGGTGGATTTGTAATAAAGCAGGCCTATAAGGATACAAAGACTTTGAGGGAGAAAGGTGTTGAGTGTTATAGAAATTTCGTCAAAGGTATGCTTGATATTACTGATAACGTAGTGGATGGTAAAATAATCCCACCAAAGAATGTAATCAGATATGATGAAGATGATCCATATCTGGTAGTTGCTGCAGATAAAGGAACTGCTACTTTTTCTGATTATGCTAACGAAATAGCTGCTGAGTATAATTTTTGGCTTGGAGATGCGTTTGCATCAGGCGGATCAGCCGGATATGACCATAAAAAAATGGGTATAACAGCAAGGGGTGCCTGGATTGCAGCGCAGAGGCACTTTTGGAAAATGCACAAAGATATTTATCAAGATGTCACTGTAGTAGGAATTGGAGATATGTCAGGTGACTTATTTGGCAACGGAATGTTACTTTCAAACAAAATTCATTTGGTTGGTGCATTTAACCATGTTCACATTTTTGTTGATCCTAATCCTGATCCAGAAAAAAGTTTTGCAGAGCGTAAACGCCTTTTTGAATTACCGTTTTCAAGTTGGATGGATTACAACAAAGAAATAATCTCTCAGGGTGGGGGGATTTTTGAGCGTAATAGTAAGTATATTAACATCTCTCAAGAAATGAAGAAGTGTTTTAGTATCAAAGAAGATACGTTATCTCCAAGTGATTTAATTAGGTATTTACTGAAGGCGAAAGTAGACTTTATATGGAATGGTGGAATAGGCACATTCGTCAAAGCAGCAAATGAGAGCCATGGTGTTGTTGGTGATAAAGTTAATGATGCTCTGAGAGTAAATGGTAAGGATATCAGAGCCTCTATGTTTATAGAAGGTGGTAACTTGGGATGTACGCAGCTTAGCAGGATAGAATATACCAATAATGGTGGGTATATTAATGCGGATTTCGTTGATAATTCGGCTGGAGTTGCCTGTTCTGATTTAGAAGTGAATATAAAGATTGCACTTGTCACCGCTGTGAAAGAAAAGGGTATTTCTTTAGAGGAAAGAAATAAAATATTAGGCAGCATGGTTGATGAAGTGGCGTTTAAAGTTCTAAATGATCATAATAAAATCGAAACAAAAGCGTTACTTCTTGAGGAAATGCAAGCAAAAGATAGGTTTGAGCAGCACCACAGATTGCTGGTAGTTCTTGAGAAGTCTGGACTTTTAAATCGAAGTGTAGAATTTCTTCCAACTGATGAAGAAATAGCAAAGATATCATTAGGGTTGAATGCTCCACAACTTTCTGTGTTAATGTCTTATGTTAGAACATACATAAAGAACGAAATTATAAATTCTGACTTACCTGAAAAAGATTTTCTCTTTAGTGACTATTTATTGAGTTATTTTCCTCAAAAGATAGTGGATGAGTTTGGGGATTATGTGCTGAAGCATCAGCTACGTAGAGAGATTGTTTCTACCTGCGTTACTAATGAAATTGTAAATAGAATGGGGTGTGTGTTTATTAATAATTTGGCTGAAAGCACGGGAATTAAAATACATGAAGCAGCTAATGTGTATATTATTGTGAGCCAACTATATAATTTGAATGCGCTTTGGGAAGAAGTGGATAAATTAGATGGAGTGGTTGAGGTTAATTTGTACTTAGAGGTAGTAAGAAATATACAGAAGTTTGTTGGTAGGGTTTCATTTTGGTTAGTAAGAAATTTTAGTAAATTTGGTTTGAGTGAACTGACAGGAATTTTAAAGTTTCGCGATGGCATTGAAGTTTTGACTCAAAACTTAGCTAATGTTTTGGATAAACGTTTATTGAAAGCTTACAATCATGATCTATTAAAATTACACATAGATAAAGATCTAGTTGAAAAATTGGCTAATCTTAATGTTCTTGCTTATGCACTGGATGTTGTGTTAATTGCTAAACAAACGTCTTTACCTGTGCTTGATGTTGCCAAAATATATTTTGAGTTAAAATCATTGCTTAAGTTTGATCTTATAAGGAAAACTGCTTTGCAAGTTAAGAGCCACTCTTCATATTGGGATCGTAGTGTAATTAGTGATGCATTAGATGATTTAAGCGACTATCACTACAATCTTACTATTAAGGTGATAGAATCTTCCAACTGTGTTAAGGTATGGAATCATGCTCATAAAGAGCAGCTAGAGTATTATAATAGTTTTTTAAGTGAAATGATTACTGCTAAACTTGATTTGAGTAGATTAATATCTATAATCAGAAGAGTAAGGTCTCTGCTATATCGTGATAATGTTTAACATAGGTTTTTCAGAAATTTTAGTTGTGGCACTAGTGGGTTTAATCGTTATTGATAAAGAAAAAATGCCTATATTTATTAGTTTTATTAGGGTGGTATATAGGTATATTATTAGTATAAAGTTTAAAACAAAAAAATTGTTAAAAGATGCTGGAATTGAGGATTTATATAGCACGGAAGAAGTGAAATATATAACTGGTAAGGACGGCAAGCTTTATCCTACTTATAATATAGATAGTGTATCTGATCAAGATAATGACAGCAAAGGTTCTAGTAGTAGATGATGTTCTATCTAATGTTAAACTGTTAAAAGCTAAACTCACTGCTGAGTATTATACAGTGATTACTGCTTGTGGGGGTCAAGAGGCGCTAAATTTAGTGGTTGAACAACAACCAGACATTGTATTACTTGATGTAATGATGCCTGGTATAGATGGTTTTATGGTGTGTAAAGAAATGAAAGATAATCCAATGACAACGCATATACCAGTGGTGATGGTAACTGCATTACATGACACAGAGGATAGAGTAAAGGGCATAAATGCAGGTGCAGATGATTTTTTAACAAAACCAATAGATGAGACTGCATTATCTGCAAGGATCAAATCACTAACTCGTTTGAAGTTTGTAATTGATGAGCTGTGTTTAAGGGATAAGACTAATGCAGAAATGAACGGGATAATGGATAGGAGCTTAATAGAATACGCAAATGAAACCTATTACGGTCGTATATTGGTAATCGATGAGGATATGTCACAAGCGAAACGAATATGTGAAATTTTGTCGAAGCAATGTTTCCGTTTGGTAGAAGTATTAAGCAATCCAATCAATGCATCGAGTATTAAAGGTGATTATGATCTTATTATTTCTAATATACAATTCAATGAAATTGATGGTTTACGTTTGTGTTCAGAGCTGCGTAGTAAACCGGAGACACGTTATACACCTATTTTGATTTTATCTGATGAGGGACATAACAAAAATAAACTAATAAAGGCATTGGAAATAGGAGTGAATGATTATTTAGTGGTGCCATTAGATGAAAATGAATTAATAGCTAGAGTGAATTCTCAGGTAAAACGTAAGAGATATCAAGATGCTTTAAGGATGAATCTATCTTACAATGCGGAGATGTCCATAAAGGATCCACTAACTGGCTGCTATAATAGAAGGTATTTTGATAAACATTTAAAGAATATTGTTGAAGACTCTATAGCAAAGAGTAGGAGCTTATCTTTATTAATGCTGGACATAGATTATTTTAAGATGGTGAATGATAACTTTGGTCACACTGTTGGAGATGAGCTTTTAAAGCAGATACAAAAAAGGATTTCTGAAAACATTAGAATAACAGATTTGCTAGCTAGATTTGGTGGCGAAGAATTTGTTGTTGTTATGCCGGACACAAGTGTGTCAGATGCATGTGCTATTGCAGAAAGAATACGTTCTGTTATTGAAAAACCTTTTATGCTGTTAGGTAATGTGGTGAATAAAACTGTTAGTATTGGGGTTGCAGAAGTGCAAAGTTTTGATCTTGAAGATGTTAACTTATTTATAGAACGTGCTGATAGATGCTTATACAGAGCAAAAAACAATGGTAGAAATAGAGTTGTAACTTGATTTTGAAATAAATATTATGCCTTATCTATGAAAGCTACAGTGAGCTTTCTGTTTTTCACCTCTTCGATAATTTTACTTACAGTTTCTTTTACACTTAAAGTTGAGTTATCAATCTCAAAAGCATCTTTAGGTATCAGTAGCTTTTTCTCCTGTATTCTTTTTATAGTAAAATTTGGATCAGTAACAAGGTTTCTATTCTTGTTTCTTGCACTTTTTAGTTTGATGCGTTTTATTAGCTCATCGTGACTACAGTGTAAAACTACAGGAAAAATTTGTGTGTTTATTTTTTTACTTAAATTCACTGCCAGGTTATATACTCTTTGATCATACGTATCACCTTCTAGTAGTTCATTTGTAAAGATATAGTGCTTTGATTTGATGTAATATTTTTCTAGTACCCGGACTACATTTTTTCTTACTTCGAAAATTTGCTCCCATACGTCATCTGGAACTATGGAGTTTTGTAAGTTTACAAAATTAAATATCAGGTCATTGAACACAGTATTACTTACTTGTACTGCGTAGATGGCTTTGCACAACTCCTTTGCTATGGTAAATTTACCACTACCTGAAAAACCTATGAGGTAAATAATACAATTACTCATAACATTTTGAGCCTATAAACTAGATTAATTTTAATGGTTATACACTTTAAAACAAGGAAAAAGTTATATACAATCATAGTGAATATATTTATAAATAATAGGGCTAGAGTTTAATAAATTAAATGGAGCTGGAGTTTAGGAAGTTAATAGAAATCCTGGAAAAAAATTCGAAAGAGATTAAAAATCTGCTTGTCGAATATCAACCTGTCAGTGTTACACAGTACGAAATTGACCGTTGTGTATACACACTGAAAAATATAAACAAACTTCAAAAATATTTAGGAGCACATACAGGTATTAAAGTTTCTGTCTTTTTACCATCTAACTTGCCACTCTATTCTTTGTTGCTGTTTGCAATAATACCAAGTTTTATTTCAAAGAGTGTAGTTGTGCGTACAAGTAGTGTATTAGTAGGTGCAGCTTCAATAGAGGGTTTGTTTAGAATATTAGAGCTAGGTAATATTTGCCCTAATGTATCTCTCTTTTCAGGTAATAGAGATAATTTCTTGCTAGATCACGTTGCACAATCAAATTTGGTTATCTTTACAGGACGTAATGAAACGAAGGATAAGGTAAAAAAATACATTAAGCCTGGTGCGTTTATGATTAATAACGGGTCGGGTCATAATCCTATTATTATTACTGAAAGCGCTGATATTTATAAAGCAGTGGAGGGCGTAACGTATACAAAGTTCTTTAATGCTGGTCAAGATTGTGCAGGGCCTGATGCGATTTTTGTACATAAAAAAATTAGAGGTAAATTTGTTGCACAACTCAAAGAAAAAGTTTCTAAGTTGAAGGTAGGAAATCATCGTGGTGAGGATGTAATAGTAGGTAAAATACTCAGAGAAGAAGAATTAGATAGGCTACAGGCGATAATCGATAATAATAAACTAAAAATAATTTTAGGTGGGAAAGTAGATAAAGAAAATAAAATTGTTTATCCGACAATTATTCAATCGGATATCACATCCGATGATCTTAACTATAAAGAAATATTTGGTCCTATTTTATTTATTTATACATACGACAATAATAACCAATTAAAGCTTTATTTTGAAGATCAAGATGGAAGATATGTGCAAAATAAAATGTATGTATCTGTTTTTGCAGATCGGATAAGTGGGTATATTCTATCTAAAAATGTAGGTATAATCTTGCATAACAAAATTGTACATGATGAAGGAATAGATAATGGCTTTACTCCATATGGTGGTTATAGTAGAGGTGCATCTTCTATAATACATAAAGATATAAAAGGAAAGTTGAGTAGTATTGCTATTCCTATTTTGGTACCCGAAATAATGCATAAGCTTTTCGTGGAGAGAAAAGTGCTTCGTGATTTAGTTCTTAGTAAAAGAAGTATGGTGACTGATCAACGGGTCGTAAGGCATAACGTATCAACTGAATTTATCGATGGAGTAAAGGGAATATTTGGAAAAGGAGTTTTGTTTGCTTTTATATTTGGCAGTGTGGCAAAAGGTACATTTGAGAAAGACAAAAGCGATATAGATACGCTTGTTTGCACGAGAAAAGAAGACAAAAAAAGCAACGAATGTTTTTTAGAATTTATGGAGAAGCTTCATTTGAAATACGGTTTTAAGCCTGATGAAGATTATCCATCTGAAATAGTGAGTTATCATACTTTAGTGTTTTGGATGTACGATTTATACTATCAATTATATGGGGAAAATTATTTTTTTTCTGTACATGAAAATAGGTTTGATTGCTCATTTTTTGAGCAATTTAGGTGTCATGATAGTAGAACTGATGATATAATTTTTTGGGCTTCTATTCTTGCAGAAAAAGGTAATAAAATTGGTTTGACGTGCCAAGATAAGAAAGCATTAAACACTCTTGTAGCAAATGCTAGAGAACTTATTCCAAAAATTACGGCAGAACTATTACAGAATATAGCTAAAACAAAAGCAACTAAAGTTGAGGCTTTAAAAAAACGGGGTGACGATTGTGAAATATTGCGTGAAGCTGTGGAGTGGCGACCATCAAAAGAAAAGTTAGATAACGATTGTGAAATATTCTGTGAAACTGTAGAGTGGCCACGACCATCAAAAGAGTTGGATCAATTACAACTAGCTGAAATGAGAGAAGACGCTAAAGGATTATAAAGAGGGTGTTTTTAGTACATTTAAAGTAGGAAGCATGTGTTTCTAGTTTTCCGCGTATAAACTGTAATACTTTATTAGAGAAGTTGATATATTTTATCTATTATTTTTTGAGTAACTTCCTTTATACTAAGGTTTGAGTTTTCTATTTCTATAGCGTTAGGTGGAACGAACAATTCCTTGTTCCTAGATATCTCTACAATGTTGCTTGCATCAACAACTCTTTTATTATCTCTTTGACTTTTAAGTTCAATACGCTTTTGTAGTGTAGGCAAGTCGCACCTTAGTACTACAGGCAGAAGCTTCGTATTCATTTTTATACTAAGGTTTACTACTGAATTGTACGTTTTTGTATCATATTCGTTGTCTTTTATCAGCTCATCAAAAAATATGTAATTTCTCGAATGTATTGGATCACTTTCTATTACCTTTAGAATAATTTGTGTAATATTATACATTCTATCTCTGACTTCTTTAGGAGTCTGGTCATATTTAAAAATAGCACTATCATATAAATCATGGATTTGAGAATTGTGGGGAAATGTACTACTTACAATTAATGCGTTTATCACATGAGATAACTCTACTGCTGTAGAAAGCTTACCGCTACCTGCGAAACCAATAAAATATATGAAAAACCCTGTTATTTGTTTTTTTACATCTATATCTGTCATTTTATTTAAGTATTGAAATCTATATTTATAATAGCACAAAACTTGTAAAATATTAGATAAAAAATTACTTTTCATAGTTAAGATA
>JAUEMM010000002.1 GCA_030441635.1 Wolbachia endosymbiont of Tyrophagus putrescentiae
GTGATTATTGCTCCATTAAAAAAAATTCCTGATTTTTTTAAGAGCTATGATTGCTATCCTGAAGTTTTTTATTCCCTGCCCGTAGTGCAAAAAGGCAAGGAAATATTTGCTTACCCATATACTAAAACAAATGCAGAATTACAATACATTGTTAATTGCACAATAAAAGAAAATTTGATAAGCTTGGCACGTTGAGTGTGGACAGGCAATGAGGAATTCAAAGTTTTCTAAGTTATTTCTAATATTTTTATCTATTTCATTGGTCACTTTAATAGCTTTATCGGTGATTCTAGCCATCACCTTTATTGTTATTTATGGACTTTATTTAATACATGCATGCCTTTTTGGGGTAGAATATGCCATGTATGTTGCTTTACAGTATCACATACCAGCTATAGAAATAATAGCAATATGTATAGCTATTCCAGTTATAATTGCAGTCTATTTATTAGGATTAAAAGACAAAACACAAAATAAGCAAGAAGATCCATTATCACGTTATAAAATGAGCACAGTAAAATTGAAGGATGTCATCATTTCAGACGAGGTAAAAGCTGAGTTACAAGAGGTTTGTAACCACATATCAGAAGATTACAAAATGGCTATTGAATTACTGGACTGTCAACCATCGACAGGGTATCTTTTCTACGGTCCTCCTGGAACTGGTAAAACACTTCTGGCTCGCGCAATTGCAGGTGAAGCAGGTCTTGAATTTTTTAGTATTTCAGCTTCTGAATTTGTTGCAAGATTTGCTGGTCAAAGTGCAAACAACGTAAAAGATTTGTTTGCACAAACAAGGAAAAAAGCTCCCTGCGTTCTTTTTATAGATGAAATAGACTCTATTGGTGCAGAAAGAGGTTCTTCCAATGGTTCTGCTACCCAAGACCATAATAAAACTTTAAATCAGTTATTGACTGAAGTTAATGAAATTGGAAAACATGGAATAATATTAATCGCCGCAACTAATCGACTGGAAGTTTTAGATGAAGCATTAGTTAGGCCAGGTCGTTTTGATAAAAAAATCTGCATTCCTTTGCCAGACTTGGGTTCACGCGAAAAGATACTAAGATTATACATGAAGGACATACTCAAGAAATCACATTTAAATTTTAAAGAGATTGCAAGAAAAACTAATGGATATTCAGGAGCAGATTTAAATTATTTGGTTAATGAAGCAAAAAAGCATGCTGCAAGCCGGTTTGTAGAGATCGTAGAACAAACATGGTTAAAGGAGAAAAAATATCCGGAAGTAGAGCAACTAACTGTTACAATGGATGATCTTGAACATGTAATAGTGAAACTTAATAACGAGAAGAAGGAGCACATAAATAGTATTATTAATAATATTAATAATGGTACCGATACCTGGGGCTGTAATTCGTTAAGAATGTAATAGATTTAAAGTACGATTGAAAATAAAGCTCTAATAATGTAGAATCTTCTTTTGTACCAATAACCGTTAATGATAGGAAATTTAAGCGGAATAATAGATGAAGTCCATAGTGATTATGTGATATTGAATGTCAATGGTGTGGGCTACATTGTATACCTTTCAGCTAAAACTTTAGGTATTTGTACTGTTGGAAATAAGGTTAAGTTTCTTATCGAGACTTACATAAACAGTAGAGATAATTCCACTCAGCTATACGGATTTATAAGCAAGGAAGAGCAGAAGTGCCTACGCTTACTTGTTAAAGTAAATGGTGTAAGTTATAAAACTGCAATGTCAATTTTGAGTAAATTAACTCCAGAACAATTCTTTTTAGCAGTGGCACATGGAGATAAAATATTACTCAAGATAAGTGGATTAGGTCCAAAGCTTATCAACCGCATTATCACCGAGCTATGTGGGAAAGTGGATAAACCAGAAGTAAACATTTCTCCCATTCAAGAAGACGCTGTTTCAGCTTTAGTCAACCTTGGCTATGAAAAAATGAAAGCTTATGATACCATAAAAAAAATACAAGATGAATCGCCAGATTTGGAAACTAAAGATATAGTACGTATGGCATTGAAGGATCTATCAACACTATGAAATCAATATTGTGTAATAAAGAATACGAAGAAGATGCACGTGGCATTAACATCAGACCAGAACAACTTGATGATTTCATTGGGCAAAGAGATTTAATACAAAATCTTAAAGTTTTCATAAATGCTGCGCAAACAAGAACTGAAGCTCTTGATCACGTTTTACTCTGCGGTCCTCCTGGTCTTGGTAAGACAACTTTGGCCCATATTGTGTCTAAAGAGCTGAGAGTTAGTTTTCGTGCAACTTCCGGTCCACTTCTTAATAAAGCTGGAGATTTAGCTGCTGTTCTTACTACTCTTAATGCAAAAGATGTTTTGTTTATTGACGAAATTCACAGGCTAAATCGCAGTATTGAGGAAGTGTTATATACTGCAATGGAGGATTTTTGTTTAGATATATTGGTAGGTGAAGGCCCGGCAACACGCACTCTAAGGATTGATTTACCGCCATTTACGCTGGTGGGAGCAACAACTCGCCTTGGCTTACTTTCCGCACCATTGAGAGATCGTTTTGGAATTCCTCTCCATCTTGAGTTTTATTCATTTGCAGAACTAGTAGAGGTTATCAAGAGGGGTGCAAAAATTCTCTCCATTGAAATTGAAGAGAGTGCTGCACAAGAAATTGCTTGCCGTGCACGCGGCACTCCAAGAATTGCTCTGAGGCTACTCAGAAGAATAAGAGATTTCGTTGAGATGGAAAGTGAGCGGAGAGTCACTCATGAAATTGCTGATTCTGCACTACTCAAACTTGGAATAGACAAAATGGGGCTGAACAAACTGGATATGGACTATTTAAAATTTTTATTTAACACTTCAGGTCCGGTAGGGATTGAAACCATATCAATTGCACTATCAGAAGATGTGGGAAATATCGAAGAAACGGTAGAACCTTACTTAATTAAAATCAGTTTTGTAAAGCGTACACCAAGAGGAAGAGTGTTAACTGATCAGGCAAAAGAGTACATAAATCTCAAATATTAAAAAATTATTGAAAATTATCCTTGACTAATTTATTTACATGAGTACATTAGCATTCATAGGTTATGTTAGGGGGTTATATGACTACAAATACTCAAAATCAAAATACTGAAATTGTTACTGTCATAGAGTCTAAAAAGGCTACAGAGGCTAAAGGGCCTATAGAGGCTGAAAAAGCTCGTGGGCTATTCGCTCAAATTAAACATTTTTTTAAGCCTTTTATTAATCACATAAACGATAATTCTGTCAATTACATAATCAACAAAGTAAGGTTTAGTGACTATAAACCTTACGATAAGCATTTAAAAGACCTAGCTGAGGAAGCTAAAAAGAAAATTATTGAGTATATAAAAAATGATAAGTATATAAAAAATAATACCCCTCCTCAATTTGTGAGGTTGGACGAAGGTTCAGTGAAAAATATGTTGACTGCTATGGTTACCCTGGACGAAGCACAAACAATTAATATGAGTGAGTTTCTAAATTCTGAGTTTGCTAAGAAGAATAATATAAAAGCAGTTACTTTATTGTTACCTGGTCAAGATGAAAGGAGAGGTATATGCGGCAGTATTGGTGATAATGGTGCTAGAGTGTATGAAGTAATAGAGGGATCGTATCAAATAACTCTGAAGTGGTATATTGAAGAAAGAGAATGCAACTTAAAAATTAACCTCTATGAGGATGGTTCTGTAGAGTTGGTTGAATATAATGGTTCTGCAGAAGACCTAAAACAGGACAACGTAAAGATAGGCAAGAAAGGTGAAGCAAAGAGTTTGTATGAAGTTGTAGGTGCTAAATTGATAGCAGCACAGCAATCACAACTAGAAAATTCTGAAACAGAACCACCTTTAACACCTAGCATAGAAGAATGCAAACAACCAAAAATTGACCCCCATGATAAGAGTAGCTCTGATGATTCGCATAACCCTGAATCGAGAGAAGTACAGCAACCACAACCAGAAAATTCTGAAACAGAACCACCTTTAACACCTAGCATAGAAGAATGCAAACAACCAAAAATTGACCCCCATGATAAGAGTAGCTCTGATGATTCGCATAACCCTGAATCGAGAGAAGTACAGCAACCACAACCAGAAAATTCTGAAACAGAACCACCTTTAACACCTAGCATAGAAGAATGCAAACAACCAAAAATTGACCCCCATGATAAGAGTAGCTCTGATGATTCGCATAACCCTGAATCGAGAGAAGTACAGCAACCACAACCAGAAAATTTTGAAACAGCACCACCTTTAACACCTAGCACAGAAGAATGCAAACCAAAAATTGACCCCCATGATAAGAGTAGCTCTGATGATTCGCATAACCCTGAATCGAGAGAAGCACAGCCATCACAATCGGAAAATGAATTACCTGACATAAATGTTGATGATTCAAATACAAACCTCCATGATGAGAGTAGCTCTGTGGGGTTGGTTGGATATGCAGATGATTTGTATATAGGAGCAGAAGCATGGCAACCACAATCAGAAAATTCTGAAACACCACCACCTTACACAAATGTTGAAGCTTTATATATAACATCACTTAAAAAATCTATACAGAAAAGGCTTGGGCTATCTAAATAGTTTTTTATTGATTTGTATGTCACTAAAAATACTGCCGAAGAGTTTTTATGAGCGTTCAACTTTGGTAGTGGCGGGAGATTTAATAGGAAAAATTCTGAAATTCTCTCGCTTTAGTGGCATAATAACTGAGGTTGAAGCTTATGTAGGCAAAGATGATCCAGCTTGTCATGCGGCTAAAGGGTATACTGAACGCACTTCAGTGATGTTTGGTATGCCTGGGTTTTCATATGTATATTTTATATATGGTATGTATTACTGTTTAAACATTGTCACAGAGGGAGAAGGCTTTCCTGCAGCAGTGCTGGTACGCGGGTTGAAACTCACCAGTCCATTTGAAGATAATTTAGGCGGGCCAGGAATACTATGCAAAAGGTTAAACATCACAAAAGAACACAACAAGCAAGACTTAACCTTAAACCATGAATTCTGTGTTTATGAGTCCAATTTACACCTTAATTACGTGTGCACCCCAAGGATAGGCATTAGTAAAGGCAAAGAAAAGTTTTGGCGGTTTAAGGTATAAACTTTTTCATCTACTGCAGCCGATACACTTCTTACAGTCACTATTATCACGCCTTGCTCTTAGTTGGTAACTTGCTCCAGTAACATTTCCTTTTTTTAAGTACTTAACAATATCATCTATTGAGCTAAACCTTGTTCCCTGCACTCCATACTCATCTTCTATATCAAGTATACCTTCTAAAAATTGTTTATTTTCTTCTTCTTCCATTTCAAGTGCTATCTCTATAATTTCACTATCTTCCTCACTAAATGGAATTGCATCTAATGCCTCTTTTAATAATGAATTATCTTCACGTCTACATTTCTTAGCAGAAAAACATGCACCATCTTGTACAGATTCTTCGTATTTTCTTTTGACCCCATTTATCCTCAAATTTCCTGCAAGATTTGTTTGTGGTAAAATATTCTTAGGAGTAGAGGAGTGAAAACAATTTTTAACTACTGTTGAAATCAGTTCTTGCTGAGAAAGGCATGCCATTACCTCAAATGGTTTACGGCCAGCCTTCACATATTGCTCTATCTCTGTTGCTAACATATATCTCCTATTAACCGCCCCTTAAATTAAAATTTTAGCAAGATTTTTGTTTTTTTTCAACTGCTGCGTTGATAAATGATATAAAGAGAGGATGAGGAGAAAAGGGTTGTGATTGAAATTCTGGATGAAATTGCACACCGATAAACCATGGATGATCCTTTAATTCTATCGTTTCCACACACATCCCATCTTCTGAAATGCTACTACACATTAATCCTTTTTTCTCTAAACTATCCCTGTAATCCAAATTGATAATATATCTGTGCCTATGTCTTTCTGAAATAGTAGCGTCGCCATATATACTTGCAACCTTAGAATCTGGATTCACATTACACATGTATTCTCCCAGTCTCATAGTTCCACCAAGATTAACACTTTGGTTATTGATCAACTTAATGATAGGATTTTTACAGACGCAGAATTCTTCAGAGTGTACGTCTTCAAGCTTTACAACATTACGAGCAAACTCAATAACCGCAAGCTGCATACCAAGGCATATACCAAGGAATGGTATACCATTTATACGTGCGTAACTTATTGCTAAAATCTTGCCTTCTATTCCATGATCGCCAAATCCTCCAGGCACAAGAATTGCATGAGAATTTTTCAACTGCTCTTCCAAGGATTTTTTATCTAATATTCTAGAATTAACCCAATTTACATTAACTTCCACTTTATTACTAATCGCCCCGTGGTGTAATGCTTCCACTAACGATTTATACGCATCTGCAAATTCCGTATATTTTCCAACTATAGATACTGTGACTTTCTGTTTTGGATTGTGGACAATATTTACCATTTCTTGCCATGAAGTTAAACATGGCTTTGGTTTACTCAAGTTAAAATGCTCTAAAATCTGAGCGTCAAGCCCGTGTTGACTGTATAATATCGGTAACTCATATATATGGCTTACATCAAGCGCAGGAATAACATTTGGTAAGGGAACATTACAAAGGTTAGCTATCTTCTCCTTTTGATCTTGAGAAATTTTTCTTTCACTACGGCATAATATAATATCTGGACGCAATCCTGCAAAATTCAACTCACGCACAGAATGCTGAGTAGGTTTTGTCTTCAATTCCTGTGCTACAGTAAGATAAGGCACTAAAGTTAAGTGTACTAAAATAACTCTTTGTTTTCCTAACTGATAACTGATCTGACGTATAGCTTCCAGAAAAGGTTGACTTTCTATATCACCTACCGTTCCACCTATTTCACATATTAAAAAATCTAATTCTTCTGTGCCGCTCATTATGAAAGACTTAATCAAATCTGTCACATGTGGAATAACTTGCACAGTTTTGCCCAGATAATCACCACGCCTTTCTCTTGTTAGTAATTCGTAATATACTTTGCCTGTTGTTATATTGTCACACTTAGTAGTTTTAATACCAGTAAAACGCTCATAATGCCCTAAATCCAGGTCTGTTTCAGCACCATCACTTGTGACAAATACTTCTCCATGTTGAACAGGATTCATTGTTCCAGGGTCAATATTTAAGTATGGATCAAGTTTTCTAATGTGAATATTAAAGCCATGAGCCTGCAGTAACGTACCAACACTCGAAGCAACTAAACCCTTGCCAAGAGATGAAACTACTCCACCAGTTACAAAAATGAACTTAGTAGCAGTTTTCTCTTTCATTAATTTTCAAACGGAACAGAATCTTCTTGTTTTTTCTCCACTTCAATCTTTTCTGCTATAGACTTTTTGTGTATATCTTTTGAGTATAGTCCTGACAAAAGTATCGTATTTATAATAAACAACCCAACAATAACCCCTGTAACTTTGCTTAACGGACTCACAGAAGATTTTATCGGTACAATAGAATTGAATCCTTGCTGTGGATTACTAAAACCACTGAGGGAGCTACTAGCAGGTGGCTGTAAAAGCACCAAGATCACTAAAATAATAACCAGCACCACCTGGAACATACTTAACACCATCAATGACATTACAAAAAATAAAAATTTTAAAGGTATAACACATCAGAGTCAAGTTCTTTAAGCAACCAAAGTTCTTTTAAGTTCTGAGTTTTTGTTGTTGGACACGATAATTTTAGATATTATTGCTACATCGCATTAAAAGAATCGACATGTCAAAAGTAGTCACTAGATTTGCGCCATCACCGACGGGATCTTTGCATATAGGAGGTGCACGCACTGCCTTATTTAATTGGCTATATGCTAAACGCCATGGTGGCAAATTTCTACTGCGCATTGAAGACACAGATAGAAAGCGTTCAACAAAAGAAGCAGTAGATGTAATAATAAACGGACTTAAATGGCTTGGAATAGACCACAAAGGAGAAATCATCTATCAGTCTAAAAGAATAGAAAGACATTTGGAAATAGCAAATCTCTTGGTTGAAAAAGGTAAGGCGTATTACTGTTACTGCTGTGAGAGCAAAGTCGCAGAGGAAAAAACACATGCAAGAGCAGTAGGAAAAGTATATAAGCATAAGTGCACTACAAATATTGATAAGAGTATTAAGCCAGTAGTAAGATTTAAAGTTGCAGACCCACAAGAGATTACAATTGATGATAAGGTATATGGACAAATCAAAGTAAACAGCGATCAAATTGATGATATAGTAATCCTGCGCTCCGATAATACACCTACATACATTTTCGCTGTGGTAGTAGACGACCACGATGCCGGGGTTACTCATATAATACGCGGTTCTGACCACCTTACGAACACTTTTAAGCAAATATTGATATACCAAGCCCTTGATTTTGACATTCCGCACTTTGCACACGTGCCACTTATTCACGATGAAAATGGCAACAAACTTTCTAAAAGGCATGGAGCAGTAAGTATCTGCGATTATGAAAAAATGGGAATACTACCTCAAGCTATGCGCAATTATTTACTTAGACTCGGGTGGAGTCATAATAACGACGAGGTAATAAGTAATGAAGAGGCAATAAACTGGTTTAATCTAGAAAATATTGGACGCTCACCAGCACGGTTAGATTTTAAAAAATTAGAATACTTAAACAATCATTATATTAATAATACAAGCAATGAAGAGATTCTAAATACAGTTTTTTCAATATCAGAGTTAACGGAGAAAAAAAAGAATTATTTACTTCAAGGGTTAACAGAAATAAAAAAAAGGGCTAACTATTTAACTGAATTGCGAGATTTAGCAAGATTTTATACAGATGATCTGCCTTTACATTTAACTGAGAAAGCTCATCAGGTTATCAAGTATAACTCATCTACAATTGGTCTTTTAGCTTCATTTTTATCAGATGTGAATTGGAGTAAAGATTCGTTATCCACAAAAATTAAGGAATTTGCAAATTTACACAGCATCAAAACAATTGATGTCTACCATTCGTTACGTGCTCCAATAACTGGAATAATGGATGCACCTGGGATTGTTGATATAATGGTTACCCTAGGTAAAGATGAATGTATCAAAAGACTCCAATACTATACAACTTAGCTAAATAAAAAGTCTTTTGGTTTATAATATTCTCAAAACTAATTATCACACCATTTATTTAGAAAACACTACATAGCAATATTTGCCAGTAAACTCATGTCTACTGGCATTTCTATTGTTGCTTTGCTATGCCAAAATGTTCTCTTGCTCTTGAGTTTCTTCGAGATTTTTAGGCTTCATCATTCCATTTAATTTACTTGCAACCTTATCAATAATCCACACAAGTGGAGTAATAGCCAGTGCGGCAGCCCAGATAACAGCAGCACAAGCATAACTTAAAACTGTGTTGACAAAGCAAGCAAATGCTGCACTATGATTACCAGTTTTTGATGAAAGCACATTTGAATAATCTACTAGTGATTCACTACTTTCTCTCAGATTGTTATTATTTGTTACCTTAGCGAACCCTTTTACCGGCCAATATGATATATATGCAAGTGCCAAATATAAAGGTTGTAAAACTATATTAGCCAGTATACAAATAACCCCCCGTACCAAAAATATTGTACTCTTTTTTCTTTCGCCTAGGAAATTTTGATGACGGGAACCAGTTACACCACATATTATATCTTTCACATGGCCTATAACACTATCAATGGTATATAAGGACTTATAAAAGCTATTACGTGGTATCTTCCCGTTATCGCTGGCAGTAATGCTATAGTTAGCATACATCTTAAAATGATACAGATGCTCATTATAACGTATATTCTGGCAGAAATTTTTAAGATATTGTTTGATATTTATCATTAGTATTTCACCCCTAAGCTAAGAGATCTTTTTATATTATAACCAAATTGGTAAATAATGACAACAATTTATATCTACACTAGCTTGCATAGATATTGCTTAAGATATTTTCCGGTAACGCTTTCTGGTATATCTACTATTGCTTCCGGAGTTCCTGTTGCTACTATCATTCCCCCTTTCGCTCCACCTTGTGGACCTATGTCCACTATATAATCTGCCGTTTTTATAACATGTAAATTATGCTCGATGACTATCACTGTATTACCCATGTCAACTAGCTTATGGAGTATCTTTAACAAGTTATTTATGTCTTCAAAATGTAACCCGGTTGTCGGCTCATCTAGGATATATAGAGTCTTTCCTGTAGATCGTTTTGATAGCTCCTTAGAAAGCTTGATTCTTTGTGCTTCTCCTCCAGAGAGAGTAGTAGACGATTGCCCAAGTTTAATATATCCGAGCCCCACCTCCTGAAGAGATATCAATTTTTCTCTAACTAAATGAAGATTTTCAAAAAAATCGCAGGCTTGGTCTATTGTCATATTGAGTACATCAGAGATTGATTTCTCTTTGTAAGTAACTTCAAGCGTCTCTCGATTATATCTTCTACCCTTACATTGCTCACACTTCACATAAACATCAGGTAGAAAGTGCATCTCTATTTTTAAATGTCCTTCGCCCTTACAGGCTTCGCACCTTCCACCTTTAGTATTAAACGAGAACCGTCCTACATTATATCCTCGGGCCTTTGATTCTGGAAGGTTAGCAAACCAATTTCTTATATGAGTGAATACACCTACATAAGTAGCTGGATTTGATGATGGGCTTCTTCCAATTGGAGACTGATCAACTTCTATGACTTTATCTATATATTCCAATCCTTCAATTCTGCTACATTTACCATATTTCGCAGAAGAGCCATGCATTCTATATGCTAAGTATTTGTATAACGTATCTACTATTAAACTAGACTTTCCTCCTCCTGATATTCCGGTGACACAAATAAAATTCCCTATCGGAAATTTAACATTTACATTCTTCAAATTGTTTTCACATGCATCAAATACCTTGATGAATCTATCCGTTTGCAGTCTCCTATCACCAATGGAAATTACTCTTTGTTCGCTTAAATATTGACCTGTTATACTCTCCGTGCTTTTCACTATTTGTTGTGGGGTGCCTTCTGCAACTATTTTTCCACCATTAACACCTGCGCCTGGACCAATATCAATAACATGATCTGCGGCCATTATTGTATCTTCATCGTGTTCAACGACAATTACAGTGTTACCTATATCTCTCAAGTTTTTAAGTGTATCAATTAATCGATCATTGTCGCATTGATGCAGGCCAATAGATGGCTCATCTAACACATACAAAACGCCTGTGAGTCCCGAACCAATTTGCGAAGCAAGCCTTATTCTTTGACTTTCACCACCTGAAAGAGTACTAGATTCGCGATCGATTGTTAAATATTCAAGCCCTACATCCTTTAGAAAAGTTAACCTCTTTATTATCTCATTTAATATTTTCTCCGAGATTTGTTTTTGTTGTTCTGTTAGCTTTTCTGGTAACTTCTTGAACCAATCAAGAGATTCGTCAACACTGAGTCTTGCCACCTCCCCTACATGTTTATCGTTAAGTTTAACCGTAAGTGCTTCTTTTTTTAATCTAAAACCATTACATTCCTTACAATCCACCATAGAGCAATAATGATCTATAAGCTCTTCATTGTAATCCATCTGGCCTTCTAATATACGAACTAAGCCTTCAAACCTTGGCTCTCTAGAGCCAAAAAGTATTGCATCCTTTGCTTCTTGACTGATGCCTTTCCATGGAACATCAAGACTAAATTTGTATATTTTAGCTAATGATAAAACGGCATCTTGCAAAAACCTCTGCTTCGCCTGCGCATTATTGAATATCGGTCCTATGGGTTTCAAAGCACCTTCAGATATTGAAAGGGTTTCATCAGGTACAATCAGTTTTGTGTCAACACTTAGCCTTCTACCAAGGCCGTTACATTCACTACACGCACCATATGGGCTATTAAAGGAGAATAACCTTGGCTCCACTTCTTCAAGAGTAAATCCAGACTCCGGGCAAGCAAAATTTTCTGAAAAGGTAAATATTTGACCGTTTTTGTATTCTGAATTATGATCTTCGGGTAAGCTGACAATCTCTACATATATCAAACCACTGCCAAGCTTCAGCGCCGATTCTACACTACTCGGCAAGCGATTACCTACATCCTCTGATATTGACACTCTATCCACAACAACTGATATGTTGTGCTTCTTATTTTTATCCAATTTAGGCAGATCTTCTATGCCATATACTTCACCGTTTACTTTTAATCTAACGTAACCTTGTTTTTTGATTTCCGATATCTCTTTAAGGTGCTCACCTTTTCTACCACGCACAATTGGTGCAAGTATGTATATTTTAGTTTCAACAGGCAATGCAACTATAGCATCTACAATCTGAGATATGGTCTGCTTAGATATTGGCAGTCCAGTTGCAGGTGAGTAAGGAATACCTATTCGTGCATATATTAAGCGTAAGTAGTCATAAATTTCAGTGACAGTACCAACCGTTGATCTCGGATTTTTTGAAATTGATTTCTGGTTAATAGATATGGCGGGTGAAAGGCCAGTTATTGACTCAACATCTGGTTTATCTTGAATATTAAGGAATTGGCGTGCATAAGCTGACAAACTTTCTACATACCTTCGTTGTCCTTCTGCATAGATCGTATCAAATGCTAAACTCGATTTACCAGAACCACTGAGCCCAGTAATAACGACTAACTTATTTTTTGGTATATTAACATCTACACCTTGCAGATTATGCTCTCTCGCATTTTTAACCCTTATGAAATCATCCATATTTTTGTATACATAAATTTTAAAGTTATTATATACATAAAATATATGAATTTGTATGAGTACTTTGTCTATACTTAATTATTATGATCACATTTACATTATTAAAAAAAGAACACTTTCCACTGCTACTAAAATGGCTTGAGGCACCTCATGTGAAGCTATGGTGGGATAAAGACATACACTGGACAATAGAATTAATTGAAAGAAAATATAGCGATTATACCAAAAGATTTAAACGGTTAGTGCCGGCAACTGAAACGATTGAAAAGCCAATGCACGCTTTTATTATCAACTTCAATGAAGTAAATATTGGCTATATTCAATATTACAGCAAACATGATTTTCCACCTACAATACCTCATCTCCCTGAGAGCTGTGCCGCTATAGACTGGTATATCGGTGAACCGGCCTATATAGGCAGAGGAATTGGTACACAAGTTTTGAGTATATTTTTAGATGAGTTTGTTTTTAAAAATTTTGAGTATGCCTTTATTGACTCAAATACATCTAACATTGGTGCAATTCGCGTTTATGAAAAAGCTGGATTCAAAAAGATTAGAGAAGACAGTGATGTTACTTTAATGCTCAAAAGAGCTTGCAGTTAACTGTAATACGGTCTACATTTAAAGCTTTTTCGTTACCATACTTTGTTATTGACTTAGAAAATCAAAATGCTTAACATATTAGTTGGTCAGGGATCAAAAATAACAATGGCAACAAATAATATTGACTATCATAAGATTACTATAGTTATGACAAATGGTGAAGAATTTGAAACTCGTTCTACCTATGGAAAAGAAGGTGATAAGATAAAACTCGATAGAGATCCTTTAACCCATCCTGCATGGACAGGAAGCCTAACGAGTGGAGCAGCAAGCAAAACCAGTAGGTTAGCTAAGTTCAATGATAAGTATGGAGATATTTTTTAATTTTCCACTTATATTTGAATGATAGGCTATGTTGCTTCTGAGTCACCAAAGTCGCAGGAGATTTCTCAGCTTCTAGAAGCTTTTGGGTTTATCAATATTGCGGAAGACAATAAATCTAAGGTTGATATACTCATAGTAGTTGGTGGTGATGGCTTTATGTTACGCACTCTACATAACTACATTATAGGTAATGGTAATATACATGTATATGGCATAAACACCGGCAACGTCGGATTTTTAATGAATAAATACAAAGAGAACATTATCGACTGTATAAAACATGCAATTCCTACCAAGTTAACTCTGCTAAACATGGAGGCTGTAGATACACACAACAAAAAATATTATTACACAGCAGTAAATGAAGTATATGTTTTCAGAAGAACAAATCAAATAGTGGAAATGAATGTGACTATTAACAATAAGTTGAAAATAGAAAAACTCAGAGGAGATGGAATAATATTATCTACTCCAACAGGAAGTACTGCATATAATTTATCTGCTGGTGGGCCAATTCTGCCATTAAATTCGAATTTGCTGGCATTGACATCTATAAACAGCTATCATCCAAGACATTGGAATGGTGCATTGATATCAAACGACACAGTAGTGCAGCTTGATATCAATAATGTAGAAAATCGCCCAGCAATTGTAGTTGCAGACTATAAGGAATTTCATGACATATCACAAATAAAAATACATAAAGACCAGGAAAATACAGTAACATTGCTTTTCGATAGAGATTATTCACTAGACGAGAGAATATTTGACAAGCAGTTCTTATATTAAAATACTACGTAAACTAGCATTTACCATATTTTAATAACTGTGATGTAATCAACACAACATTGTAATTAATTTTTTGGAGTAGATATGCTAACATCACCACCTAGAGGACAAAATTCAAACAACGGTCAATCACCGACCCCTCCATCTAGCACCTCTAGTTTAAATGGCAATGGATCTGATAGCACTGTTATTGTTAGCAGCTGTCCTAATAGCTCTGGTGATGAGAGCGAAAACCTTACTCACACAACTGTTCAACACAATAGGCATCAATCACAAAATATAACCTCAACTGCACGATCTACCAATGAAAACAGAAAAAATCCGATACCACCTGCTCCTAATCCTTCTCAAACAAAAGGCAGAGAAGAAGAGCAGCTTTGGGAACAGCCAAATTCTCGCATGAATTATGCAGCAGGCAGCTCAACAAATAGATTCTGGCAAAAATTCAAGTACCTACTAGAGAAGAAAAAGGTTACTGTACCTTTCACAGCGCTAGTAACAATGTTATGTGTCGCATATGTAACTAAGCCATCTACTAAATTCATTGAATTGATGATGGTAAACAACGGATTGAATGCCTTGACTATACTTGGTGGTGCAATGCTAGCGTTTTTCGCACTTTCTTTATGCTGGACACTAATCCAAAGCACTATAATGAAAGAACATAAAATTACAAAAAGAGACCTTGAACCAGTCTTGAATGAGGTAAAAAACAATTTACCAGACAATGAGATTATACAATACATAACAGTAGATCAAAGTAACGGTAAACGTTCCTATTTTGAATTGCATACACTTCAAGCACCAGTAGATAAGATCACTATTATCGATGGAAAAGACAAAATTAAAGGATATTTTCTTTCTGATTCGCTAACCGCCATATTTAAGAACAGGATAGCAGTGCCTATTTTACTCACCGCTGTTGTCTTTGGAAATATAGCTTTTCCTTTAGTTCATTCTGGAGTTAGCCTGGAAAATCTTCTTAATCCATCAGTGTATGCAGGGGCATATGTAAATCCTCATTCAGTAATAGTATTATCATCACTAGCTCTTATCATGGTGGCATGTTGTATCTTATATAATATTTATAATACGAACTCTGAACAAAAAATATGTTTACATAATAAGAATAATGCTGAGCCTAAAAAGGCTAATGAACAATTTGTAGAGTCTATTGAGAAAGTGTTAAGTGATAAAGCTAAAGTGCCTTCAAGAATAACAAAAATACAAGTTTATTACTCAGGATCTAATGATCCAATTCTTTTCTCTGTTAGTTAATTTTTGAATGCAAGGGTAAACTCCTTTATTGGGGTTTACCTTACTTGTTAATCACTAAAATTATATCTCTCTGTATAGTCTTTGAACATACCCCTGTTAGAGTCAAAATATAGTTTAACATTTCCAATAGGTCCATTCCTTTGTTTTGCAACAATCAGTTCTGCAACGTTCCTAATCTTTTCCATTTTCTCTTGCCATTCTCTGTGCTTATTGCTGCCTTCACTCGGTTGTTTTCTCAATTCGTAATATTCTTCTCTATATAAAAACATAACTATATCTGCATCTTGCTCTATACTTCCAGAATCACGCAAATCGGCAAGCTGTGGTTTTTTGTCATCTCTCTGTTCAACAGAACGAGAAAGCTGTGAAAGTGCAACAATGGGGATATTCAACTCTTTCGCAATTGCTTTTAACCCTTGTGTTACCTCTGATATTTCCTGCACCCTGTTTTCATTACTTCTTCTCGTTGTTCCTCTGATGAGCTGAAGATAGTCAATAAATACAATCTCTACATTATATAGTTGATATAACAATCTTATTCTGGTACGCAAAGCACTGATCGATAGTGCCGGAGTATCATCTATTATAAAAGGCAATTCAGACAATTTTGTACTAGTATCAATAAATTCATGCAATTCAAAATCACTAATTTTGCCTGTCAGAGCTTTATAGTAACTGATACCAGAATCAATGGTAACCAATCTCGCAGTTAGCTGCTCTGCTGACATTTCAAGTGAAAAAAACGCAACGTAGCGTTGTTTTTGTTGTAAAATTTTACAAGCGTTAAGAGCAATGTTAAGTGCCAGTGCCGTTTTACCCATAGAAGGCCTTGCAGCTATGATTAACAGATCTGACTTTTGCAGACCGCCTAGCAAGCTATTTAAATCCTGAAGTCCTGTGGTAATACCCAACGCTTCTGGATTTTGTTTCAGGAGGCTAATTTTTTCAACTACATCTTTGATCGAACTTGCAAGCTTGATATATGTCTTTTCACCCTGCTTTTTTACTGCTAAGTTAAACAATTTTGTCATTGCTTGCTCAATTTGAGTTTGTGCTGGATTTTCGATGTCATAATTATAGCTATCGTCAATTATCTCTTGCCCAAGCTTAATTAAACATCTCCTTAAGTAAGCATCACGAATTATTTTGGTTAAACTATATATATCAAGAGCGATACTTGCTTTTGCTGCAAGTTTTGCTAAATATTCAACACCTCCACAATCTGTAAATGCCTGATTGTTCTCAAAAAACATCTTTAAGCTCAGCTCATTAGCAACAATCCCATGTTTTCTAGTCTTAGATATTTGAGTAAAGATACTCTGATGCAGTGGATCGTAAAAACTTTCTGCTGTGATCATATCTTCCACCGCATCACATATTCTATTATCGCGAATCATAGCTCCTATGAGCATCTGTTCAGCCTCAAGATTATGTGGAAGTTTACATATCTCTTCGTCTAAATTTGATAAGTTAGCTAACTTATTCATGTAGTATTTTTAAATCTGTGTATAATTATATATGTGTATCTCTAAAAAAGGCCAGTCCGATTTTTACAGCAAGTTTGTGTTGACATTGCATATGATATTCCCTACGATTGAAGTTGATAATCAGATTTATATTTATCATGTTTGCGGTAATTGAAACAGGAGGAAAACAATTCCTGGTCAAAAAAGGTAGTATAATAAAGGTAGAAAAGCTAGAAGCTGAAAAAGGGAAAGAAGTAGAAATCAAAAAAGTGGTTTGTCTTTCAAATGATGGGTTAACCTATTCACCTAATATTACTGTTAAAGCTGAGGTGTTGGAGCAGCGTAGAGGAGAAAAGGTTATAATCTTTAAAAAGAAAAGAAGAAAGAATTACCGTAGAAAGACAGGTCATAGACAGTATATAACTGTTCTTCGTATCAATGAGATTGGATAAGAGGTATAGGATATGGCAACTAAAAAATCAGGTGGTAGTTCCTGTAATGGTCGAGATTCCATTGGCCGTAGATTAGGAATTAAGAAAAATGGAAAAGTCATTCCTGGAAATATAATTATTCGCCAGAGGGGTACAAAATTTCATCCTGGAAAAAACGTTGGTATGGGTAAAGATCATACAATTTTCGCTAAAATAGAAGGTTGGGTTAGCTTTAGAAGGTCAGCAAACAAGAAAACTTTTATTGACGTAACTCCTATTGAGATTTCAGCTTAACATAGGGGCCTGTAGCTCAGGTGGTTAGAGCGCACGTCTGATAAGCGTGAGGTCGGAAGTTCAACTCTTCCTGGGCCCATATCTCTAGGTTAAATTTAGCATCGACTTCCAGTCGTTAACTAAGACGTTGTTATATGGTATATTATTAAATTACAAAGATTATCGTTAATAATTTAACTGCGTTATGTTTAACTCTTTACTAGTATTTGATATCGAAACTGTACCAGATGTTAATTCTTGCAAAAATTTGCTTGATATTAGCGATAAAAGTAACGTTCATGAGAGAAGAGATGCTTTGACAAAATATCATCTTGAGATCACAAATGGACAAAATGATTTCTTACGCCAGCCATTTCATCAAGTTGTAGTAATCAGCTTTTTACTTTGCAGTATTAGCTATCAAAGTGGCTATGAAGTCTTTAAATTGGAGGAAATTAGATCTGGCGGAACACCACAGTCTAGCGAAAAAGATTTGGTAAAGGGTTTTTTTAACTATATAGCAGAGAAGAAGCCTCGATTAGTTTCATTTAATGGGCGCACTTTTGATATTCCTGTATTGAAATACAGAGCTATGGTGCACGGCATCCAAGCAGAATATTTTCATAAGGCTGGAGATAAGTGGAATAGCTATAATCAAAGATACAGTAGTGATTGGCATTGTGATTTGTTAGAATCTCTCTCTGACTTTGGAGCTTCTGCAAGGATCAAAATGAATGAAGTTTGTGCAGCATTTAATCTGCCTGGTAAAATTGGCGTTGATGGATCACAGGTTATGGATTTGTATGACAATGGTAAGATACAAGAGATAAGAGACTACTGTGAAACAGATGTAGCAAACACTTACCTAATTTACCTAAGATTTATGCATCATCAAGGTAGAATAACCACTGAAAGTTATAACAGAAGTGTAGAGGAGTTACTTGCAGAATGTGAAGGGAAAGAACATCTGCAAGAGTTCAAGCAAGAGTGGGAAATAACTTGTAAGGGTAGCTTTTATCTATAATGGTTACTAAATGGTTTATTTAAATGTTTTAAAAGTTCGATAAAATACTTAAGTACTAGATTTTTTCTTTCTGTATGTTACTCATGTTAACGTGAACGTAAAGATAGCACTATGGCAAGAGTTGGATTTTCTTTGACAAGCCTTCTTGGCCACAGCAATAATATTAATATGCAGAAGAGTAAAAGAAAGAAACATTCTAAATTATTAGATAAAGCACTTGGGTGCATTGACAAAGTAACAAACTTTATTTTAAAACGCGAAGGCAAACACACAAACGAAGTCTTACGAGTGACATGGGGACCGCTATTTTTTGGTTTGATAGTGATATTCATTTTTTTCGGTATAGGCGGTATTTGGTCAGTTGTAGCTCCAATTGACGGAGCAGTGCATGCAAGCGGAGAAGTTATAGTATCATCCAATAGAAAGATAGTTCAGCATTTAGGTGGTGGAATAATAAGTAAAATCTTAGTGAAAGAAGGCCAAGCCGTTAAGAAGGATGAACCCTTGGTGTTATTAAATGACGTAAATGAGAAAGCAAATCTCAGTATAATTAAAGAAAAGCTTTTATCATTTTTAGCAACAGAAGCTAGGCTGATTGCAATAAGAGGAAATTTACCAACCCTCGAACTTTCTGATGAGATTAAGCAATTGTCTAGCAAGGAAATTGTTAATAAAGTAATGAAAAATCAAATTAAGCTATTTAATTCTCAAAGAAAGAGCGTATTGGGAAAGATAGGCATACTACAACAACGCATAAAACAATTAAATGATGAATTAGTAGGTTTAAGTTCTCAGTTAGAAGCAGCCGATAAACAAAGTACTTTAATAAATGAAGAGTTAGAAATGAAAAGGCAGTTGCTTGAAGGTGGCCATATAGGTAGACCACACATTCTAATTTTAGAAAAACAGTTCGCTGAAATTGAAGGCAGGGTTGGCCATTTGCGATCTGCAATATCTCAAGTGCAGCAAAAAATTGGAGAAAATGAACTAGAAATTATCAATACAAAAAACGACTATCAAGAAAGAGCTAATGCTGAGCTCAAAGAAGTTAGTACATCTATAGCTGATCTAAAAGAGAGGCTAATGGTTGCTGAAGATGGGTTAGCACGTACTGTTATTAAATCACCACAAGATGGGGTGGTTACAGATATAAAGTATCATACAGAAGGTGGTGTAATACAGTCTGGTGTACCAATCATGAGCGTAGTGCCTTCAGACGATGACTTGGTAATAAACGCAAAAATTCAAACCAGGAACATAGAAGAAATATTGTCAGCACAGAAAACGAGTAAGAATATAATATCAGCCGGCGGATTAAAAGGGTTAAAAGTTAAAGTGCGGTTGAGTGCTTATAGTGCTCGTCGTTTGGGCTTAATCAATGGTATAGTAAGTCACATTTCCCCAGATGCTCTTGATGACCCAAGATTAGGACGTTATTACTCAGTGCGTGTAGTAATACCGCAGCAAGAAATAGAGCAATTCAAAAATGTATATTTATACCCTGGAATGCCTGCAGAAGTATACATAGTTACCCAATCACGTACTTTCTTCTCAATATTGTTTACTCCTATTATTGCAGCATTTGATAAGTCATTTATTGAAAGATGATATGATATAGTTATTGATTCTTGCATGAAAGGTAAATATAAAGCCCGGCACTTACTGGAATAGTAAGCAAATACACTATACCCAAAGCAGGTAGTGTTAACCATGGTTTACTTATAAAAAATATAATAAGTATTCCAAGAGATGAAAGAAATATATAAGATAAATTCTTGGGAATATAAATATGTTTTGCAGAAAAGGTAGGAATATGACTTACTGACAAAAATGAAACTATTAAAAAATAACAAGCTGTGTTTCTCATATTAAAAAGCTGTTCCATAAACAATAAATCCTGAGACTGAAAAGTAACTACCACTGGTAATACAGAAAGTAAAGCGCATAAGGGAGCAGGTACACCAAAAAAGAAAAGTTTTTCCCAATCCCGTTGCTCCAAATGCAATAAGATATTAAACCTTGCAAGCCTAATTGCCATGCAGATCATATATATCATTACTAACATCCATCCTATAACTTGAATTTCTTGTAGCTTCCAAAAATATAGAAGAAATGCAGGCGCTGCACCGAAATTAAAGAAATCTGCAAAGGAGTCAAGTTGAGCACCAAAATCGCTAGTTGATTTTAGAATTCTTGCTATTCTACCATCCATTCCGTCTAAAACTGCAGCAATAATGATAAATACCACTGCAAATTCCCATTGTTCATTAAATGTAAACTTGAGAGAAGTAAGGCCTGAACATAGGCCTAGTAAAGTCACAAAATTTGGGAATAGTTTTGCAATAGGAAGTAACTTATTGTTACCGTCATCACTACTCATACAATATCAAATGTTAGTTTTTCGTGAATATTATCGTTTTCAATCAAATTTGCTATAACTGTTTCACCGCCAATAACCGTTTGTCCTTTTGATACTTTAACTGCTATACCAGAGGGAATGAAAATATTAACCCTGCTGCCAAACCTTATAATACCAAATCTCTCACCTGCTTTTACATTCTGAGATACTTCTAAGTTACAAACGATACGCCGTGCAATAAAACCCGCTATTTGCTCTACAATGATTTCTTTTCCTTCCTGATACTCAATTACAATCACTTGTTTCTCATTTTCATTACTGGATCTATTGTTCATTGCAGATACAAACTTACCCTTTTTGTAATTCATTCCTTTGACCATACCAGATATTGGCACACGATTTACATGAACATTTAAAACGCTGAGAAATATACTTACACATGTAAATTTCTTCTCCTCTTTGCTGTCTTCCGACAGAGAATAGCTAACCTCTTCAATTGATGAAATCACACCATCAGCAGGGCTAAGAATAAGATCCTTATTATTTGGCACAGCCCTTGCTGGATCACGAAAAAAGTAGGTGCACAACAGCGTTGGAAATAAACACGTTACACCAAGACCCCAAGAAATAGAAAAAGCTATACATGATACTATAAAAGAAATGATTATAAATGGATAACCTTCCTTATTTATGTTAGGTAAATTAAAGCACATAACCTTATTATAAATGACTTATGATAAAATTTACCAGTTGTGACTTCCCATGAAAAGCTTTTTTTGCAATTTCTTAAAGTTGACCTTAATCGTCAGTGTTATAAATACTTTTTTCCTTTTCTATTCTTTCTTGCTCCTCAATGCAATATACAGCAAGTGGGTTAGCTTTGAGCCTTTCTATTCCTATTTCTTCTCCTGTTCCATCACAATAACCATAGGTTCCAAGTTTTATCTTCTCCAACGCTTCTTTGATTCTTTCTTTTTTCTCCTTTCGACGCTTAATTAATTTTTCATTTTCACCATCTCCGATAGAACCATATTTGCTCTCTTCCAATTCTTGTTCTTCTAGCTCATCCAGCATCGATTGTAGCTTTACGTTGAAATACTCTAAGTGCTTTATACTCATATATTCTTCATTTTCTGAAGGAGTGTAATCTTCTTGTAGCATCACTCTTAACAACTCTCCGTTCATAATTACCTCAATTAAATAATAAAATTTTCATATAATCTTATGAAACAAGACTATAATATACAACAGTAAACACTATAATTAATAATAAACATTTAAAAGTATAGCATGTTTAACCTATTAATAAGGAAAGTTACTGATTTTACCCATACTATATTCCTTTTTATGATAATGCTTAGTTTATCTTTATTTGCACTTGACAATCACTATGAACAAGAAGTTGTATTAACAATAATATGGATATGCACTGCTTTTACTTTGCAAATTTCTACAAGTTATTTATTTGCATCTGATTATCATGATGGTGTTTTAGAACAAATTTTTATACAACCACGTTCCTCCAGGCTTGCAGTCTTTTATAAAATCTTCTTTCATTGGTTGCTGCTTGGAATACCAATCTCAGCAATTGCCTGCATATTCAGCATTACAGTGCTGGATTACAACATAAAATACGTAATTACAATGGGGTTATCTTTATTGTTTAATATACTAATAATAATTAATATATCAGCCACCGGACACTCATTAATGCTCGGAAAAAGCAATTTAGCAGCGACAACATCACAAATTCTAATTTTACCGATGCTAATGCCTACTTTTGTATATTTTAAATTACTGACAAGCACTGAATTAAATATCAATATATTGTTGATCACTGCTCTAATCTTTATCACTTTGATAGCTAACAGCCTCTTAGCTACCCATACAGCACTAAAATTTGCTATAGAGCAAGACTAACAAAACTATTTGCCAATAAGCAAAATTGTTCAATAGTTAAATTTTCTGGACGTTCATTTCCACTTAATTGAGCGTTTTTAAGCACAATTTCTACATTATTGACCACACTCTTTAAGCTGGTTCTCAGCATCTTTCTTCTTTGAGAAAAAACAGTGTGTGCTAATTTTGCTAAAGCTGCTCGATCCACTAAAAATCTCTCGGTAGGCAAAGGTTTGATAGTAACTACCGAAGAATATACTTTTGGTTTTGGAAAAAATTCCTGAGGGGAGAGATGAAATTCAACTTTTACGTCGCACAGTAGCTGAGTTATTATTGATAAATAACCATAATTTTTAGAATTAGGTTGTGCTACAATTCTTTCTGCAACTTCTTTTTGGAACATTAACGTTAAGCTAGTAAAAAATTTTATATTATTCAGCCATTTGATAAGTAATGGTACAGAGATATTGTAAGGTAAATTAGCAATTACTTTAACTGGAAGCTCTACCAATTTTTCTTCTACGATATCGAGAGCATCCGCTTCTATGATTTTATACCTGTTGCTGAGTAATTGACTGTGTTGTTTTATTAAATTACTATCTTTCTCCACAGCTAATAGACATTTTGGATTACGTTTCAGTATTTCTCTTGTCAACGCACCATGACCAGGACCAATTTCAATAACGTTAAAATTTCCCAAGTCACCTGATAAGTCAACTATTTTTCTTACTGTTTCACTTGATAAAATAAAATTTTGCCCCAGGCTTTTTTTTGGCTTTGAGAAAATGTGCTCCATATTTTTTAAAAACTAGTTGACTATAATTTATCAGCAATTGTATATTATTAATACATTTAATGCCGGCTTAGCTCAATTGGTAGAGCAACTGACTTGTAATCAGTAGGTTGTCAGTTCAAGTCCGACAGCCGGCACTCGTTATCGTGTAAATTAATGTCTTTTTTGATCATAGCAAATTGGAAGATGAATGGGACGCGCTCCTCATTTATTGACTTTATAAATAAACTTAATAAAAAAAGCCATGGAATCGCTGTAAAGCTGGTTATCTGTCCACCTTTTACATCATTTCCAGATAAAATAGAACTAAGCGATAATATCAATATAGGAGCACAGAATTGTCATCATAAAAAATCAGGTTCTTACACAGGAGAAATCAGTGCAGAAATGTTGAAAGAGCTAGGTTGCAGTTATGTTATACTTGGGCACTCTGAAAGGAATAATGAGACAGATAATGAAATAAAACTTAAGGCTGAAGCTGCATTGGAAGTAGGCCTACATCCTATTATTTGTGTCGGTGAAAAACTAGAGGATCAAAAAAGTGGCAGAGCAAATGAGGTGATAGAGCATCAATGCAAAAATAGATTACCAGTGCATGGTGAGTATACAATAGCATATGAACCCATATGGGCTATAGGTTCAGGTTATGTACCAAATAGTGATCTGATTGCTGAAATAATAAAAACCATAAAGTTATGTACAGATAACAGGAATGTTGTATATGGTGGTTCGGTTAGCTCAGCAAACATAGAAGACTTGCTGAGTGTTTCTATTTTATCAGGAGTGTTGATCGGCAGTGCAAGCTTGGATTTTGATCATTTTTACGCGATCATACAAAAAGTGAATCGTCACCCAAGAAGAGAAGATATATCTCCTTCTATATAACCATCTATTACATATTTACTATTACTGCAGTTATGGTATGAATCTACAGGTAGTAAATGGAGATAGAAAATTCCTACTTGATTATTGTTATCATCTGTTATTCCACCACATAGCGAATGAATTCCTGTATCCTCATAAAAAGAATATGCTGCGATTTCGAAGTGTTTATCAAGTAAATGTACACCCTCGAATATTGCATAATTTGAGTTTGCAGAATTGTAATCAATAAAATCTATTTCGTTCATATATGCCTCACATATTAATGATTCCTTAATAATAACAAAATTGAAATATTAAAATCAAGTGAATATTAAAAGCTTTTTATGAATTCAGATCCATAACAACTTTAACGTGGCGTTTTTTACCTGCAGATAACTTTATAAATGGCTTATCCTTGAAATCTTTAGAATCCACTACGTAATCTACACTACAAATAGTACTATCACTAATTTTGCACCCATTAGCTTGAATTAAGCGCTTTGCCGCGTTCTTAGATGACTCTAGCCCAGTAATACATAACAAGTCCACCAAAGTTATACCATTAGCGACCTGCTTTTTGCTTAATGTGTAATCTTGCAACAGCGAACTGTCTTCATTTTCAAAAGCTGAGACTGCTGCTGATCTTGCATATTCTGCTTCTGCGTTGCCATGACAGATCTTTGTTACTTCAGTTGCTAGAATTTTCTTTGCTTCGTTTATTTCTTGGCCCTTTAAAGACTCCAACTTCTTAATCTCACTTTCTGGTAACTCCGTAAATAGTCTCAAAAAGCGACCTACATCCTGATCATCAACATTGCGGAAGTACTGCCAATAATCATAAGGTGAGAGCATATCGCCATCAAGCCAGACAGCCCCACTTTCAGTTTTACCCATCTTTTTTCCTTGAGAATTCAATAAGAGCGGCGTAGTAAGACCAAAAAATTCAGGCAAGTTTAATTTTTTACCAAGCTCAATACCGCTAACAATATTTCCCCATTGATCAGAGCCTCCTATCTGCAAGCGGCATCCATATTTCTTGTTTAACTCAACAAAATCATACGCTTGTAACAACATGTAATTAAACTCCAAAAAGCTTAAGTTTTGCTCTCTTTCTAATCTACTTTTTACGCTGTCAAAGCTTAACATACGGTTCACAGAAAAATGCGCTCCCACGTCACGTAAAAAATCCACATACCCTAATTCATCTAACCAATCGGCATTGTTAACCATAATCGCATCTATAGCGTCACTACCAAAAGATATGTACTTTTTTAATACTTTTTGAATACCACATATATTTTGATTAATCTCTTCCATGGCCAGAACCCTTCTTGCCTTATCTTTACCGGAAGGGTCCCCAATTTTAGTTGTACCTCCACCTAGCAAAGCTATTGGTTTATATCCAAATTTCTGCAGATGGCGAAGTAGCATAATTTGAACTAGGCTGCCTATATGGAGACTTGTGGCAGTACAGTCAAAGCCTATGTAAGCAACTATATAATTCTCTTCACATAGAAGCTGATCTAATCCTGTGATATTTGTACACTGGTATAGATATCCTTTTTCTTGGATGAAATTCAAAAAATCAGACTTGTATTTCATAAAAACCTTGCTTAACTAATACAAATTAACAATTCCATAGCTCCTCTATTTTGTAATATTCCCTCACTTCTGGTCGAAAGATATGAACAATTATATCCTGAAAGCTAAGTACTACCCAATCACCATTATCCATTCCTTCAACATTTATTTTGTCATACTGTTTAAGTTCTTTCATTACATGTCCGGCCAAAGCTTTTACATGACGACTTGAATCACCAGAAACAATAATCATATGCCTTGCAATAACAGTCCTATTATGCATATTAAGAGTAACTATATCATGACCTTTATTTTGATCTAGTATACTTTCGATAGTGTTTTTTGTTGACTCCATATAATATTTTTGAATCTAATAACATTATTATACATTTTAATTTTTAAATATGAACTATTTACTGTCACCTGAAACTACCATTATTATTATATTTTTAGCATGACAATTGTATACAATTACAATTTTGTGTATATAATAAAATTATAATTTATTATTAATATTAATATTATGAATAAAAATCTTATCTATTTAATCGGCTTTCCAGGTAGCGGCAAATTTACTGTAGCAAAAGAGCTATGTAAAATTATTGATGCGGTGATAGTACAAAATAACATGTTCAATGACATTATATTTAATATAGTCAATTTAAAAGGTAACAATGTGCCAGATAATTTATGGAACAGTATTTTTAAAGTTAGAGAAAACTTATTGGCAATATTGGGAAAGTATCATAGCAAGTCAAAGCATTACATCTTCACCAACGAGCTGATAGAAGGGGATTGTTATGATCGTAAGATATACGACTCAGTAGTAAATTTAAGTAACAGCATGCAGGTGAAAATGTTACCTGTAGTGCTGCATTGTAGCGACATAGGAGAATTAATGAAACGTATTCAATTTGAGGAAAGACGCCAATATAACAAAATTACCAATTTGTATTATGCTATGGAAAGAACAAGAGAAAAGAAACTATTCATACCTCCTAATGCCCTTGAGATTGATAACTCAAACTTAAGTGCGGAAAAAGTTGCAAAAAGAATCATTGAGGAAATGGAAAAAATGTCTAAGAATTAAATGTTTAGTATGGCTTCTATAACAGATAAAATGATTGAATCAGCAAATAAATATCGTCCATGCGTTGGAATAATGTTATTTAACAAGAAGGGAGATATCTTCACAGGAAAGCGTTTTGATAGCAATACGTATTGGCAAATGCCTCAGGGAGGAATTGATGATGGTGAAAAACTGGAACAAGCAGCACTGCGTGAGCTGCTAGAAGAAGTAGGCACAAACAAAATAGAAATAATAGCCAAAAGTAAAGATTGGATATCTTATGACTTGCCAGAAGAAATGGTACCAGAGCACTGGAATGGTCAATATTCAGGACAAAAGCAGATATGGTTTTTAATGAAATTTCTTGGGGATGATCAAGATATTAATATTAACTACAGTGACCACCCAGAATTTAAAGAATGGTGTTGGCAAAGTGTAAATAATATTATAGCCAATGCTATACCATTTAAAAAGGCAGTGTATGAAGCAGTTATAGATGAATTTTATCCTATAATAGAGATTTTAAAAATAGTAAGTTAAATGATAGTAGACTCTCACTGCCATCTTATTTATTTTACAGACAGTGAAATACCGGAAGTCATTTCAAGAGCAGAGAAAAATAGAGTAAAGGCTTTTCACAATATATGTTTAAGCCTCGATAACGTTCCAAAATTATTACAAATTTCTTCATCTTATAACGCAGTTTATTCATCAGTTGGAATACATCCGCTTGATAGTAGTATAGAAAATGGTGAATGCGTAGATGCAAACACATTAGTTGAGTTGACCAAACATAAAAAGGTTATTAGCATAGGTGAAACTGGATTAGATTTTTATAAATCTGATAACAAGGTAAACCAAAAGAGAAATTTTATATCGCATATAGAGGCTGCAAGAACAACACAATTGCCTTTAGTGATCCATACCAGAAATGCTGACAGCGATATAATTGATATATTAAAATCAGAAATAAAACTTGGTAATTTTGGTGGAGTGATGCACTGCTTTGCTTCATCTAAAGAGCTTGCCTATCAGGCAATAGATCTAGGGTTTTACATTTCGTTCTCTGGAATAATCACTTTTAAAAACACTAGCTTCCTAAGAGAGATTGCTCAAAGCTTACCAAAAGACCGAGTCTTAGTTGAAACTGATTCGCCTTACCTATCTCCTGAGCCATATAGAGGCAAAAAAAATGAACCAGCAATGGTAAAGCACGTTGTTGACTGTCTAGCACAACTATGGAATACACAGCTAGAAGAGGCTGCAAATATTACTACAGATAATTTCTTTAGGCTTTTTCATAACACACCCAAAGATGAGCGATTATAAAAAGTAGCATATGAGTTGGCTAACATTAAATCTATTTATAAATTAAGGTGTTTGTATTTGAAAAAGTAAAGGAATATAATATATTGAGTGTAATGGGTTATTAAGAAAAAATGACGATACGTGTAGGAATTAATGGTCTTGGCAGAATAGGCCGTAGTGTGTTACGTGCTATCTTTGAAATAGAAAAGTATAGCAAACAAATAGAATTGGTGGCTGTAAATGGGTCGCTAAGTGCGGCTCATCATGCACATTTAATCAAGTATGACTCTGTCCATGGCAGATTTAATGGTAATGTTGATTTCAACGAATCTGAAAATTGGCTATCAATAAACGGTAAGCGATTTTCTCTATATAAAGAACGTAACCCTGAAAATATTCCCTGGGATGTTGATGTAGTATTGGAATGCACTGGCGCATTTAATAAACATGCAGATGCTGCAAAACACAACACAAAAAAAGTGATAATCTCTGCTCCAGTTACAGATAGTGATGTAACAATAGTTTACGGTGTGAATAACCATATGCTCAAAAAAGAGCATAGAGTGATATCGGCTGGATCGTGCACGACAAATTGTTTAGCTCCTGTAGTACAAATCATGCACTCCAATGTTGGTATCAAAAGCGGTTTCGTGACCACTATACATGCTTACACGAATGATCAGAATATTCTTGATGGTAACCACAAGGACTTACGCAGAGCTAGAGCTTGTGCACTATCTATGGTTCCCACTACAACCGGGGCAGCAAAAACCATTGGATCCGTTATTCCAGAGCTGAAAGGCAAGCTTGATGGCACTGCAATCAGAGTTCCAACAGCTAATGTCTCTATGGTTGATCTCACGTTCGTAGGCAACAAAGAAGTGACAGTTAAAGAAATAAACGATATATTTAAAAGTACAGCATGCGGTGTGCTTTCTGTATGCGAGGAGCCCTTAGTCTCAATAGATTTTGTACATAATCCATATAGTGCAATCGTGGACTTAAACAGCACGTATGTTACAGGTGAGATATGCAGAATTGCTGCATGGTACGATAATGAATGGGCTTTTTCGTGTCGAATGTTAGATATAGCGTTACTATTATATGACACAGATCTCTTTTTATGAACACTTTGCAGAATTACGAAGGAGAATAATCTTTTGCTTTCTATTTTTTTGTGTAGCTTTTGGTTTATGTTATTATTTTAAGGAAAACATATATCGTTTCTTACTTTCACCTTTAATAGAAGCTACAAAAGATAGTAAAGAATTTTCCCTGATCTATACAGACTTAACTGAGGCATTTTTTGTATACCTTAGGGTTGCAATTATGAGTGCATTCTTGCTTTCATCTCCATTCTTTATCTGGCAGTTTTATATGTTTTTAGCTCCTGGCTTGTATAAGAACGAAAAAGCAGTGCTAGTGCCATATTTAATTGCAACACCAGTTTTGTTCGCGATAGGCTCAATCGTGGTCTATTATTACATATTTCCTTTAGCCTGGAAGTTTTTTATCAAGTTTGAATATAGCAGTAAATCTTTTGATATACCAATAGAGTTCATGCCATCAGTAAGTGAATATTTAGATCTCGTAATTCAATTCATGTTTGCATTTGGTACTGCATTTCAAATTCCGGTTATATTAACATTAATGGTCAGGGTTGGGTTACTAACTGCACAAAGTTTATCAAATAAACGTAGAATTGCGATAGTGATAATTTTTATTGTAGCTGCATTTTTAACTCCACCTGACGTGTTGAGTCAAGTGGGGCTTGCTATACCGATGCTGATTTTATATGAATTATCAATCTTTATATGTAGTTGTATTGAAAAGAAAAACAATACTTCTAACTCTAATTCCGAGAAAGAAGAAAAGTAAGTTTAGATGCTTAACCCAACTATGAACAAGCAGGGCTTTTTCGTTTTATAGTTGAAGTTAAAAGACTTAAAGTTAAAAGACTTAAAGATAGATGAATAATATTGTAATAGGCTCAATAATCATTGCTGTGAACTATATTTAGTAATATAATTTTTCATTTAATTGGTGTTACCTATTTATGCCAGATTTTACATTTATTTTGATAGCTGTACTTATATTCTTTTCTCTTACAATTTTACTTTTTACCATGAAGAGAGTTTCTGGATCAAAAAAAGTTATAAAACCTTTAAGAAAAATTGTTGAGCAAATAAATGCATTGGAGCCAAAAATACAGGCACTTTCTGATCAGGAACTGTTAAGTAAAACTGAAGAGTTTAAGCAAAGGCTCAAAAGCGGAGAAACATTAAACGATATCCTTCCTCCTGCGTTTGCGGTTGTGCGTGAGGCATCAAGGAGATTTCTAAATATGAGACACTTCGATGTTCAACTAATTGGTGGTATGGTGCTGCACAATGGAATGATAGCAGAAATGAAGACGGGAGAAGGTAAAACACTCGTTGCAACTTTAGCTGCATATCTTAATTCTTTAGAAGGCAAGGGAGTGCATGTAGTCACTGTTAATGATTACCTTGCAAAACGGGATATGGAATGGATGAGTACATTATATAACTCTCTAGGTGTTTCTGTTGCATTTATTACTAATAACTTGACAGATGAAGAAAGAAAGGAAGCCTATAGTGCTGATATCGTATATTCAACTAATAATGAATTGGCCTTCGACTACCTGCGGGATAATATGAAATTCTCTCCAGATGAGATGGTTCAAAGAGGATTTAATTATGCAATAGTGGATGAAGTAGACTCTATTCTAATTGATGAAGCACGTACACCACTCATTATTTCTGGTCAGGTTGAAGATAATAACCAGATATATAAGCATATTAACAAGGTAGTTACTAAGCTAAAAGATACTGACTATGAATTAGATGAAAAAAGCAGGACTGTGTTTTTGACTGAAGATGGTATTCCATATGTAGAGGAATTATTGAAATCATACAGCCTGATCACGGCAAATTCTTCACTGTATGATGCTAATAATATAATAATGACTCATTATATAAATCAAGCATTGCGTGCACATAAGCTATTTACAATCAATAAAGACTATATTGTAAAAAAAGGTAGAGTGGTAATTATTGACGAGTTTACTGGGCGTATGATGGAAGGTAGAAGATATTCCGATGGGCTCCATCAAGCACTTGAGGCGAAAGAGAATCTTGAAATTCAGCATGAAAATCAAACTTTAGCTTCGGTAACTTTCCAAAATTATTTTCGTATGTATAATAAACTTTCAGGCATGACCGGAACAGCAGCAACAGAAGCAGAGGAATTTCGTGACATATATAGATTAAATGTAGTGAAGATTCCCACCAACGTGCCCGTAAAAAGGATAGATCTAAATGATGAAATTTACGGTACGGAGAAGGAAAAGTACAGTGCAGTGTTGAAGCTTATCAAAGAATGTCATGAGCGCCTTCAGCCTGTACTTGTTGGTACAGTAAGCATCGAAAAGTCAGAAGAACTTTCTGAACTTTTGCGTCGTAACTCTCTAAAGCACTCGGTCTTAAATGCTCGCTATCATGAACAAGAGGCTTATATTATTGCACAAGCTGGAGTTCCAGGTAGCATAACTATAGCAACTAACATGGCTGGACGAGGAACTGATATTCAGCTTGGTGGTAATGCTGAAATGATTGCAAAAACGGAGCTCAGTAAAATAAAAGATGAAGAACTAAGGAGTAAGAAATATCAAGAGATAGTTGAAAGGGTGCAGCGCGACAAGGAAGTTGTGCTAGAGGCTGGAGGTTTATGTGTCATTGGTACTGAGAGGCATGAAAGTAGAAGAATAGATGATCAATTGCGTGGACGTTCTGGAAGACAAGGCGATCCAGGACTTTCTAAATTTTTCTTATCGCTTGAAGACGACTTACTGAGAATATTCGGTTCGGATAGGATGAGAAGTTTTTTACAAAGAGTGGGATTAAAAAATTATGAAGCTATTCACCACCCATGGCTTAATAAAGCTATAGCAAAGGCACAGAAGAAAGTAGAGGCTAAAAACTATGACGTGCGAAAATCTCTGCTCAAGTTTGATGATGTAATCAATAATCAACGTAAAGTTGTTTTTAAACAAAGAAATCATGTTTTAACTAATGAAAGTAATGATCTATTTGAAGTATATAATGAGGTAAACCAAAGCGTAATAGAAGAAATTGTGAGAGACGGTTACTATGAAGATCATATTAATGAGATAATAAATGAGTTCTATAAGAGATATGGTGTTAAGCTAGACCATGAATCCTTAGCGGAGCTTGTGAATAAGGAAGATGCTCTAAATTATATGAATAATAAGACAAAAGAATTTTTTATTGAAAAAGAGCAGTATTTTAACAGTCAAAATACCACTAATCTGTGGAATACAGTAGTAAAACAAGTGATGATAATGACCATTGACCATCTCTGGAGAGAGCATCTTTCAACTTTAGAAAGCCTAAAGCAAAGTATAGGTTTGCGTGCGATGGGGCAGAAGGATCCATTAAATGAATTTAAACGCGAAGCTTTTTTGATGTTTGAATCAATGCTCGAGGAATGGAAAGCACTTACTATTCACCGCCTGGTGCATTTTAAACTCGCAGAAGATTATGAAACAAGCAGCAAAGTTAAAAGAACTAAAGTCTCAAGAAACGATAAATGTCCATGCAACTCTGGTAAGAAGTATAAACATTGCCATGGCGCAGTAAGCACATAAATTAAATTGACTTTATAAATACAGCAATATAAAATTAGGCAGCGTATTGACTCTTTCGTCTAGTGGTTAGGACACCACCCTTTCACGGTGGTAACACGGGTTCAAATCCCGTAAGAGTCATTTTTTCATAATCTGCTTTTATGGCAAGGGAATCTCAACACGGTTGGTACTTTTTGCCTTTTTTTGAGACTGTAAAATAGTCAATAATTAAATTTTTTGTTACGCTAAAAAAACACTTTTCTTGGAAAAATATTTAGTTTTTTTTGCTTCCTTTTTGCTAGAGTTTTGATTAGCTCCATCGCTTTTCAAAAGTGAGGGTGGTAGAGTTCTTGGAGCATAATAAATGAGCACGAGCCTAAAAATAGGATTATCTTTTGATCGTTCTTTGACTTTAGCAAAACCAAGCACCATATCGTTTTTGCGTGTTAGTATGTGTAATATTGCTGCCTCTCCGTTATGTTTCCTGACCTTTTATATCCTTAACAGGTTCTCGAAAAAATTCACTACGTTATCTCTATTTTTGCTCGTTCATTACTCAGTATTGCCTTTAACTACGCCAAGTTCTACCTCGAGAAAATTTAAAGGAATCACTATTTATTTTATAGTTTCGCAGAGGGTCAGTAATCAAAAGCGTAGTTGGGCTTTGCATACTGTAGCACAAAGATACTTTTGCTTCAGAGTATAGCACAGCTTCTAAAAAAAATCATACAGCTAAAGAATGCTTTCTTCTTGCAATTTTTCAATTTCCTCAGAAGGAAGACCTGTAGATTGTGATATGATATTAATTGGTACACCAACCTTAAGTAAGTTCTTAACTACCTCAACTTCTCTTTCTTTCCTGCCCCGTTCCTCCCCGATTTGGATGCCTTCTTCTCTACCTTTCTCTTTACCTATTTTTATACCATCATCTCTAGCATCATCAAGTTTTTGGGCAAGTATGGCTTGTTCATCAAGAACACGTTTAATCTCTTGTTCATAGGCGATAAATTCTTTTTCCGACCAGTTAAACCTGTTCAATTCTTCATACGCTCTTTTAATTATCACATCACTTCCTATTATTCTTTCCAGATCTTCTTCACTGGTTTCATCTGCATACTTAAAAAAGTATATCCATTTTTCTACTATATTCTCCAGTTGGTCTTCTTTTGTCTTAGAAAATTTAGGTAACTCAATAAATGTAAAATAGAAGTCCTTTAAGTCATGTTCGTTAGTATCTTTATCTTGAATTATATGATCTGATTTATACCCTGACTTGTTTGGAAAGAGAATACAGTCTGCTATCGCGATAAAAATTATCTCTTTAAGATTATGATACTGATCACCCTTATCAGCTTGTCTTGCATAAGCTTTAGCAGCGTAATATTGGGCACGTTTTTCAAAGCCTTTAGTTTTAGCGATCTGCATTTCAACTATCACTTGTATATCATTTTCATCCTTACAAAGAACATCAACGATACTTTGTTTTTTAGAGGCAATTTCCGGATCTTGAATAGTACTTAAAAACTCAATTTCTTTGATTTTATTGACATCAGCAAATCCCAGGATATCATTTAAAAAGTGAATTAAAATATCCTTATTTTTCTCAGTTCCGAAAATGCGTTTGAATGCAATGTCATTTTTAATATCAAGAAATTTAGAAAGAGCCATGGTTAAAGCACTAAAGGAACATCAATAATTGTACACCTCAAAGACCAATATTTCAATTGGAAATAAAACTAACATGTTATATATAATTATTAACAAATAAAATATTAAAAATATTTCACTGTCTATAGGTATAATAGCTTAGATGTAATAGTTTAGACTTAGGCGTGAATTAACTGACAGAAGAATTTATAAAGTCAAAACCAATGTCAGCATCTTGTTTAATGCTATCAATATTTTTCTGATAAGCAAAATGATAGACAAACTCTTTCAGATAACCATGTTGCAATTACCGGTTCTTCAGATATACTTTTGCTATAAAAGTTCGCATAAAAATGGAAGGTCAATTTAGTTTTACAGCCAACAATCTTAAGAAAGCACAAGAACATATAAAAATGTACCCTGAAGGCAGAGAAGGCGGTGCTGTTATGCCTCTACTCTATTTAGTTCAGGAGCAGGTTGGATGGGTACCAGAATCCGCTATGCGTTATGTAGCTGATCTGCTGAATATTACACACATGCGTGTATATGAGGTAGCAAATTTTTATACTATGTATAATCTCAAGCCAGTTGGGAAGTATTTAATACAAGTCTGTAGAACAACTCCGTGTTGGTTGTGTAACAGTGAAAGTGTTTTAAATGCCTTTAAAAAGAAGCTAGGAATCGATATTGGCGAAACAACTAAAGATAACCTATTCACCCTCAAAGAAGTTGAATGCCTAGGTGCATGCGTCAATGCTCCTGTAGTACAGATCAATAATGACTTTTATGAAAATCTCACTCCTGAAAAAGTAGATGATATTATAGTAAAGCTCTCAAATGAATAAAGCCGATTTTTCCTTTAAAATACATAAGCAGTCAGGTTCTGCGCGGTTTGGAATAATAAAGACTCCACATGGTGACATAGAAACACCAGCATTTATCTTTTGTGCAACGAAAGCTGCTATAAAAGCTGCAGATATTGAAAGGATTAATGAGTCAGGCACGCAAATAATACTTTCTAATACCTACCACCTAATGCTCCAGCCCGGAGAGGATAAAGTTGCAAAACTTGGTGGCTTACATAAAATCATGGGGTGGAACAAACCTATGTTAACCGACTCAGGTGGATATCAGATATTTAGTTTAGGTCATGGCTCAGTTTCAGATGAAATAAAAGGAGTAAGAAGAAAACAAAAAACACTGATACAAATAAATGAAAATGGAGCGATTTTTCGTTCATACATCAACGGTAAAACCTACTGTTTAACACCTGAAAAATCTATACAAATTCAGCAAAAGTTAGGTGCTGATTTGATCGTAGTTTTAGATGAATGCACCCCTTTTCATGTTAGCAAAGAGTATACAGAAAAATCGATGCATTTGAGTCACAGATGGGCAAAGCGTTCTTTAAATGAATTTGACAAAACCAATAGCGGCAAACAAGCACTTTATGGCATTAGTCAAGGGGGAGTATATCAAGATTTACGCAGAGAAAGTTGTGACTTCATCAGTAATCTACCGTTTTTTGGTCAAGCAATCGGCGGATCACTTGGTCAAAGCAAACAACAGATGTACGATGTGGTTTCCTTCACCATAGAAAACCTAAAGAAGGATAGACCTACTCATCTGCTGGGTATTGGTGGAATTATAGACATCTTCCATGGAGTAAGCTTGGGTATTGATACTTTCGACTGTGTTCATCCAACACGTTTAGCAAGGCATGGAGGGGCTTTAATAAAGGTAAAAAATAGAAACTCTTTTTCTTCAAAAGGCAAAGAACATATCAATCTACGAAATCAACAGTTTGAACTAGATGATAATCCAATCGAAAATGATTGCTTATGCTTCACATGTCAAAGACATTCAAGAGGCTATATACATCATCTGCTAAAAGCAAAGGAAATATTAGCTTATACACTAATCACTATCCACAACGTTTTCTTTATGAACAAATTAATGGAATCTATAAGACAGGCAATATTAGAAGATAGGCTAGAACATGAAAAACACAACTGGATATGCTAACTCCAATCCTTTTTAAATATTGCAAGTCCTTGATCAGTTAAAGGGTGATTTATTAATTGCCTTAACACTTTGGCTGGCACAGTCACCGCATCAGCTCCAAATTTTGCAGCTTTAACTACATGCGCAGGGCTTCTTACTGATGCTACAAGAACTTTGGTATCAAACATATAGTTAGAATATATAGTGCATATATCTTCTATTAAGGACAATCCATCATAACTCACATCATCTAAACGCCCAACAAAGGGAGATACAAAATAAGCACCAGCTTTAGCAGCAAGTAGTGCTTGTCCAGAAGAAAAACATAAAGTTACATTAACATCTATGTTATGCTCTGTTGACAATTCTTTACAAGCAATCAATCCTTCATACGTAAGAGGTAGCTTTACTACAACATTTTCAGCAATTTTTGCTAGATCTAAACCTTCTTTCACCATCTCGTTGTGGGTATCAGCAACCACTTCAACACTCACCGGCCCATTTATAATAGCACATACCTCATGCACTAAATCTTTATATTTATTCTTATTGCCAGATTTTGCTATCAACGAAGGATTAGTCGTTATACCATCAATCAAGCCTTTTAACTCGCTAATTTCATTTAAATCAGCACTATCAAGAAAAATCTCCATCTTTTTCCTCCCTTGACTATAAAACTTACAGCCCACTTAAGTAAACCTGTTCTTGAAGCTACTAATAACCTCAAAAAAGGTCTACTTATTTTATGTTGCATTGAAGTATATATTATCATACCATCCCAATAGATTAAACACAAGGAGATTAAATATGAGTTTTAGTTTACCTGAACTTCCATATGACCAAAAAGCTTTAGAGCCTTATATATCTGCAAAAACCTTAGATTTTCATTACAACAAACATCACAAAGGGTATTTGGATAAACTTAACACGCTAGTAAAAGAAAAAGATCATGAGCTTAAGGAGCTAATTAAAAAAGTTCATGGAGATAACAATAATATTTCTGTGTTTAACAATGCAGCACAAGTGTGGAATCATACGTTTTATTGGAATTCAATGAAAAAAAACGGTGGTGGTAAACCAAGAGAAGATTACCAAATTGCAAAAAAGATCAAAGATGATTTAGGTGGTTTTGAAAAATTTAATGAGATGTTTTCTGAACATGGAATAAATCAATTTGGCAGTGGATGGGTATGGTTGGTGTTAGAAAATAACAAGCTTAAAATCACTAAAACTCCAAATGCTGATTTACCGCTAATCCACAATCAAATTCCATTGCTTACTATGGATGTATGGGAACATGCATACTACTTAGATTGTCAAAATCGTAGGGTCGATTACATTAAAGTTTTCCTTGACCATTTAATTAATTGGGATTTTGCTGAAGAGAATTTAAAACAGGTTTTATGATACAAGTAACAAAATTGAACAATGGCCTGCGTGTCATTACTGAATATATGAGTGAAGTGGATTCTGTAGCTATCAATATGAGAGTCAATGTTGGTAGCAGGGCTGAAAGTGTCGATCAAAACGGGGTATCACACTTTTTAGAACACATGGCTTTCAAAGGCACAAAAAGCAGAACTGCACTTGAGATTGCTAAAGCTTTTGATGATATAGGCGGAGTTTTTAATGCCTGCACAGGTAGAGAAAGCACTACCTACTACGCAAAAGTTTTAAAGAAGGATGTACCAATAGGAATTGATATATTAACAGATATATTAATCAATTCCACATTTCCAGAAGATGAGCTGGAGCGTGAAAAAGGTGTTGTGATACAAGAAATTTTTCAAACCAATGATTCACCAAGCGACATTATTTTCGATAAATATATGGAAGCAGCTTATAATAATCAATCATTTGGCAGGTCCATTTTAGGTACGCAAGAAACCGTGAAATCCTTCACCAGAGAAAAATTAAATAGCTATATAAATGAACACTACTTCGGTGAAAATATGATACTTGCCGTCGCAGGCAATATAGAACATGAAAAGATTGTTGCACTAGTAAAAGATACGCTCTCTAATATCCACTCAAAAAAGAAAATTCAAAATGAAAGTGCTAACTATACTGGCGGTGAATATAGAGAACACCGCAAGTTAGATCAAGTACACCTATTAATTGGATGGCCGAGTGTTTCTTGTCATGATCACAGGTACCACACATTTCAAGTCCTTGACTCTATTTTAGGCAGTGGAATGTCTTCACGCCTTTTCCAAGAAGTAAGGGAAAAGCAAGGATTAGCTTATTCTATTTATTCATTCAATTCTAGTTATAGTGATTCTGGAATGCTATCTGTTTTTGCAGGCACAGACAGTAGCAATCTAGATAAACTTCTGCAATCTATCACAGCAGAATTAAAGAAATTATCTACAAATGATTTAAAAGAAGACGAAGTAAATAGAGTTAAGGAAAGAGTAAAATCTCAAATTTTGATGTCCCGCGAAAGCACTCATTCTCGTGCTGAAACACTAAGTTATTACTATGCTAACTACGGCAAGTACATTAGTAAAGACGAGTTAATTAAAAAGATCAGTGCTGTAAGCCATGCTGACATAAAAGCAGCAGCAGAGGAGTTATTATCTCAGCATGAAAAAACTACTTTAGCTGCAATTGGAGAAATTAACTCGTTACCAAATTACGATAAAGTAATTTCTATGCTAAAAATATAAATTCTATTAAAAACACTTTGAAAAGCAATCACAAAGCCTTTCTACAAACAGAGGTTGATATAAAATGTCTTTACCTTTGTAGAAATTATTCATTCCATTTGATATTATAGATTTTCCCTGATTCCAAGGATCAGTCAAAAATGAATAGCTCTCTTTTGCTTGCATAAAAGCTAAAAAGACAGCAATCAGGCTTACAGGTAACAAGACTACCGTCAAATAAGATGGAAAGCAAAACGATGCCACGGCAACAGATAAACCCACACCTAACACTAGACATGAAGCACACAATGCTACCTTATGTTTGTTTCCAAATTGTACTAATCATTAAACCTCACTAATTATTTTATTACCTTTATAACAATTTATTTTTACATCTTAGTCAATACTTTATTCATCTATACCATATATACTTTACGGAGGCCTAATACTTGAACTATAAGCATAAAATTTATTTTAGCTTTAAACAAAGAAGTTTATTGACTTTGTATGCAATTTAGCTTTAAACCAAGTAAAATAAACTGTTTGAAGTATGCATTTTAAGTTCGGCCTTTTTTTATTATGTTGTTTTTTACTTTTCTCATTACAGTCCAATGCAGAGTTTATACCTATACCAAAGAGAAAAAAGCAGTTAAATACTACTATTGATAAGCCTAGGCAAATCATTGAAATGAAAGAAAATGCTAAAGATGAATTTTTGCCAATACCAAGAAGAAAAAAAGAAAACAAGTCTATACAAACAATAACAAGAAAAAAAAGAAGTAAAAAAAATGGTTCCCTAGCTGTTACCGATATCATAGATATGATCAGAAATAAACTCACAAAGTGCTGGAATATACCTGCTCATATTGCTCACGAAGAAAGTTTCAACGTGAAAATCGAATTATTATTATCCCCTCAAGGCGAAATAATTACAGCTGATATAGTTGATAACCATTCTTATCAAGATAACGCCCTTTTCAAATCATTATCTAAAAGTGCCATGCGTGCAGTGCATAAATGTAGCCCATTCAATAACTTGCCCAGTGAACACTATCATATTTGGCGTAACGTGATATTAGATTTTATTTTAAACGGACGATAACTATCTAGTACACTTGTTGCTCTTCAGCATTATCATGATGAACGTTATCTATGTGAGACCCAGGAAACTCCTGTTGATCTAATAGTTTATCAACATCATCATCCTGAGGAGTATGTTCTTTTTGCGCAGGTTCAATATATCTATCAATCTGTTGCACCAAAAATACAGTACTGTATGCTATACCAATCATTACACAGAGATCAAAATTAAAAATTACGCTACTTCCTAGCACAATTGGTACATTCACGTCTGCTATTTTTAAATAATTAAACAAAAAATTCAAAAAACCTATAGATAAAATTACTACACTCATGATAAGTGATTTCTTGTATTTATCGGATTCCTCGTTACTGCGATATTTTTTATATGAATAATAACAGCTTATAGGCATTGATATAAACACCAACAAAACTGTTGACACTAAACATATGTAGCTAACTATATTTTTATCATAGCCAACGAGAAAATGGATAACTCTTACCTGTATTAATAGCTTTACTACATCATCCACAAAAGCAGCTGATTTACCTATGATTTTTACAGCCTCTTTTTCACTTTTAGGACTATTATAAGTTTTTACCAAATTTTGTAGCAAAAACCAAGAATGTACTATCCACAAAAAAGTAAGAGGTAGCCTTATATTTCCAACAAAACTTTTTATGAGTTTAATAGATGCCTTATTTTTATTGATAAAATCACAAGCAAACTGAAGCAAAATGCGACATGTTATAGAGACTATACTAGCTAATATCGAGATAATTCTTCTAATTTTATGATTAAAAAAGAAATCAACTCGTTTTGAAACTGCCATACAACCACTACTTAGCTTAAGCTACAACATATACAACTATATACACTATAGTATAAAGATACTAATTTATATGTCAATATACTTAATACTTGCTATATTTCCAGCTCACATCGCAATACTTTCCTGCTCATCCTGAAATTCAACGTCAAAATACTTTTCATAATCGTTTATATCATCACGCAGTGCAAGGGTGTTGATTTTATTCATAATCAAACCAGTACCTGCAGGAATCAATCTCCCTACTATGACATTTTCTTTCAACCCAATTAGAGGATCTTCCTTACCACAAAAAGCAGCTTCTGTTAGTACTTTAGTTGTCTCTTGGAAAGAAGCAGCAGAAATGAAAGAGTTAGTTTCAAGACTTGCTCTCGTAATACCCTGCAAAATAGGTAAATACTTAGCAGAGTTTTTGCTAGAATTAACCATAGAACTGTTCTCTTTCTCAACCTCTGTTTTATCAATACTTTCACCAATTAAGTACATAGTATCACCCGGATCAGTGATTTCTACCTTTTGCAGCATTTGTTTTAATATGACTTCCAAATGCTTATTGTCTATACGTATACCTTGAAATCTATATACTTGTTGTATTTCATCAATCATATAATGCGCTAGAGCTTCCAGCCCAAGTACACGTAAGATATCATGCAGATCAGGATCACCATCCATCAATAGATCACCTTTACGCACAAAGTCACCTTCATTAACAATAACATGTTTACTTCTAGAGACTAAATACTCTACTGGAGAAATCTGATCATCCGCAGGCTTAATCAATATGCTACGTTTTCCTCTACGATCTTTTTCAGAAAACACCACATGGCCATCTATTTCACTAACAATCGCGTGTTCTTTAGGGCGCCGTGCCTCGAATAATTCTATAACTCTAGGTAAACCACCAGTAATATCACGAGTCTTAACAGACTCTCTAGGCGTTCTTGTAATTACATCACCAGCATAAACTTTTTGCTTATCTTGTACATTCAACACTGCACCTATTGGTATAAAATAACATGCTTCAACACCACTAGCCAATGTAATGACCATACCATTATCATCAAGTAATACTATACGAGGACGTAAATTAGCACCACTAGAATGTAATTTCCAGTCCTTCACTACCTTGCTAGATATTCCTGTAGACTCATCCATCACTTCAGTGATTGAAACTCCATCTTTCAAATCCTGATAAGATACTACACCTGTTTTCTCTGTAATAATAGGCAGTGTATAAGGATCCCATTTTGCCACCTTATCACCAATTTTTACAGACTCACTCTCAGAAACGTAAAGCTTAGCACCATAAGGCACACTATATCTTAACTTTTCGCTGCCCAGACTATCAACCAATATAACTTCACAAGAACGGCTTACTACAATTTTACCACCATTTTTATCAATAATTAAATTACTGTTGTTTAGTTTTATTTTAGCATTAATTGAAGCTATAATATTTGAAGATTCAACACTCCTGGTTACCACACCACCTGTATGGAATGTACGCATAGTCAACTGTGTTCCTGGTTCCCCAACAGACTGTGCAGCCACTACACCAACAGCTTCACCTATTGACACAACTTCACCAGTTGCAAGATCTCTACCATAACATAAAGAACATACACCTGGACTTACTTTACATGTTAAAGGTGATCTAATCTTAACAGCATCAAGACCTGCAATATTAATTTGCTTTACTTTTCCTTCATCAATTAATTCACCTGCTTTCACCAATAACTCTTGGGTTACTGGATTATACACATCGCTTGCTGCAACTCTACCTAATATCACGCTCTCAAGAGATGCAACAATAGTGCCACCTTCAACTGTCGCCCTGACGACAAGACCATCATTTGTTTTACAATCATACTTTGTTACTATGCAGTTCTGCGACACATCAACTAAACGACGAGTTAAGTATCCAGAGTTCGCAGTTTTAAGTGCAGTATCAGCCAAGCCTTTACGAGCACCGTGAGTAGAATTAAAGTATTCAAATACATTCAACCCCTCACGGAAGTTAGAAATAATAGGTGTTTCAATAATTTCACCAGAAGGTTTAGTCATTAATCCACGCATTCCCGCCAACTGCTTCATTTGCGACGTAGAACCTCTCGCCCCGGAATTAACCATCATGTATACTGAATTATACTTACTACTCCTATTGTACACAGACATAGCTTTTAACATGTCATTAGCTATCATATCTGTACACTTAGACCATTCATCTATAACTTTGTTATATCTCTCACTTCTAGTGATTAACCCTTCTTGATACTGCATAGAGAATTTTTTGATCTCACCCCCCGCATTTTCAACATGCATGGTTTTAGTATCAGGTATCACTAAATCATGACGACCAAAAGAAATTCCAGAAAAAGTTGCATACTCAAAGCCAAGCACCATTAACTTATCGCAGAACACAACCGTTGCACTCTGACCACAATTACGATATATCAGATCAACCATGTTCGTTATTTCTTTAACTGTTAATATATGATTTATTAGATCAAAACTTAAGTTCTCATGCTCTGGAAAAATTTGCCATAATATCAAACGACCAGGGGTCGTACAAATAACCTTATGATACACTTCGCCATCGCTATTCATATACTCCATTCTATATTTCACATTGGAATGAATATGCAAAGTACCACTATTTAAAGAATGCTCAATATCAAAGAAAGCACTGAAGTATGGCAAATTACTCTCATCTTCAACAATTTCCTGCAAAGTAAGATAATATATACCAAGTACTATATCCTTACTAGGCACTATAACAGGTCTACCATTTGAAGGGCTCAGCACATTGCTAGTTGACATCATTAACACCCTAGCTTCAAGTTGAGCTTCTAATGAAATTGGCACATGTACAGCCATTTGATCTCCATCAAAGTCCGCATTATATGCTGCACACACAAGTGGATGTAGCTGTATAGCTTTACCTTCTATAAGTATCGGTTCAAAAGCTTGAATACTAAGCCTATGCAAAGTAGGTGCTCTATTCAATAAAACAGGATGTTCTTTTATCACTTCCTCAAGCATATCCCAAACTTCAGGCTTTTCTGCCCTGATCAGCTTACTAGCAAATTTAATGGTTGGTGCAAGACCATACATTTTAAGTTTGGAGTAAACAAAAGGTTTGAATAACTCAAGAGCCATTCTTTTTGGTAATCCGCATTGATTCAGCTTCAATGTAGGGCCAACAACTATCACAGAACGTCCAGAGTAGTCCACCCTTTTACCTAAAAGATTCTGACGGAAACGACCTTGCTTCCCTTTTAACATATCGCTAATAGATTTTTTGTATCCAGCAGCACCAGCTTTATTTGGAAGAGCATTACGTCGACTATTGTCAAAAAGTGAGTCAACAGCCTCTTGTAACATCCTTTTTTCATTACGAATCATAATCTCAGGAGGATTGAGACTGAGGAGCTTCCTTAATCTATTATTCCTATTAATTATAGTCCTGTAATGATGATTCAAATCAGAAACCGCAGGACGACCACTTTCAAGTGACACTAAAGGACGTAAGTCAGGCGGCAGAATAGGTATAGACGTTAATATCATCCACTCAGGCCTATTTCCAGATTTTATAAAATTCTCAACAATGCGTAATCTTTTTATAATTTTCTTTCTTTTTATTTCAGAAGCAACAGATCCCAACTCTACTCTCAGATTTCTTCTTACTTCATGCAAATCCAAACGTGCTAACAATTCCCTTATGGCTTCTACACCCTGCATAGCTATAAAGCTATCACTTCCATAATTATCCCTTGCTTCATAGTAAGCTTTTTCACTAATAATTTCACTCTTGTCAAAAGGAGAAACAAGAGGATCTATTATAATATAGTTATCACTGTATAAAATATTCTCAATATCTCTCAGTGACATATCCAATAACGCTCCTATCCTTGAAGGTAATGACTTTAAAAACCATATATGCGTAACAGGAGATGCAAGCTCTATATGACCCATCCTTTCTCTTCTAACCTTAGAAGAAGTAACTTCTACACCGCACTTTTCACATATACGACCTCTATGTCTCCTTTTCTTATATTTACCGCATAGACATTCATAGTCATTTACTGGACCGAAAACTTTAGGACAAAATAGTCCTCCCTTTTCGACTTTAAACGTACGATAATTTGCAGTTGAAACATCTTTTATCTCACCATAAGACATAGATTTTATGCTATCGGGGCTCGCAATCGATATACTAATTCTATCAAAAGACTGTGCTATATTAGTATGAGATATATCCTGAACCGGAACATCATTTTGTTTCAAAGTCACATCAAGACACAAAGCCCTCAACTCTTTTATCATAACATTGAAAGACTCAGGAATACCACACTCAAAATTACTATCACCTTTTATAATCGACTCATAAATCTTTACTCGACCATTAATATCATCAGACTTCACAGTCAACATTTCTTGCAATGTATAAGCAGCACCATATGCCTGCAATGCCCAGCATTCCATTTCACCAAAACGCTGGCCACCAAAGTGAGACTTCCCTCCCAGAGGTTGCTGAGTCACTAAACTATAAGGACCTACGGAACGCGCGTGAATTTTATCATCAACCAAGTGATGAAGTTTGAGCATATACATGTATCCTACCGTAACTCTACGGTCAAATTTTTCACCAGTACGGCCGTCATATAGCTCAATTTGCCCAGAAGGATCTAGACCAGCAAACTTAAGTAACTCAGTTATTTGCTCATCTTTTGGGCCTTCAAACGCAGGTGCAGCAACATGAACACCATCACGCATTTCATTCGCAAAAGTGATTAAACTCTCACTATCCATATCACGGATATTATTGCAAACAGACGCATTATTACCAAAACTGTAGATTTTTATTAAAAGATCACGCAACTCACTACATATATCTTCATGCTGGCTTAAATAAGCTCTCACTAATTCGCTATCATTCTCAGATATATTTGCACTATCACTAATACTTCTTCCGCAGAACAACTCCGCATATTTATCATCACCAACTTCCTCGCAGAAAGTACTTTTAATTTTATTGATCTCATCAAGAACATTACCTACTTTATCGCCAAGCTTCTTACAAGCCCATCCAACATGAGTTTCCAATATTTGTCCTACATTCATTCTAGAAGGAACACCAAGAGGATTAAGTATAATATCAATAGGCGTACCATCTTCCAAATACGGCATATCTTCAACTGGTACTACTCGAGAAATTACACCCTTATTTCCGTGTCTACCAGACATTTTATCACCAGGCTGTAAGCTATGCTTTACAGCAATAAATACCTTAACCACCATAGATACGCCTTGTGGTAAATCATAGCCTTCACTTAATTTTTCTACTTTTTGCTTAAATTGTGCTACTATACCTGTAATTTTATCATCAAATTCTCGTTGTAAATCTTTAACCTGCTCTGAAGTGGCAGCGTTTTTCAAGCCTATTTTCCACCACTGTTCACGCTCTACAGAATTACATTTTTCTTCCGAATCAATAAGTTTTTTCAGCTCATCATAAAAATATTCACTAGTGACATTGATTATATAATTACGCTCCTTTTCAAGATCACGAATTTCTTTCTGCTTAATGAGTTGCGCTCTCTCAATTTCCTCACCTCCTCTACGAGTGAAAACCTGCACATCAATTACTGTTCCCTCAACATCCGGAGATGTATATAAAGATGAATCCGAACAATCGAATGATTTTTCACCAAAAATTGTCATTAACAATTTCGTTTCAGGAGGCAACATTAAAGAAGGTTTGGGTGTTACTTTTCCTACAAGGATACAACCAGGACCAACACGCGTACCAATCTTCACTATACCATTTTCATCCAAATGATATAGATTCTCCTCATTAACATCAGGTATAGCACGTGTTATTTTTTCTGACCCCAAAGGAGTATCATGAACAGCACATTCAAACTCTTCAATATGAACTGAAGTAAAAAGATCTTTCTTAACTACTTCGCTTGAAATTATAATAGAATCTTCAAAGTTATACCCCTGCCAAGACATAAAGGCAACCAGCAAATTTTTCCCAAGGGCAAGCTCACCTTTATTAATTGCTGGACCATCGGCAATAACATCCCCTTCCTTTACATAATCACCCACATGAACTAACGGTCTTTGATTAATGCAAGTGTTATGATTAGAACGTTGAAATTTTCTCAAATGATAAATATCTACACCAAGGTAGTTAGCTTTTTCCCTATCAAAAGCACGAACAACAACAGAATTACTATCAATACTATCAACAATACCGTCACGCTTAGCTAAAATCACTGCACCAGAACCAGTTGCCGCAAAAGCTTCCATACCAGTTGCAACTAATGGAGCAGTAGGCTTCAATAAAGGTACAGCCTGGCGTTGCATATTAGATCCCATCAATGCTCTATTTGCATCATCATTTTCTAGAAATGGAATTAAAGAAGCTGCAACTGATATCACTTGCTTTGGAGATACATCAATATAGCCCACCTGATCACTACTTACCATAACAAAGCTACCTGCATACCTGCAATATAACATATCATTAACAAATCTGTTATTTTCATCAAGCTTTGCACTAGTATCCGCTATATGATACAAAGTTTCATCTGTAGCAGATAGATACTCAATCTGATCTGTGACCACCCTATTAACTACTTTCCTATAAGGGCTCTCAATAAAACCATACTTATTAATACGTGCATATATAGCTAAACTATTAATTAAACCAATATTCTGTCCTTCAGGAGTTTCAATAGGACAAATTCTTCCATAATGTGTTGGATGAACATCACGCACTTCAAACCCTGCTCTTTCTCTTGTCAACCCCCCTGGCCCAAGTGCTGACAGCCTCCTTTTATGTGTTATCTCAGACAACGGATTAGTTTGATCCATGAATTGAGACAATTGAGATGAATTGAAAAAATCTCTTAATACGCTACTTAATACCTTCGGATTAATAAAATCAGCCGGAGCAACCTTATCCAAGCTTGAAGTTGACATGTAATCAACCACCACACGCTCTAATTTCAACAATCCAGCTCTAAATTGATTTTCTATAAACTCTCCAACAGATCTTACTCTTCTATTCCCTAAATGATCAATATCATCTACAAGTCCCTGTCCATCGCGTAATAGAACTATTTTTTTTACCACTCCAACAATATCATCACGTGTTAAGACTGTTAAATCTTCATCATAATTCAAATTCAAGTAAGAATTGAGTTTTAATCTACCAATATTAGATAAATCATAATACTCAGGATTAAAAAAGAGATTACGAAAGAAATCTTCGACTATTTCCAAAACTGGAACCTCTCCAGGACGCAAAACTTTGTATATCTCATACAAAGCATCCTGATAAGACATATCCTTGTCTAAAAATAAAGTATTCAATATGTATGGACCAACAGATAAATTATCTATATTGAGTACAGATATTTCATTTATAGATAACAATTGAATCTTTTTCACATCTTCAGATTTAATCGGCTCACCTGCAGACAAGATTTTTGCAGAACTATTATTATCTACCAAATCTTCCGCAAGGAACAAATCGCATATAGAATCAAGAGGAACTAAATATTCCCTCAATCCATCATCATAAAGTTTCTTAGCTAATCTAGTGGTAATACGAGTATTAGCCTTAATCAATACATCACCGCTAGTATTAACTAAATCAAAAGGTAATCTTACCCCTTTAAATTTATCCAAAATAAAAGGTACTTTCCAACCATCCTTATATCTCACATACTTTATTTTTTCATAGAATTTATCTAATATATCATTATTAGACAACCCTAAGGCCTTAAGTAAAACTGATATTGGTAACTTCCTTTTTCTGTCGATACGAAAATACAAAAGGTCTTTTATATCGAATTCAATATCAAGCCAAGAGCCCCTATAAGGAATAATTCGAGCAGAATAGATTAATTTACCAGAATTATATGTCTTTCCTTTATCACTATCGAAAAACACCCCAGGAGATCTATGCATCTGCGAAACAATAACCTTTTCTACACCATTGATGATGAAAGTACCTTTATCAGTCATCAACGGCAATTCGCAAATACGCACATCCTGCTCTTCTATATGTTTTACAAGTTTCCCAAGCTCAGAAGAATCCTTGATTGATTTATACTCATCTAAAGAAACCCCTTCTTGCATAATGATAAGACGTATAGAGGCAACAACTTGTGCAGAAAAAGTTATACCTCGTTTTACACATTCAAATTCATCATATTTAGGATAATCAATTCTACATTTTATAAACTCAAGAGTCGCTCTATGTAGAGGATCATCAATCGGGAAAATTGCATGAAATATAGCTTCAAGCCTTTGATTATACTTACTGCATGGAGTAAATGCATCATATGATTCCTTTTGAACCTTTACTAGATCCAACAGAGAATCTCTTAAGTCAATCGACCTAGCATAAGAAACCCTAGGTACAAAAACATTAGAATTACAAATATTTAAAGAATCAGTCATTACAATACCCCAAAATAACCAAAAGCGCTACAACGCTAACTAAGCACTACTCAAGTTCTACTTTAGTTGCTCCTGCTTCAATAAGCTTTTGCTTTATCTTTTCTGCTTCATCTTTAGGAACATTAGCAACTAAATCTTTAGGTAATGATTCAACCAACTCCTTAGCCTCCTTTAAGCCCAATTTAGAATCCACTTCTCTCACAGCTTTAATTACAGCTATTTTCTTACTAGCATCAATCTCTTTGATCACAACTTTGTACTCATTCTTTTCTTGAACAGCAGCACCAGAAGCACCTCCATCAGACGCAGCAGAAGTAGTAGGTCCAGCAAAAAAAGAACCAGCCGGTAAGCCTATCTTTTCTTCAAGATTTTTTACAAGCTCAGCAGCTTCTAGCAAATTTAAAGATAATATTTTATCAACTAAATCACTCATAATCTCCACCTTAATTAACAATAAATTTATTTTTTAGAACTACTATAATAATCCAAAACTCTCATTAATCTCATAGCAGGAGAATTAATACACAACGCTAATCGAGCAGGAATATTATAAGATATTAAACGCATAATTTTGATACGCAACTCATCTAAAGAAGGCAATCTAGCCAATTTCTTTACATCTTCCGATGCCAACAACTGATCTGCATTCGCTGCACAGATAATAGACATTTTATCTTTATTAGTATCAGCAAAATCAGCAATCAACTTTGCAGCTTCCACTATATTACTAGAATATACAATAGCTACAGGACCAGAAAATTTATCTAACAAATAAGAAAACTTACTTGCTTTTTCTAAAGCTAATCGTGCCAGAGTGTTTTTCACCACTAAAAAACCACCATTCATAGATTTTAGGCCATTTCTTAGATTCACCGATTCAACCGCATTAATACACTTAAAATTTACTAATACTAAGAAATCATTATCCAAAAATACATTCACTATACTCTGTATAAATTCATTCTTGTCTTCACGCTTCACCGTACCACCTCTTAAATTAGATCTTCTACTTTACTTATTTTATACGCTTTTCCCATAGTCGAATTCAAAAAAACGCTTTTAAAATAAATCCCTTTCACAGACGCAGGCTTATTCTCCTTAATAACTTTAAGAAAAGCTCTTAGATTTTCTAATAAATCATCGATACTGAATTTAATATTTCCTAATTTACCATGAACAATCCCACTTTTATCTGTCCTAAATTTTACCTGGCCAGATTTAATCATTTTAACTGTTTCCGCCACTTTAGAAGTAACAGTACCAAATTTAGGATTAGGCATCATCCCTTTAGAACCTAGAACCTTCGCTATAGGAGTAATTTTAGACATAAAATCAGGAGTAGTCACGCACCAATCAACATCTATCTTTTGACCCTTTTTAATCTCTTCAACTAGATCCTCTCCTCCTACAACATCAGCACCCGCTTCCTCAGCTTCAAGCAAATATTTATCTTGAGTAAAAACAGCTACCCGGATATCTCTTCCTATACCTCTAGGTAAAACTACAGTACCACGTACTTGCTCCTCAGATTTACGAGAATCAACACCTAAATTGACTGCCACATCAATAGACTCATCAAATTTCGCTGAAGCACTCTCAATAATTTGCACTAGACACTGCCTAGGATCATCATTACACGTAGTCATAACTATTAACCTTCTACAACTTCTATACCCATAGACTTAGCAGTACCTATAATCATTCTCACTGCCGCATCTTCATTATCAATTTTCATATCAGGCATCTTACATTTTGCCACCTTAATTATAGCAGACATCGGCAACTTTGCTACCAATTCTTTACCAGGATTACTAGAGCTTTTACTCAGATTAGCTTCTTTTTTGAGTAGACAAGCTGCAGGCGAACCACTAACAGTAAAATCATAAGAGCGATCATCCTTCACAGATACACGCGCAGTGACTAAATCACCTACATTATAATTAGCAGTACTAGTGGCTTTATTAAAAGCTTCACAAAATTTAGGAACAGGTATACCACGCGGACCAAGAACTGAAGCAATCTTGGGCCCAGGAACAGCTTTACCAGCTTCCATCAATAAATTAATTTTAGCAACTACAGTACTCATAATCAATCCTCTATTTTTTCCACTTGATTTATATCAAACTCAATTATCGTCGGCTTACCTAAAATCGATACTTCTACACTAACAACTTTTGCTTCATCATTTATCATTTCTATCTTACCAATAAAATTTTGAAAAAGACCATCATTAATCTTTACCTTTTCACCTTTCTCATAACTACAACCTAATTTTTTACTTTCTTGAGCAGTATAAAGCGCATCACACATAGAATTAATCTCACCACCCAAAATCACTTTTGGTGTGCTACCATCTCGCAAAAAGCCATAAACCTTTAAAGACTTTGGAATGTTACTAATAAAGTTTAGCACATCATCACACAAATTTACATATAAAAAAATATAACCAGGAAAGCATTTTCTACGCGTCACAACTTTTTTAGAATGCGACTCTACTTGATTTAATTCTTCATACGGAATAAAAAGCTCTTTAAAATAATCATTAACCCCCAATCTCATAGAATTCTCTAATATATGTTGGCGCACTTTTTCTTCATAATTAGAAGCAACTCTCAGGATATACCATTTGTATTTATCAAATTCTTTACGTTTTAAATCTATCTCATCATTTGACACTACTTCAAAATCATCCGATTCAAACCCAGATATTTCATTCAAAATAGCCCTACTTTCATCACACAAATGCATATATACATACAATTCAAGAGGCTCTTCATTTTTGCTAGATCTCAAGCTATGCACAATCTGGTAAGGCACAAAAACATCTTTAAAATAAATAGCCTTATTTACTAATTCACATATATCTTGTTCGCAACCATAACTAACTCTTATGATATACCACTTATATTCATACGTCATAAACGATTCCAAACAAGGCTTTAACCACAAAAACGGATAAAAAATCCACAAAACAAAAGAAAATCGAAAAACAAACTATAATTATCATCACTATAAAAAGAGAAGATAACACTTCTCGCCTTTTTATCCATGAAATTTTCCTTATTTCCTGCCCTATATCATAAATAAAATTACGTAAACTCTTCAACATTTCTATTATATCATTAATGCAGGAGTGATAGGAATTGAACCTACAACCTCTGGTTTTGGAGACCAGCGCTCTACCAATTGAGCTACACTCCTATAAACCCTTACTCTAAAATCTCTGAAACGACGCCAGAACCAACCGTTCTACCGCCTTCTCTTATTGCAAAACGCAAGCCTTTATCCATCGCTATCGGCAATTGCAAATCTACTTCCACACTCACATTATCCCCGGGCATTACCATTTCCTTCCCATCTAGTAACTTGATACTTCCCGTCACATCTGTCGTCCTTAGATAAAATTGCGGCTGATAATTCGCAAAAAATGGCGTATGTCTTCCTCCCTCTTCTTTTTTCAGGATATATACTTCCGCCTTAAATTTCTTATGTGGCGTTATCGTCCCAGGCTTCCCTAATACCTGCCCTCTCTCTACCTCTTCTCTCTTCGTACCACGTAGCAGCACCCCTACATTCAATCCTGCACTTCCTTTTTCTAAAGATTTCTTGAACATCTCCACACCTGTGCACGTCGTCTTCTGCGTTGCTCCCAATCCTACTATCTCAACTTCATCTCCCGTCTTTATTTCTCCTCTTTCTATCCTTCCTGTTACCACTGTACCACGCCCAGATATTGAAAATACATCTTCCACAGGCATCAAAAACGGCAAATCAACCGGCCTTGGTGGCACTTCAACATATTCATCCAATTTCTCCATTAATTTGTCTATTGACTTCTTACCATATTCACTATCTTCATCATCCAGCGCCTTTAATGCAGATCCTACCACAAATGGCACTTCATCCCCAGGAAATCCATATTTCGTCAACAACTCCCTGATCTCCATTTCTACTAAATCTATCATGTCAGGATCAGCTACATCAGCCTTATTTATGTATACCACTATGTACCCTACTCCAACCTGCTTCGCAAGCAATATATGCTCCCTTGTTTGCGGCATTGGACCATCAACCCCAGACACCACCAATATTGCAGCATCCATCTGCGCTGCTCCCACGATCATATTCTTCACATAGTCAGCGTGCCCAGGACAATCCACATGCGCATAATGCCTATTCGCCGTCTCATATTCTACATGCGCCGTCGCTATCGTTATTCCTCTTTTCCTCTCCTCTGGCGCCTTATCTATCTGATCATACGCTATAAATTTCCCATAATGCTTCGTTATCGCCGCCGTCAATGTCGTCTTCCCATGATCTACATGCCCTATCGTCCCTACATTTACATGCGGCTTCCCAAATGCTTCTACTGTTGTCATAAATATCACCCCTAATTACATTTCAACTTTAACTCATCAACCACATACTGTGGCACTTGTTCATAACAAGAGAAGTGCATACTATACTGTGCTCTTCCCTGAGATATAGAACGCAAAACATTTATATAACCAAACATACTTGCAAGAGGCACTGAAGCCAAAATTATGGTACTATTATTATGTGTTTCCATACTCGAAACCTGGCCTCTTCTGCTATTTATATCACCCATAATATCACCCATATACTCCTCAGGAGTAATAATCTCAACCTTCATTATAGGTTCCAACATTTTGGGAGCAGCCTTATTTGCCATTTCTTTAAAAGCACCTTTTGCAGCAAGTTCAAAAGCTAAAGGACTAGAGTCAACTTCATGAAAAGCTCCATCAATAAGAGTAGCTTTAAAGTCAATAACTGGAAAACCAGAAATAATACCACCTTCTTTTATCATCTCTAAACCATTCTGTACACCAGGAATATATTCCTTTGGAATAGAGCCACCCACAATTTTACTTTCAAACTGAAATCCCGACCCAGGCTCAAGAGGTTCAAACATTATCTTGACCTTAGCAAATTGACCAGCACCACCAGTTTGCTTTTTGTGAACATAATCAATCTCAACAGATTTAGTAATAGTCTCACGATATGCAACTTGAGGAGCCCCAACATTTACACCAACATTGAACTCACGCTTTACCCTATCAGTAATAATTTCAAGATGCAACTCACCCATACCCTTCAATATAGTTTGACCACTTTCTGCATTTACCGACATTCTTAAAGATGGATCCTCAGCAACCAACCTATTTAAAGCCATGCCTAACTTCTCCTGATCTGAAGTAGTTTTAGGCTCAACAGCAATCTCAATTACAGGCTCAGGAAATTCCATACGCTCTAACAATATAGGAAAATCAGGCGCGCATAAAGTATCACCAGTTACTGTCTTCTTTAACCCAACCAAAGCAACTATATCACCAGCTTTAGCTTCTGTGATATCTTCTCGATTATTTGCATGCATGAGTAACATTCTACCGATCGTTTCAGTTTCATTCTTTCCTGCATTCAAAACAGCAGACTTAGATTTCAACTTACCAGAGTAAATACGAATAAACGTCAGACTACCAACAAATTTATCTGTCATTACTTTAAATGCAAGAGCAACAAACTTTTCTTTTTCTGAAGGCTTCACCCCAATTCTTTTTTCCGAATCTTTAGGATCACTCCCAGTTATTTGATCAATATCAATAGGAGAAGGTAAAAAGTCAACCACGGCATCTAAAAGAGGCTGTACACCCTTATTCTTAAAAGCTGATCCACACAAAACAGGAACAAATTTTCCTTTAATAACCCCCATTCTTATACACTTCTTCAACATATCTACCGAAATATCGCCGCTCTCAAAGTAGATATTTATTGCTTCATCATCCATCTCAGCTGCTGTCTCTAACAGAGTATGCCTAAATTCTTGAGCTTTATCTAATAAATCAGCAGGAATATCTCTATAAGAAAACTTAGCACCCAAAGTCTCTTCTTCCCATATAATAGCCCTCATAGAAACAAGATCTATTATACCTTTAAAATCTTTTTCACTCCCTATCGGCAATTGAGTCACTAAAGGTACCGCACCGAGCTTGCTTTTTATCATATCAACACAACGATAAAAATTTGCCCCTATTCTATCCATCTTATTGACAAAACATATACGAGGCACATTATATTTATCAGCTTGACGCCAAACAGTTTCAGATTGAGGCTCAACCCCTGCAACTCCATCAAACACAGCAACTGCACCATCTAAAACTCTTAAAGATCTCTCAACTTCAATAGTAAAATCGACATGACCAGGAGTATCTATTATATTAATTCTATGATCATTCCAGAAACAAGTTGTTGCAGCGGAAGTAATAGTAATACCACGTTCTTTCTCCTGCTCCATCCAATCCATAGATGCAGCACCATCATGCACTTCACCAATCCTATTTTGCTTACCAGTATAAAATAAAATACGCTCAGTTGTGGTAGTTTTACCAGCATCTATATGCGCCATTATTCCTATATTTCTATATTTAGATATTCCAACTTCCATATTATACCAACACTAAAAACGAAGATGAGAAAAGGCCTTATTAGCTTCAGCCATTTTATACTTTTCTTCACACATCTTAAATGCACCACCACGCTTATTGTATGCATCCAATATTTCAGAGCATAAACAGTAAGAAGAAGTTTTATTGCTTTTCTTTCGAGCAGATGCTGCTGCTTTAGCAATCCACCTCAATGCTAACGAAAGAGCTCTAGTCTTTCTTACTTCAACAGGCACTTGATAAGTTGCACCACCAATACGCCTAGAGCGCACCTCAACAGAGGGCGTAACATTCTCTACTGCCTTTTCAAAAACCGACAATCCACTTTCGCCTACCTTCTGTTCAACCAAAGACAATGCTTCATAAGCAACTCTTTCCGCAACAGACTTCTTACCACATTTCATAATTGTATTAATGAAACGCATTAACACAACACTACCGTACTGCGAATCAGGACTTACTTCTCTTTTTTTTGCTTTACTACGACGAGCCATAATTTAACCAGATTTCTTCACACCATATTTTGAGCGAGCTTTTTTTCTATTCTGAACTCCACGCAAATCAAGAGCACCTCTAATTATATGATAACGCACACCTGGCAAATCTTTAACCCGACCACCACGTATTAATACCACCGAGTGTTCTTGTAAATTATGCCCTTCACCAGGAATATATGCTGTTACTTCACCATAACCACTAATTCTTACTCTAGCTACCTTACGCAACGCTGAGTTAGGCTTTCTAGGAGTTGTAGTATAAACTTTAGTACACACTCCCCTTCTCTGAGGGCTACTTCCCCCAAGAGCTGGAACCTTCTTTTTACTTATCAATCTTACTCTACCTTGACGCACTAATTGATTTATCGTGGGCATATTAAGCTCATTAACATCTAAGTTTTTATTTATAAAACAATAAACCTAAATAGTCAATATAAAAATGAAAATTTTATAACTATTACCATCCATAACTCCAAGCACAAAACACTTATAATTTGCTTTATAAAACTACTTTCAAACTTTTACAAACGAATTCCTCATATTTACTGAGCCACCTTACCTCATCTTGAGTAAGCATTTGTGTATCTATCAGCCTTTTATCATACGGGACGCAGGTTAATTGCTTAAATCTTAAATATCCATTTTCTTGTTCATCGACATACATAAGATTTTCTATTCTAATTCCATATTTACCAGAAACATAATAACCAGGTTCATTGGAAACAATCATTCCAGAAACTAGCTTTATTTTATTCCCTTTAGATATAGCCTGAGGCCCTTCATGTACCGACAAATAACTTCCTACACCATGCCCAGTTCCATGAGGATAATCCATACCAAATTTCCATAGATGCATACGCGCTAATATATCCAAATCTCCACCAGTTGTACCTAGAGGAAAAACTGCACTCGCAATAGCAATATGAGCCTTTAGCACTATTGTATAATGTGTTATCTGCTCTCGCGTTGGAATACCAATGGCAACTGTTCTTGTTACATCAGTTGTTCCATCAAGGTACTGACCTCCAGAATCAATTAAATATAATCCATTCTTCTTGATTATTTTATTTGTATTATTATCCGCTCGATAATGAACTATTGCCGCATTTTCATTAAATGCTGAAATTGTGGGAAAGCTAAGTTGTTTAAACAAGCTTTGCTCCTTTCTATACTCTAAAATCTTCTCTTCAGCATCAAGTTCCGTTACTCCATTATTAACATTATTTTCAAGCCATCGCAGAAATTTTGTAACTGCAACTCCATCTCTAATATGCGCATCTATCGCACCCATTACCTCCGTACGATTTTTTATTGCCTTACTTAACAAACACGGATCCTCTTTTTCGACTACTTGTTCAGCCATAATTAAATTTGCAATACCCATGGAAACTGTGTTGGGATCTATAATAATAGAGCTCAATTTTTGCAATTGATTTGCAAGCTCGTTAATATTAAAAACTCTCACTTGATTATTCAATTCTATCTCTAATTCACCACCCTGAATAAATAAGTCAACACTACCATCCTTGTACAATATAGCACGGCATAGCACATGCGGAGTATATTCCATATTTTCGTTTCTGATATTGAGCAACCAAGAAATTGAATTCACATCAGTTAGCAACACTGCTTCTGCTCCACTTATTGCTCTAGCTATTCTTTCACACTTACTCTGACTACCCTCACCAGACGGATGTAAAATCACTCTCTGTTTTAAATCATCACTTCTCTCTTCACAAATATACGGCACTAATTTACATACTTGTTCATACTTTCTTAAATCTGCTACTGTAAAATACTGTGAATGGTAGCTTAAGGTAATAGTTGATGGTACATTTTCTCTCATCCATTCACATGGATCCTTTTCTTTTATGTTATATATTTCAAAATTGGTATGATCAAGCTGACTATGCGCTTGAGTTATATAACGACCATCTGTGAAAAATGGGCACTTACCGCTTTTGACTACAATCAGTACCCCATTCGTCCCGGTAAACCCACATAGCTGTTTTAAATCTTCAGAATGCGCTCTTAGGTACTCATCTTGAGTATGTAATATGAACGCATCAACGTTTATTTTGTGCACAAACGAGCGGAACTCTGCAAGTTTTGACATTACTTAATGCTTTAGCGCTTCCAATGAAGAAGCTTTGTCTTCCACTACAGCAGCAGAAGTAGGTTTAATCCGAGAAATCTTTTTTGTTAAAGCAACTTTTATCACTTCATCAACACTCCTAGCAAAAACTACATTTAATCCCTCTCTGATGTTTGCTGGAATTTCTTGCATATCTTTCTCATTTTCACTTGGAATAACTACAGTTTTGATTGATCCTCTCAATGCAGCAAGCAATTTTTCCCTTAACCCGCCTATAGCCAACACCCTACCACGCAGCGTCACCTCGCCAGTCATAGCAACACTCTTATTCACTAGTATATCTGTCATGAGAGAAACGATAGATATACACACTGCAACGCCAGCAGAAGGACCATCCTTCGGCACAGCACCTTCAGGCACATGTAAATGTATATCACTATTTTGAAATCTTTCAGGTTTTATACCAAAAAATAAACAATTCGATCTAACATAACTATAAGCAGCTTTGATAGACTCCTGCATTACCTCTCCAAGCTTTCCTGTATACTTTATTTCCCCCTTACCTGGCATTAAAACTGCTTCTATCATTAAAATATCACCACCAGTTTCAGTATAAGCAAGGCCAGTCACTACTCCCACCAAGTTCTCACTCTCCGCAATACCAAAAGTATATTTACGCACCCCTAGATAATCCTGCAAATTATCTACCCCAACAGATATACCCTTATGTTTACTTGTTAATATTTCTTTAACAGCTTTTCTCATCAATTTCGCAAGTTCTCTTTCCATACTGCGCACACCACTTTCGCGCGTATACAGACGTATTAGCTGATATAACGCATCATCAGTTATATCCCATTCCTTCTGCTGCAGTCCATGATCCTTTTTTAATTTTGGAATAATATGATGCTTGGCAATACTAATTTTTTCATCCTCAGTATAGCCAGATAACTGTATAATTTCCATTCTATCACGTAAAGGAAGTGGCAGATTTAAACTATTTGCCGTAGCTACAAACATTACACTAGAAAGATCATACTCAACCTCTATGTAATGATCAGTAAAATGCTTGTTATGCTCAGTATCCAGAACTTCCAGCAACGCAGATGCGGGATCACCACGCGAATCTGCACCTATTTTATCTATTTCATCCAATAAAAAAAGTGGATTACACGATTTAGCTTTTTTCATATGCTGGATGATTTTACCAGGCATAGATCCAATATAAGTTTTTCTATGCCCCCGTATTTCTGATTCATCACGCACCCCCCCAAGAGACATACGTACAAAATCTCTACCTATTGCCTTCGCTATAGATTTAGCTAAAGATGTCTTACCAACACCAGGAGGTCCAACTAAGCAAAGTATAGGGCCTTTTATCTCCTTTACTCTTTTCAATACTGCTAAAAACTCTATTATCCTATCTTTTACTTTTTCTATACCATAGTGATTTTCATCCAAGATCTTCTTAGCAGCACCCAAATTAATCTTAGCATCTTTATACACTTCCCATGGTAAATCAAGAAGCCAGTGAAGATAACTAGATATCACCGTAGCCTCAGGAGAAATAGGATTCATCTTCTTATATCTCTTCAATTCACTTACAGCTTTTTCTCTTGCTTCTTGAGAAAGTTTTGTTTCACTTATTCTCTTATCAAATTCGCTCGCGGCACTTCCTTCATCGCCATTCTCAAACTCACCCAATTCCTTTTGTATTGCTTTCATCTGCTCATTGAGATAGTAGATCTTTTGACTATTTTCAACTTGAGATTTGATCGTTTTATATAAACGATTTTGCGCATTTATAATACTTATCTCCCTCTCAATCAGAGAAAAAACTTCTTCTAAGCGCTGCTCTGCATCATAAGTCTCAAGTATCTTTTGCTTATCTGACGCTTTCACATTAAGAGATGCAGCAACGGCATCCGCAAGATGCCCTGAACCTTTTATGTGATCAACAGAATGAGAAACACCTTCAGGTTGACTTTTTTTACTCAACTTATTTAAGTCATCAAAAGTATCTATGACCGCACGTCTTAAAGCTTCTAATTCAACAGTATTATTTTCGTACTCATACTTATCACCCACTTCCACATTAGCTTGCAGCAAAAAATTGGAACTGATATATTCTACAACCCTCCCTCTCCTCATTCCATTAATTACAACCTTTACTGCATTATCAGGTAATTTTATCAACGACTGAGTAATATTTGCTATTACCCCTACTTCGTAAAGATCTTCCGGCTCTGGATTGTCAATACTTCCATCTTTTTGAGCAATAAGAAAAATTTGATTATTACCTTTTGTTGCGCGTTCTAATGCATTAATAGACTTTTCTCTACCTATAAACAAAGGCATCGTTATATCTGGAAAAATTACTATATCCCTTAGAGGCAACACCGGTAATTCAATCAGATCAGTATGCGTAGTGTATTCAGCGCTCATACTATACCTTAAAAGTTAATCATTAACTGTTATAATATTACCATGATTATGATTGATCGTTGCTTTTCCTGATTCCACCATTTTCTTAGTAATCAATATCGTTTGACCTTCAAACTCCCCACTACCAGCTTCATACATAACATCAAGTAAAAGCGATTCCAAAATAGCACGAAGCATTCTCGCACCCGTTTTGTAGCTCATTGCTTTTTTAGCAATCTCTGATACCGCTTCATCTGAAAATTCAAGATCTACCTTATTTAAGGCAAGAAGTGCTTTATATTGCTTTATTAGAGCATTTCTTGGCTCCAATAAGACACGCATTAAATCCTGATGACTTAATTCATCCAAAACAGCAATTATTGGCACTCGCCCTACAAATTCAGGTATTAACCCAAACTTAATCAAATCTTCAGGCTCAACTTCTTGTAAAACATTCTTCTTTCTATTTGTAGATTGGCTTATATCAGCCCCAAAACCTACAGATGTTCCCTTTTTTCTTGCTTCAATAATTTTATCCAAACCTTCAAAAGCTCCACCACAAATAAACAATATATTGCTAGTATCCAATTGAATAAATTCCTGTTGTGGATGTTTTCTCCCCCCTTGCGGCGGAACATAAGAAACAGTACCTTCCATAATTTTAAGCAATGCCTGCTGCACTCCCTCACCTGAAACATCTCGTGTAATTGAGGTACTTTCAGATTTCCTTGTGATCTTATCTATCTCATCTATAAATACTATACCACGCTGTGCTTTTGCTACATCATAATTCGCTGCTTGCAATAAGCGTGATAGAACCGTTTCAACATCATCTCCTACATATCCAGCTTCAGTTAAAGTTGTAGCATCAGCCATAGCAAATGGCACATCTGAAACTCTAGCTAATGTTTTCGCTAATAAGGTCTTACCAGAACCAGTAGGACCAACAAGCATTATATTTGACTTCTCAATTTCAGTGTCACCAATAGACTCAAATTGTGATACGCACCTGCAGTGATTGTATACAGCCACAGATAAAATATGTTGTGCACGCTCTTGACCTATAACATGCCTACTAAGAAAACTCTTTATCTCCTGAGGCCTCTTCACCAATTGTTTTGTGCCACCTAAATTAAGAGATTCGCCTTTATCCTGGTTTATTGCCTTGTGAGATAACTCAATACATTCATTACAAATAAACACTTTCGAAACACCAGAAGAATTAGTTATTAACTTATCTACTTCATCCTGTGTTTTCTGGCAGAAAGAACAACTGCACAAATTATTATTCTCAATATCCATCAAATTACCTTAATTCACTCTTTATATCTGCACGTTCAGCTATAACCTTATCAATCAAGCCAATTTTTTTTGCTTCCTCAGGATCTAAAAATTTATCCCTTTCCATCATTGCTTCAATCTTCTTCAACGAATTACCTGTGTGCTTTTCATAAATTTGATTTAGTCTCTTTTTCACTCGCAAAATTTCATTAGCATGTATCTCTATATCAGTTGCCTGACCCTGAAACCCACCAGATGGTTGATGTATCATAATTCTAGAATTTGGTAAAGAGTAACGTTTACCAGCAGCACCAGCCGAAAGCAATAAAGACCCCATAGATGCAGCTTGACCTATACATAAAGTTGAAACATCTGGCTTTATATATTGCATAGTATCATATATAGACAAACCAGCAGTCACAACACCACCTGGTGAATTAATATACATATAGACATCCTTATCAGGATTCTCTGACTCCAAAAACAAAAGCTGTGCCACTATCACACTAGCCATATTATCTTCTACAGGACCAGTAACAAAGATTATTCTTTCCTTTACCAATCTTGAATATATATCATACGCTCGCTCACCCCTACTAGTTTGCTCTATTACAATTGGCACAAGAGTCATATTTTCCTTACTAAACATTATTAAACATTTCTTTTAATTCTTTTACAGAGATAACTTGTTTCTCCTTACTAACATTTTCTAAGATATAACCTGTCACTTTCAGCTCCAGAGCATACCCATTTACTGATTCACGAAATCCCCAATCTGATTTATAACGATTTAAGGCCTTTTCAAGAGACACTTCTGCACTCACATACTGATCACGAAGCATGCTAACAATATCATCATCACTGAGAAGAATTTTGCGTTCTTCTCCTAATTTCATAAGCAACATAGCTAGCTTAACACGCCTTTTAGCCTCTTTGTAAGAATCTTCTAATTTACTACCAAGTCTTTTTTGCTCCTGATTTACTACATGCGCTGGCAAGTCAAAATCATAAGTAGCATCTAAATAATTAAATAATTCTTTTGTTAACAACATGTTTGTCATTCCCTTAGACTCACTGCTAATCACATGTTTAGAGTAATTTACTAACGCAGAATAATCTTTAAATCCCATGCTTCGTGCCATCTCATCATCATCTGAAAATTCTTTGATTACTTGAACATCATTGACTTGAACAGAAAAAGTAGCTTCTTGCTCTGCAAGAGAATCGACATGATAATCTTTTGGAAATTGTAACTCAAAAACCTTCTTTTCTCCCTTCTTCATTCCAACTAATTGATCTTCAAAGCCGCCAATAAATGTGCCCGAGCCCAATTTAATAGAAAAATTCTTACCATTTCCACCTTTAAAAATTTTACCTCTTATCCGTCCTTCAAAATCAATTATTAAATTATCTCCTATTCTTGCTTGATAAGAACTGTCATCAACAGACATGAAATGAGGAAAATCGACTTTTATTGAATCAATAAACTCTTTTACATCGCTTTCTTGAATATCAGCTTCAAATTCTTTTAAACTAATTTTATCAAGCTCTACTACCGGAACTTCCGGTATTAATTCAAAAGATACCTTACATATCAAATTTGCTCTTTCATCATCTACATCCAAATCAGGCAATGACATAACATCTATTTTCGGATTTACAGGAAGCTTAACTTTGACTCTGCCAATCAGATCGTTATAGCAATAATCAATAACTTCATTTAATATGCGCCTGAAAACCTCATCACGATAATTCTTGATTATTAATTCGTATGGTGTTTTTCCTGCCCTAAATCCAGGCAATTGCGCCGTTTTTGCTACCACTTGCAATTCAGAATCTACTTTCTGCTTTATATACTGGCCATTAACTATAATTTCATATTTATGTTCAAGCCCATCTACATCTTCTGTGTAGGTATATATATCATTAGAATTCACTGATTCCATACTTTGAGATACACTATCAGACATTATAATCCACTTATAAAAATTTAACTTATTTATAAAGCTATTCTAACAGAATTTTAGTTAAATACAATCCTTAACAAACTTACTCAAACTTAAAGTGTATTTGTTGACTATAAATTTTCTCTTAAAATCCGACACAGATCATAAGTGCGGATAGAGGGACTTGAACCCCCACAAACATAGTTTACCAGGACCTAAACCTGGCGCGTCTACCAATTCCGCCATATCCGCAAGTTCATCATTTATAGATAATACAACAAAAATTTTCAAGTTGAAATACAATATCTTAAAACACCATTATTATATATAATTTACACAAATGAAAAAGCCGACTAGCATTTTCTATGAAAGTTTTTGAAGGAATAAAATGAGATTATTCTTATTGATAGCGATACTAATTACCCAGAGTAGTTGTGCAACATTAATAGGTGCCGCTGCCATAGTAACTACAACAGCAATCACACTGCAAGATAAATCCTTAGGAAGCATTGTCGACGATACAACTATTCTAATTAGTATTAACAAAGAGCTTTTAAAGCATAAGTTATTTTCATCGATAAAGGTAAAAGTAAGTGAAGGAAGAGTTTTACTCATTGGAAATGTTAATACCCCCAAAAAACAAATCACTGCAGAAAAAATAGCATGGAAACAAAATGGAGTAAAAGAAGTAATAAACGAAATAAGAGTTACACCAATAAATATAACTTCCACATTAGACAACGCAGCAGATTGCATAATCACCACAGAAATAAAAACAAGATTGCTTGCTAAAAAGAATATCAAATCAATGAATTATAGCGTTTACACAATCAATAGAGTCGTTTACCTTATGGGCATAGCTCAAAACAAAGAGGAATTAACAGCTGTAACATCAGTTGCGCGAAAAATAAAAGGGGTAAAACAAGTTGTAAGTTATGTACGCTACAGACACAGTAAACTACGTCGCTAAATCTTTTGCGCTAGATATAAAATCTAATATAATGTATACTATTTCTTCATAATCAATTAATATACTTATTACATAGTTAATTTAATTATTAATCTTAAGGTAGTTATCATGGTAGATGAAAAAAAAATCGGATCAAATCCCGTAATGAATGATCAAGAAACAAATAGTGAAGATCTTGCACAAAGATTTAAAAAAGTCTTCAAACACGAACCAGGATTTCCAGAAGACATGTCATTAGAAGAAAAAGTAGAACTCGTTGCAGAAAGAAATCGTATTTTACAAGAAACGAAAGATGAAGCACTTAAAGCAAAAATGAAGAATATTGCAAAGTTGAGCCGTGAAGTAGAAAAAAGAGAAAAAGCTCTAAAGGAAGAAGGAGCTAGAGAGTTAAAAAAACTTGATGCGCGCGCAAGAGAAGATGGTATTACCTTCACAAAAGATGGAAAAGTTATTCTAGCAACAGATAAGAAAAGAACTTCTAATACATCAGCACAAACAGAAGTAATTACTAATAATGATATAAGCACACAAAATAAAGCAGTAGCCACACAAACTGAAGTACAGTCTAATAATCCACAATCTACTCACTCAAAGAAAAATACCTCCGAAGTAGGTACACACGTCAACTCAGAAAATTCCATGGGTGGCAACTTAAATAACACAAAAACTCAAAACCAACCACAAAAACATGAGCATATAGCCAACAAACCATCTCAAAATAGCTACCAAGCTACTCAACCAAAAAAAGAAGGATTTTTTAGTACTATAAAAAAACTTACTAAAAAAGTGCTTGAAATATTAACAAACAATAATAATACAATCTATGAAACTCACAAAACAGAACTTATGAACAGACGCAATAAAGTGCAAAACAAAAATATGGATGATAAGTTACAAATAAATAACAAAACATTCCATCTTACCCCTGGAAAAACTTTCAAATACCAAGTTTCTAATGTCAGTATCAATATTATATATAGTTCCCAGTCATATATAGGAATAACAGGACCGCGTACTGAATCCATAATGAACTTCCACATCAATGGTAAAAAACAGTGCGAGGTTCATCCTGGTGAGTCATTTAACTATAGCGCTTCTGGTTTAATAGTCACCGTAATGAATAATAGCCAAATCTGTCAACAAAGCATAATCTATCATGCAGTTTTAAATAAATCTGATGTAAACAAAAAAGTCTTTCAAGAGGTAAGAGAAGTTCGCAATACTAATACTGATAATTTCACACCGGCAAGCACTCCTAATAAGCAAGATAAAGCTGGAGGGCGTGCTAAGTCTTAAGTTTACCTATAATTTCGATCTCTTCACCTTGACCCTCAAAATATTTTTGTACCTCCTGTAAATTTTCAGGAGATACAACAAGTGTCATACCGATACCGCAATTAAAAGTTTTTAGCATTTCATCTTCCGTTAAGTTCCCCTCGTTCTTCAACCAGAGAAATATTTCTGGCCACTGCCAAGAATGAATATCTACTTCAACAGAAAGGTGCTTAGGTAAAATGCGAGTAATATTTTCTACTAATCCACCACCAGTTATGTGTGCAACCCCTTTCAACAGCGACATTATAGGTAGCAGAGAATCAACATATATCCTTGTCGGAGTGAGCAATACTTCTCCCCAGGATCTATTATCCCATGGAGACAAATCCTTATAGCTTATACCTAAATTTTTAAAGATATGGCGTACTAAAGAAAACCCATTCGAGTGAATACCGCTTGATTTTAAGCCAACTATATAGTCTCCCTCCTCAATAGTACTACAATTTGGTAAAATCTTATTTTTATCAACGACACCAACTACAAAACCTGCCAGATCATAATGGTCATCACTATACATTCCAGGCATCTCTGCAGTTTCTCCGCCAACTAGCGCTATTTTTGCCTGCTTGCATCCTTCTGCAATGCCTTGCATAACAGGCAGTAAAACGTCTTCACTTAATGTGCCAGCCGCAAAGTAATCAAGAAAAAACAAAGGTGTAGCCCCTTGTGCAAGCAAATCATTCACACACATTGCAACCAAATCTATGCCTATAGTGTCGTGTTTATTTACCTCTTGAGCTATCAATAGCTTTGTACCCACCCCATCAGTTGAAGAAACTAGCACAGGGTGATCATATTTCTTACTTAATGCAGCAAAATCAAACAACGCAGAAAAAGAGCCTATTTCACTTATTACTTCCTCGCGAGTAGTACCTTCAGCAATGGGTTTAACTTTCTTTATCAACTTATTATACAACTGAAGATTCACTCCTGATTTAGCATAAGTATTCATAGCAATTTCATAATTATTAAAACTATGTTAACTCTCAGTATAAAAAAATGCAATTAAACTTTACTGTCTATTGACTATGCATACCTGCAAAATAAAGATTAAATTAAATTTTGCGTTACAAATGAGCAACGATAAATTATTAATAACAGAACTGCTTTCAGGGCGCCTACTTCATGATTTAGCTGGCTCCATGGGTGGAATAATGTTTGGCTTAGAAGAACTTGAATTCGGTAATCAAGAAGAAGCGTTATCACTTATTAAAGAAAGTTTCAATGATTTACTTGCAAAATATAAGCTCATGAGGCAAGCATACTCTATTTCAGATGATAATCTGAGTTTTGAACAAACTAAATCCAATATCGAAAATTACCTACTAAAAAGAAAAACTAAGTTCACATTGGAGGTAAGCCATTTTGATGCTTCAATAAATTGCATCGAAAAAGTAAACAAAATAATTTCCAGTCTGATTCTAACTATATCAGGTACAGTAGCAGACATCGAACAAATATCTGCCTTGCTCAACTATACAGAAAACAAAATATCATTAACTATAAAAATCTCCAATGAACATAAACCTTTAAGTAGGTATTTCGTTGATCAATTAACAAGCAAAAGTAAAATTGACTTAAATACAAAAAACATTAATATTTATCTTACATCATTATTGTTAGAGCAATACAATACTGAGATTCACTTTATCTGTAAAAACAACTTTATAGAAATAAATTTGAGTATTTTATCTGATACATAAAATAAATGACAGCAGGTTTTTTAAACGGCAAAAAAGGCTTAATAACTGGAATAATAAACAAAAGATCTATAGCATATGGCATAGCAAAGGTACTGTCGGAGCATGGTGCAGAATTTGCAATTACTTACCAAAATGAAGAGCTTAAAAAAAAGCTGTTACCTATCGCAGATGAATTCCAGATCGGCGAAGAATTGTTATTGCAATGTGACGTTGCTAACGAAGAAACGATAGATACCGCCTTCAGTGCAATACAGCAAAAATGGGGAACTTTAGACTTTCTAGTGCACGCAGTAGCATTCTCCGATAAGAATGAATTGAAAGGTAAGTATATAAATACTTCACTAAGTAATTTCCTCAATGCAATGCACATATCATGCTATTCCTTTACTGCTTTGGCACAAAGAGCTGAAAAAATCATGCAAAATGGCGGTAGTTTACTTACCCTCTCTTATTATGGTGCCGAAAAGGTAATGCCGAATTATAACGTCATGGGTTTATGTAAAGCAGCACTCGAAGCAAGTGTTAAATATTTAGCGTGCGATTTAGGTCCACAGGATATTAGAGTCAATGCCATTTCTGCAGGTCCAATTAGAACCTTAGCTTCCTCTGGAATAAGTGATTTTCATTTTATTGCAGAGTGGAACAAAAATAACTCTCCACTTAGACGCAATACCACCATTGAAGATGTTGGAAAGGCAGCACTTTACTTACTTAGTGACCTCAGCAGTGGCACCACTGGAGAAACTTTGCATGTCGATTCAGGATATAATGTTGTTGGAATGAAGGTAGAAACAGAAATAAACCTCTCTTAATTGTTTATATTATAGAAATTGCTTGAGCAATTATTAACAACAGTATATAATGTCAATGTATCTTGATTGTCTCAATCATGCCTCTTTCAAAATTTCTCGACCCCAAGAATGACGTTGCATTTCGGAGAATATTTGGCTCTACAAGTAATAAAGATATACTCATTCATTTCCTCAATGATATACTTGATCTTCCTGATGCCAATAAAATTGTTGATGTTTCTTTTCTCAGCCCTATTCAAGATCCTGATATTGCGTCTCAGAAGCAAAGTATTGTTGACGTCCTGTGTACTGATCCTTCTGGTACTCAGCTAATAATTGAAATGCAAGTCGCTAAAACCTCTGGTTTTGAAAGGCGTGCACAATACTACGCTGCTAAGGCTTATTTTAGTCAGGCTGAAGTAGGAGATCAGTATAGTAGTCTCAAAGGCGTTATTTTTATTGCTATTACCAATTTCATCTTATTTCCTGATAAATTAGCTTATAAATCTGACCATGTTACCCTCGATAAAGTTACTCACGAACACGATCTCAAGGATTTCAGCTTTACTTTCATAGAGCTACCTAAGTTTAAAAAGACCAAAGAAGATCATCTGGAAAACGTAGCCGAGAAATGGATTTATTTCTTCAAGCATGCTAGTGAAACGAGCGAGCAGGACCTACAGAAAATAATAGGAAATGACGTGATAATAGGTAAAGCCTATGATATATTGAATGAGTTCAATTGGACCAAAGAAGAACGTTTTGCCTATGATCAAGCTAAGAAACGTACGAACGACTATCTTTCCACTCTTAATGAAAAACTCAATGAAGGCATTCATATTGGTAAGGAAGAAGGAAAAATTGAGGTAGCAAAGGCAATGTTTGCTGCCAAGATGGATATTGACACTGTTGCTAGATTGTCAGGTCTTTCTATCGATAAACTTAAAGAAATACTGAATTAAAACTTAAATAACAACAGCTTCAACACTAACAACCCCGCATCAAAATAGATTTAGACTTTTTTCAAAATTCATTTACAGCAAAAATGAATTTCGCAAAAAGTATATTAATTCAATGGAGGTTATTATGTCACTTGCTGATATTTCTCATCGCATTAATGAACTTGCTTCTTCGTGGGAGCAATTTAAGCTAATCAACGATCGTAGACTAAAAGAAATCGAAAACAAAGGACGCGCAGATCATGCAACTACTGAACAACTATACAAAATAAATAGCACAATTGATAATTGCAAGGAACGCCTAGATCTAATTGAAACCGCAACTCAACGTCCAGAAGTAAATGCGGACTTGAGTGTGCACAATAAAGACTTTACTGATTATATACGTAAAGGAACATTAAACGAAATTTCACAAAAAACTCTCAGTGAAAATAGTGGTGGTGGAGAATATTTAATCACTCCACATATTATGAAACGCATACATAAAAACATGGTCGCTTCATCTCCAATGAGGCAAATATGTTCCCGTCAGAAGATTTCAACAGACACGTTAGATTATATCATAGAAAAGGATGATCATGCTGGCGCTGGCTGGAGTGGTGAAGTGAAAGACAATAAAGACCAGTCGAAATATGACTTTACAAAAGATACAGATACACCTCAAGTGAGAAAAATCTCTATTTCAACTCATGAGCTATATGCTCAACCACAAATATCACAAAGATTATTAGATGATGCGTTTGTTAACGTCGAAAGCTGGCTAATGGACAAAATTGTCGAGACTTTTAACGCAAAGGAAAATGAAGCCTTCATTAAAGGTGACGGCATTTTTCAGCCCAAAGGAATTCTTCGCTATAGTGACGAAGAAATAACACAAGTCAAAACCAGCAAATTAGATAGTGAAGCAATAATGACTCTATATTATTCTTTAAATGAATACCACTCTAGAAACGCTGCATTTCTTATGAATAGGAGTACTTTAAAGGATATCAGGCTACTTAAATCAGAAACAACAGATCAATATCTCTGGCAGCCAAGCTTATCTCTTGATACCCCAGATACTTTAATGGGAATACCAGTGCATCAATCTGTTGACATGCCATCTGAAGAACAGAACAAAAAGGATTGTTTACCAATAATCGCTGTGGCTGATTTTAAGCAAGCTTATAAAATTGTAGATAACAGAGAAATGAAAATCTTACGAGATCCTTACACAAATAAACCGTATGTAAAATTCTTTATCACTAAACGTGTTGGCGGAGAAGTGATAAACCATAACGCAATTAAGTTACTAAAGATAGTTATTTCTTAACATAGATAGAGATACCTTCATAGCTACTTGAGTAGTAATCTTCACTATCTGTGTTAACTTCAATTTGTAATGAGAGGGTTTGTTCTTTTATGTATTCAATCCATTTACTTATTGCTTCTTTGATTTTTTCATCCTCCGTTTTGATCACAACTTTAATCCGGTCAGATACATGAAAATCTGCCTGTTTCCTGGTTTCTTGGATAAGCCTGACAATATCTCTTGCAAGCCCTTCTAGTATCAACTCATCGTTTAAAGTAGTATCAAGTACAACAATTCCTTTATTGTTATCAAAAACGGAGGAGAATTCACTGCTCGCCTTAAGCAGCAACTCATACTCTCCTTTTTCTATAACAAGCTCATCTCCTAGTGATATTTGCTCATTTTCAATTTGCCGCCATTTTCCTTGTTTCACATATTGAATTGCGCTTTGAATTTTATCTGGAATCCTCTTTCCAAGCAAAGAAAAATTCAGTTTGAGCTCTGATGATGCAATTCCTTCTAACTTATCTACCAATTCCAATTTTTTTACATTGACTTCATCTTTTATCATTTCTCGATATTCATCTTCAAGAGGGAAATAATGGTAAGTCGTTAAACTGTTCAGTGGCTGCCTTACACGTATGTTGCATGTGTTTCTAACAGACAGTGCAGAGTTACATATTTCTCTCACAAGATCCATTCTAGTGATGAGCTCATTATCAAACCTTTCCAACTCTGGAAAAGCAGCCAAATGAACCGATTCTTCTTCATATCCGAGACCCTGCCAGATAGCTTCTGTTATCAGCGGCAAAAGAGGAGCTGCAGCTCTCAATATGTAATAAAAAACTGTGTATAGAACATTATAAGCGTCGGCCTTATCTTGATCTAAATCACTCTTCCAGAAACGTTCACGACTGCGACGGATATACCAATTATTTAGCACCTCAAAGAAATCCTCTAAGACTTTGCACGCTTCCTGGGAATTGTAGTTATTCATAGAGGTATGAATAATTTGCACAGCCTCAAAACACTTGGAAATCATATAACGGTCAATAGTACTTTGATAATTCTTGCAAATTTTAGCTTTAATTCCATCTGTGTTTGCATACATAGTGAAAAAGTGATAGCTATTCCAAATAGGCTTTATTACAGTCCTCAGCACATCACGCACCAAGTTTCCTTCTTTATCAAGCAGCAAATTGCCACCACAAACGATAGAGCCAGAAAGCATTAAAAAACGCAATGCATCAGAACCAAACTGATCAAAAACTTCCATAGGATCTGCATAGTTGTTTAAACGCTTGGATAATTTTTGCCCTTTGACGTCCAAAACTACACCATGGCATATACAATTTTTAAATGGTTCTTTATCAAACAAGGCAGTAGATAATACAAACAATGTGTAAAACCAACCTCGAGTTTGCGCTATATATTCAGTAATAAAATCAGCAGGAAAATTTTTCTCAAACCACTCTTTGTTTTCAAATGGGTAATGAACTTGCGCAAATGGCATTGAACCAGACTCAAACCAGCAGTCAAACACATAAGACACGCGGCGCATAGTTGACTTTCCACTAGGATCATCAGGGTTTGGCCTTGTTAAAGTATCTATAAATGGTCTGTGTAAATCCTCTATTTTAATATTAAAATCCTTCTCTAACTCTTCTATTGAGCCATATACATCCACACGTGGATACTTAGGATCGTCTGACTGCCATACAGGTATAGGCGTACCCCAAAATCGATTACGCGAAATTGACCAATCGTGCGCTCCTTCAAGCCATTTTCCAAACTGGCCGTCCTTAATGTGATGCGGAATCCAGTTAACTTTTTTATTTAGCTCTATCATCCTACCCTTGCACTTTGTAACAGCAACGTACCAAGAAGGTATGGTGCGGTAAATTAAAGGAGTATCTGTCCTCCAACAGTGTGGATAATTATGAATATATTGTTCAGTTTTAAACCAACTCCCCTGCTCTTTTAACTTCTTTATTACTATATCATTTGTATCAAGAACATTAATACCAACCAAATCTGGAACTTCAGTTGTGAACCTGCCACCATTATCAATTGGGCAAATTGCAGGAATGTCATGTTTCTGGCAGAGATTAAAATCTTCCTCACCAAACCCAGGTGCGGTGTGCACAACTCCTGTACCATCCTCTTCAGTCACATAATCAGCAGTGAAAACGCGGAATGCATTTTTCGTATTTTTAAAGTAATCAAACAACGGCTTATAAACAAGACCTGCAAGATCATCAGCCTCAAGCTCTATATTACATTCCGAGTATGCAATACCATTCTTCGTGCAGTGATCAATAAATTTCTTCAAATAGCTTTTAGCAAAGATATAAGTTTCGTCATTGATAGATACTGCACAATATTTAATATCTTTTCCTATTGCTAAAGCTAGGTTGCTAGGCAGCGTCCAAGGAGTTGTAGTCCAAGCAAGTAATTTGCATTTTTGGGTAAGCTGCTGAGGTTTTTCTAGAAGCTCAAACGCAACCGTTACGGCCTTACTAGTCTTTTCTCTATAGGCATTATCAAGCCTAATCTCAAAATTAGATAACGGCGTTTCGCATGCCCAGCTATAAGGCGTAACACGCACTGATTCATATATTAGCCCCTTGTCGTATAGTTGCTTAAATGCCCACATGACTGATTCCATGAATGACTTATCCATAGTTTTATAGTCATTATAAAAATCTACCCACCTTGCCTGCCTGTTAACATACTTCTCCCACTCTGATGCAAATTTCATCACAGAAGAGCGGCAATGACTATTAAATTTTCCTACGCCAAATCTCTCTATCTCACTCCTTCCAGATATTCCGAGCTCCTTTTCAGCACCCATCTCAGCAGGCAATCCGTGGCAATCCCAACCAAACCTTCTTTCTACACACTTTCCTAGCATTGTTTGATATCTCGCAAATGCATCTTTTATAAAACCAGTGAGTAGGTGTCCATAGTGAGGAAGGCCGTTTGCAAATGGAGGACCATCATAAAACACAAAGCTATTATCCCGAGAACGTTCTTCTATCGACCGCTCAAAAATCCTGTTCTTCCGCCACAATTCAATTATTGTTCTTTCAATTGACGAAAAATCAGGACTACTTTTCGTATCAGGGTAATGCTTCTCTCTCATGTTCACTAACAATATATCAAAGAGTTAAGGATATTCTATTTTCCCTGAGAGAACAAGCTGTCCCTTTGTCAACCTACGTTATATAATAATAAGTTAAAGAGGAAAAAAATTTTAAATATTAGAGGTACTCATTAAGCGTTAAAAATAATTTTCGAAGCATGCAACAGTCTGAACAGGAAAGAAAACACATGTAGTTACTTCCTTACCTACACTGACTACCTTGATAGTAGACCTCATTTTAAAACTTAATTCCTGATGGCAACCTTGTTGTTGAAGCTGACCCACAAATACATCTAAGTATTATGCGGGCACTTCTCCTAAAAACTTCTTACCATAAACAGATTTCAAAAGAAATCTAGTACTGAGCAATTGCTTGTAGTTTTTCTAAACTCAACCGCAAACTCCTACCATACTCGGAAAATCTTGTGTGAATTTATTCTCCTGAAGTATTGTGTTAGGCTCATCAGTCTCTTGAGCTACAACCTTATCGTACCATTTACACTCTACTTGGCTAGCAAGGTAACTCAATGTAGTACGAGCCACAACAGATTGAATATAACCAAAAACTGCGCAATTGACCACCTGTAATGCCTTAACAGGATAATAAAAGAGTGACACACCATTATTTGACTTAAAATCACTTTCCTTCATTCCTTTAATAGCTTCATAATAACCATCTATTTTATGAGTACAATAGCCTAGCGGAACTTCTGTCCTTAACTGTGAACCTACATGAGCATAACCAGTAAACCCAGGAGGCGACGCCGGTACTGGATCTTGTCTATGCTGAGCTACCCTAATGGTTTTTTCCCCTAGAGCATCATTATAAATATAGCTAGCAGTAAGATCGAAAACTCGTGGATCACCAAAAGTTGCAACATGTACATCCTGCGCTCCTTCTGTTTTATTGAAACATAATGCGGCCAATTTAGCAAGTGCTCCACCCATACTGTGACCAGTGAAGTTCATCTTTAAATTCTTAACTTCTAACTTTTGCTCATTTGCATGAGCTTCCAGTACTTTATTAAGACTTATAAATGAACTCTTAAATGCGTTATAAAAACCTCTGTGTGCTCTTCCCCCACTAGTCAAAAATGCAGGAACGGTAAAAGTAGCATTTGCATCAGTCAACACATCATTTATATCCTTTGTACCATGATATGCTATGGTAACTTCTTGACCTTTTGCAAAAACAAAATCAGCTGATCTTTCGTCATTTGACCAAAAAGGTATAATTTTATACCCTTCATTAATAAACTCCTCTTTAGTTTTATATCCCATTTGAGATAATTTATCATCATTATTGCCATACGTTATTTTAGAAAAAGCACACATTTCTAGTAACTTCTCCTGGTTAAAGCCTGCAATTTCTGCAACACTTTCTTCTATACTCAAGCTAGAGGTTGAAATACTCATCTCCAGTGCATCAGGAGGATTAATATCTCCAATATCTTGTTCTGTAATTACTTCAAAATCATCCAAGATACTAGACTTAGCAGTATTACTTTCTTTAATATCTTGATCTTCAACTACAAACTTACCACAATCATACCCCAGTTTAAAAACTTCTTGATCTTCAGCACTATTTGTGGTCTCAAAAAATCCTTTCGTGTAATTTATCATAGAGACCTCACATTATTATTTTAAATTGATTATAGAAAATACTCATCGATTGTCAATAAAGTTTTTATGTATTTTTATCAATAAGGTCATTGACTTCTTTCACACTTCACAGTAGCTTCAAAAGGGATTCATGAAAAAGACAAGATATGTTCAGAGTAGAATCAGATAGCTTAGGAGAAATCAAAGTACTAAGCAATCAATACTGGGGAGCACAAACTCAGCGTTCTTTAGAGAATTTTAAGATTGGTACAGAAAAGATGCCTGAGCCCTTGATTAAAGCTCTCACAATAGTGAAACTTGCAGCAGCAAGGGTAAATATAAAATACGGCACTATAGATGAAAAGATAGGAAACGCCATCTGTCAGGCTGCACAAGAAATAATGGAGGGAGGGTTGAAAGAAGAATTTCCACTCGTTGTATGGCAAACCGGATCTGGAACTCAAACTAATATGAATATGAATGAGGTGATTAGTAACCGTGCAATAGAGATTTTAGGCGGTAAAATAGGAAGTAAATCACCAGTGCATCCAAATGATCACGTAAATTATGGGCAGTCATCCAATGACACCTTCCCTACAGCTATGCACATCGCAGCAGCACAACAGGTAACTGAATCACTCATTCCAAACCTTGAAAAGCTATATAAAGCATTGAACGATAAAGCACAAGAGTTTCAAGAGATAATCAAAGTAGGACGTACTCATTTGCAGGATGCGACGCCCTTAACGTTGGGCCAGGAGTTCTCCAGCTATGCAACTCAAATTAAAAAAGGGATAGAAAGAGTAAAACTAGGATTGAGTAGTATATATGAGCTCGCGCAAGGAGGTACAGCCGTTGGAACAGGATTAAATTCTAAAAAGGGATTCGCTGAAGATTTTGCCCAAGAAGTTGCAAAAATTACTGCATTGCCATTTGTTTCCGCAAAGAATAAATTTGAAGCTCTAGCGGCAAATGATGCACTAGTTGAACTCAGTGGTGTATTGAATACAATTGCAGTGAGCTTAATGAAAATCGCAAATGATATAAGACTCCTTGGTTCTGGACCAAGATGCGGAATCGGGGAGATAATCTTGCCAGAAAATGAGCCCGGTTCATCAATTATGCCAGGTAAAGTCAACCCAACTCAATGTGAAGCATTGACTATGGTATGCGCCCAAGTAATGGGGAACCATGTTTCCGTTACAATTGGTGGATCAAATGGACATTTCGAACTAAATGTTTTCAAGCCAATGATCATCTATAATGTTCTGCAATCCATAAAACTCCTAGCTGATGCAAGCTTAAGTTTTACAGAAAAATGTATTATCGGTATTAAAGCAAACAAGGAAAGAATAAAAAATTTACTCGATCAATCATTAATGTTGGTAACCATTCTTAACACACATATAGGTTACGATAATGCTGCAAAAATAGCCAAGCTTGCCTACAAAGAAAATATTACTTTAAAAGAAGCAGCAGTAAAACTTAAGCTACTTACTGAAAAAGAATTTGAGGAAATAGTAAAGCCAGAAAAAATGGTGAATCCGTAGCACCATTTATAGGTAGAGGAGGCCTTGTACAGCCTATACTGTTAATGACTCTAATATCAACTCAGCACCCTTTACAGGATTAACATTTTCTGTGATTGGCCGGCCAACTACAATATAATCAGCTCCTAAAGCAATCGCTTCTTTTGGAGTAACTATTCTTTTTTGGTCATCATCAGCAGAATTTATACGAATTCCTGGTGTAACAATGGTAAAATCCTTACCACATTCTTCACGCACTATCCTAGCTTCTCGTGCAGAGCAAACCACTCCATGTAAGCCAGACCTTTTTGCAAGTTTTGCAAGTAAAATTACCTGCGATTCTGCTTCCCTCTCCACTCCACATTCGCTTAAATCTTTACTATCCATGCTGGTCAACACAGTTACTCCAAGCAACTTTATTTTCGTATCTCGTGTCACATCCAGTGCATACTCAAGCATTCTTGCTCCGCCAGTAGTGTGTAACGTCAGCATCGCAATATTTAAATCTTTTATTACTGCAACTGTTCTAGCCACAGTGTTTGGAATGTCGTGCAATTTTATATCCAAAAAAATCGGAACGTTACACTTTGCAACTTCTTTTACCCCAGCAAGACCATGAGCAGCAAAAAACTCTAACCCTAATTTTATCATGCCAACTTTGTCACGGAGAACTTTAGCTAGAAATACTGCTTTACCCAAATCCTGCGTGTCTAGAGCACATATTACTGGATTAACTTCGTACATAACCTATACACTTCCTCGACGTGATAAGGCTGAAGCCACCCCTTGTGCCGAAGTACCAGATCTTACCTGAAATAAGGCAAAAGCCTCCATGTTTGTCATAAAACTATTTTGTAAGTTATTTTCTTCATGCGAATTTACCTCAAAATATTGTAAAGCTTTCTCCTTCAAATGTAACTCTATTTTTTGAGTTACTTCTGACATTTCTTCATCAGAGCCTTTTACTTCATGCCTTATCCATTTTATTAATTCATTTACTACACATTCTATTGCTTCCTGTATAAAACGTTTTTTTTCTTCTTTCACGTTAAGCAGCTCTTTTTGACATTTTTGTACTTCCAGAGACTTCTCATTAAGCAAATCTTTCAATTTCCTTTCACTTCTCTCATTTTTTTCATTTATCTTTTCAAATTCATCATATTGCTGCTCTTTTTCTTTAACTAGCTGCTCTTTTTCTTCAGTTAGTCGCATTACTTTTTTTTCTAATCGCTCTACTTCCTTCCACTTACTGTTTAATTCAACAGCAAATCCATTTACTTCACACACCATTTCACTTTTTGATTTATAATTTACACTCTGTAACAACTCTATTTTTTGCTTTGCTTTGTCCAATTGTGCACCCAAAACTTTATTCTTTTCCCTTAATTTATTACCTCGGTGTACCGCTGTGTGTTCTAAATCTGAATTACAATTCTTTTTAGTTAGATAAATACCTTCTAATATTTGTAGTATACCTTTTAATTGTCGTTTTACTTGAGCACATTCCTCCTCCAAAAAATCACTCTTTTTAGCCAGTCCAGCTATTGCATCCCCCAATACTTGCATTACTTCTTTTAATTGCTGCTCTGTTTTAGCATGCTTTTCCTTAAAAAAGTCATTCTCTTTAGTTAGCTCAGCCATTTTAGCTCCTAATCCTTGTATTACTTCTTCCAATTGCTGCTCTGTTTGAGTACATTTTTCTTCCAAAAAGTTATTCTCTTCAGTGAGCTTATCTATTCTACCTTTTGATACTCGCCTTACTTTTTCCCATTGCTGCCCTTTTTGAGCATATTTTTCTTTCAAAATGTTATTCTTCTCAGTGAGCTCAGCTATCATATATTCTAATATTTGCTCTTTTTGAATAACTCTTCCCTCCAAAAGATTATTCCCATCACATAGCTGCCTTACTTGACTAGTCAATTCTTTTTCTTTATCACCCAATTTCTGTTGCAACTCTTGTTCTTTTTTATTCTTTTGACTATTCTCAATCGCTTTACATAAAAGCACTACCATTATAACAGAAGGTATAAATAAACTCAGAAAAGCAGGAAAAACTATACTAAACGCCATGAGTGGACTAACATAATAAATTACGATCAGTTCCCCAGACATAAGCAACGTAAGAGTAGCAAAAGTGCCAGCTACAAGACTTGACGTTTTAGTTTTATACATCAAATTTGTCATTGTTGTTGCCCCACAGTAATATCATTATTCTATTAACACAAATGCAAAAAAAATCAAATTAATTTTACATATAACATTAATTATAATTCCACACTTACAACAACTCTTCCATCCTCAGTTTCAAACCCTGATTCTATGTTTTCACTCCACTCTATTATTTCTGCATTGCAAACTGCTTGCAGATCATTTTGTGCAGATTGGCTAAATTTGTTTTCACTTGTTTTTATCACTAATTTCTTTATCGTATGCTTCACCGAAACGTTATTATCAGCCTTTACTTTTCTCACAAGATTCAATATTTGTATACAATTATCTCCTTCCTCTTCTGAATGCTTATCATAGGTAAGCTCTTCCGGCCAATTACCACAATTATGAATCGAATTGTAACTATACAATTGATGGTAAATTTCCTCAGTAACGTACGGCAAAAAAGGTGCAAATAACCGTAGAACAGTGTTTAATACACACACTAAACTCTGCTTTGCACTAAGGTTTGCTTCAGTGCTCACTGTTTCTCCGTATGCACGTTTTTTTACTAGTTCTAAGTAATTATCACAAAAATCCTTCCAGAAAAATTCTTCTATCGCACCTAAAGCTTCGCTATATTCAAATTGCGACAGTTTATACGTTGTTCCTTTTATAACTTTATTTAATTTAGATAGTATCCATTTATCCATTGTTTCATTGACTGAATCCAATTTCAGCTCTTGATACTTTTCCATGAACGTTGAGACAAACTTGCTAGCATTCCATAGTTTCGTCACTAAACGCTTACCAATTTTAAAGATATTCTCAGAGAAAACCGTATCAACACCAAGCCGTGAGTTCGCAGCCCAGTAACGCACTACATCTGCTCCATATGTCTCGAGTATTGATTGAGGAGTGATGATATTACCTTTCGATTTACTCATTTTCTTCTTATCATCAGCCAAGCACCAACCACTAATCATAATGTTTTTCCACGGCAAAGAATCTGCATGGTAATGTGCTTTTAGAATTGTATAAAAGGCCCAAGTTCTTATTATCTCATGACTTTGGCTTCGTAAATCTGCAGGAAAAATAATATCATAACGATGGTTTGGCAAGCTGAGATCATTATTTATTGCCAATGCATTTAATTGTGGAGTTATAGCACTTGTTGCCCATGTATCCATAACATCCTGGTCTGCTATAACTTCTTCTGCATTGTAACCTTTAGGTAAGCTATTTAGTGGGTCTATGGGTAGATTTTCAATTGCAGGCAAAATTATCTTGCCTTCTTCTCCCTTGCGTTTCGAATACCACACTGGAAATGGAACACCAAAATAACGTTGCCTTGAAATACACCAGTCCCAATTTAACCCTCCTATCCATACTTCCATACGCTTACGCATAGATTCTGGATGCCAATTACACCTATTAACTTTTTCTAGTATCTGCTCTTTTTGATCCAAAATTTTAATAAACCACTGATAAGTCGGCAATATTTCAAGTGGAGCACCTGACCTCTCTGCACATTTTACAGAATGAGAAATGCTGCTACTCTCAATAAGTAATCCTTGCTCAGTTAAGATTTCTATTACTTTTTTTCTCGCCGCTGCAACTTTCAGCCCATTGAGTACACTCTCAGCTATTATTCCATCTTGGCCAATAATTATTTTCATTTGCAGATTATGCTTTGCATGCCAGTATACGTCGAGTTCATCACCAAATGTACAGCACATAACAAGCCCAGTACCCTTGTCTATCTTGACTTTATCATCAGCAATTATTGGGACTTTTTCTTGCGTTATTGGTACTACCGCTTTTTTTCCAATCAGATGAGTATAACGCGCATCTTCTGGATGACAAAAAACAGCAACGCATGCAGGTAATAACTCAGGACGTGTAGTTGCAATGTAGATTCTTTCATTTTCTTCAGTGGAGAAAGCTATTGTGTTCAACGAGGATTCAAAAACTTTATCCTCTATTTCTGCTTGCGCAATTGCAGTTCTATCAACAGGGTCCCAAAGAATAGGCTGCATTTTTCTGTAAACGTACCCTTTGTTATATAGGTCAATAAATGACATTTGAGAGAGCGCTATGGTTTCTTTACTGATTGTGTGATACTCCAAATCCCAGTCATAACTAATACCCACCGACTTAAACAGTTCCTTAAATTCCTGTTTTGATTTGTTAATTACTTCATGGCACATTTCAATGAACTTCTCTCTGCCGACTTCCCTAGCACGCACATTATAAGTCTGCTCAACCAACCTTTCAGTAGGGAGACCATTATCATCAAAACCGATTGGATAAAAGACGTCTTTACCCATCATACGCTGGAATCGTGCAACAAAATCTGTATGGCAGTAACTAAACACATGACCAATGTGCAATTTTCCTGATATTGTTGGTGGAGGAGTATCAATAGTGAAAGTGTTATTTTTTGTACCTCTCCATTTGTACACTCCACTACCATCCCATAGTATGTTGTACTTATTCTCTATTTTCTCAAAGTTGTACTTTTCTTCTAGCATATACTTAAGACATTTTTTATTTAAGCTAACATAATCAGGCAATTTCAGCAATGGTATTTATTATTTGTAAATATTTACTTTTTACATTCATATTAGAATTTTTAACATTAAAATTATTGTGATTAAAAAATTATTTAAGAAGCTAGAAAATACATGGGCTAAATTAATATTCAAAATAAAGGATTTTTTTAGTAAACTACTTAATACAGAAAAAAAGGATAATCAAAGTGACGTAAAAACTAATCATCAACATGAAGATCCTTCGCTACAAAATGTGCCACAAAGCACGAAAAACTTAGATAAGCCTGAGGAAGAAGAAGTCTGGTACGATGCTGAATCTGACACTAAAGAAATTGATAGCAATACTAAACCTACCATCTTAGAAATAGACGATAGCGATGATGAATTTTTCGATGCACCAGACAAATTCTATGAGAAAAATGACAATCTTATAGAAAAAACTCATATCGGTTACTCTGGCCAAATTCTGGCATTAGCCTTTAAAATTAATAAACATGAGACATACAACAGCGCTAACCTGCAAAATCTAAAATTATGTGAAATTAAAGAAACTGATAGCGGGTATGAATTGCATTTAAAAGATAGTAATAACAATAGCATCTTTTGCCACTCTCAAGGCTTAAAGATCTATCCTCCTAGCTATTTTGAAAAATGCAGCAAAAAAACATGTAAAGAGCTTTTTACAACAAAAGATCAAGAAAGTAATTATATTATATGTATATTGCAGGCCCCAAAAACAATCGACTTATCATATGAAAACATAACAGAAAAATTGGGTTATATGGCTAGTAGACTCTACTCAAAAGATACAGCAATACCAATAAAATATGAAAAATTAAAAGATCATTGCAGTATCGGTTCGTTATGTGATCAGAACAAAATCACATTATCTAAAAAAAATAACACAGCTAATAATACAAGTTGGTTTAATCCTAGAAAGTACGTAGAAGAAATAAATAGTACTTTAATAATAAATAGTGCTTTAAAAACAATAATGGGTATAACATTTAAGCATTCAGATTCAGTAGGCTTTCTAATACAAGACATTCTAGTATTAGCAAAAGGAAAATTGCTAAATGCTATTGAAAAAGGTCCCAAAAATAATCTTGCATCTATCACCATTGAAGAAAACAGTAAAAGCGGAACTATAGGATATACACCAACCATAGCTCTTAAAGCATGAAATTTTATTTGTATTTACAATAATAATGCAAAGCTATATAATTCTAGCTGAAGGGCGATTAGCTCAGTTGGTAGAGCATCTCGTTTACACCGAGGAGGTCGGCAGTTCGAGTCTGTCATCGCCCACTCTATAAGCAAATCTGATCTAAAGCTGAGGTCGTAAGTTAGGTTGCAGTATATATTTATTAATGGTACAAACATTAAAGTTATTTTGACATTTATGCTACGTTTATTATTTACTCTACTAATGTTTTTCTATAGCGGTAATGTGCTCGCAAAACAAGAGCCACGTTCAATCGCTGGAGACGAACATATTAAGGTAATAAATTACAACCCACAGGCTATACACAAGTATACAGGTTTTTACGGCTATCAATCTAGTATATTATTTGAAGAAGGTGAAGCGATAGAGAATCTTTCTATGGGGGATCCAACAGGTTGGCAACTTCTTCCGCAAGGTAACAGATTATTTATTAAACCTATAGATGATATTGCTGAAACCAATGCAACGATAATTACCAACAAAAGGGTTTATTACTTTGAATTTCATGCAGAAGAGGCAACAGGATTAGATGACCCTAGACTAGCATATGAAGTAAGGTTCATCTACCCGACACTCAGTGGCGGCACAATGTACACAAGTTCTGATGGTAACGTTTTCTCACAAACAAACCACACCACTATTCCAGATTTAAGTGACGTAGAAATTGCAAAAAAAGGTTTAAATTTTAATTACTCTATTTCACATGTTAAAGGAAGCGAATCAATAATACCTATCAAGGTTTTTGATGATGGAAAGTTCACTTACCTGCAGTTTAAAAAAGTAAACTCTGACTTTCCAGCAGTTTTTATGGTTGATTCCAAAGGATATGAATCACTAGTGAACTTCCGTACAGTTGATAATTATCTCATCATTGAAAGAGTAAGCTCAGTATTTACTTTAAGAAATGGCTCAAATGTAGTGTGCTTATTCAACGGAAATATGCCATACAAAAAGAAAAAGTAATAAATTTATGGTAGTTCAATTTAATAGCAGAATAAAAGAAAATTTGATAGAATTAATTTAGTATTCAATAATAAATCACAATGAAAAGGTTCTTGGAAGGTTTTTTAATATGGTCGGTAATTATCATTCTTGTATCGGTTATATATATTCAATTTGGAGGGGATATAGGGAAGAACAAAGCTATAGTACCTTTCTCAGAGTTTTTAAATAGATTAGAACAGAATGATATAGAAAGCGTTGTTATAAAAAATCAGAGTGTTGAAGGAAAATTCAAAGATGGAGCAAGTTTTAGTTCCAGTGGTGTAATATATAATGACTTAATAAAAAATTTACATGAAAGAAAAGTTAACTTCTCTTTTTCAACAGGAGATTCATTCATGAACATGATTGGTGGGTTACTTATCTCATGGATCCCATCATTCATCTTTATTGGATTGTTGCTATTCCTATTCAAACAAACACAAGCAGGTGGAAATAGAACCATCAGCTTCGGTAAATCAAGAGCCAGGTTAATGACGGATAGAAAAAAAATAACATTCGAAGATGTCGCTGGCATAGACGAGGCAAAAGCAGAATTGATAGAAATTGTTGATTTTCTGAAACACAGACATAAATTTCAAACCTTAGGTGGCAAAATACCCAAAGGTTGTCTTTTAATTGGTTCTCCAGGCACAGGAAAAACTCTTCTTGCTCGCGCCATTGCTGGAGAAGCCAATGTTCCATTTTTTAGTATCTCTGGTTCAGATTTCGTTGAAATGTTCGTCGGTGTTGGTGCAAGCCGTGTACGCGATATGTTTGATCAGGGTAAAAAAAATGCTCCTTGTATAATCTTCATAGATGAAATTGACGCAGTTGGTAGACATCGTGGTATTGGCCTTGGTGGTGGTAATGACGAAAGAGAGCAAACACTGAACCAATTATTAGTTGAAATGGATGGTTTTGAGTCCAATGAAGGCGTAATAATAATTGCTGCAACAAATCGTCCTGATGTTTTGGACCCAGCACTGCTTAGACCTGGTCGATTTGACCGTCAAATTACCATATCTTTACCCGATATTAATGGGCGTGAAAAAATATTAAGTACACATATAAAAAGTATATTAATAGCACCTGATGTAAACGTCAGAACAGTTGCAAGGGGAACTCCGGGCTTTTCAGGGGCTGATTTGGCAAATCTAGTCAATGAATCAGCATTAATTGCCGCAAGAAGAAACAAGAAAATTGTTACCATGGATGATTTTGAGTACGCTCGCGATAAAGTGATGATGGGCGTAGAAAGGCGTTCTCTTGTTATGACAGAAGAGGAAAAAAGACTTACTGCATACCATGAAGCAGGACATGCAATAGTTGCTGTTCATATGTCTGCTTCCGATCCTATACATAAAGCTACTATAATCCCAAGAGGCAGAGCTTTAGGCTTAGTTATGAGATTACCGGAAATGGATAGAGTATCACACACAAGAGAAAAGATGATAGCAGATATCACTGTAGCTATGGGAGGAAGAGTAGCAGAAGAATTAGTCTTTGGTTACGATAAAGTGACTAGCGGTGCATCGTCAGATATAAAGCAAGCATCTGATTTATCACGTGCTATGGTAACAAAATGGGGAATGAGTGATAAAATAGGCCCAGTATACCACAGTCGCGAACAAAATGTTCATGGTTCTGATATAATTTCTGAAGAGACCCTAAAGCTTATAGATGAAGAAGTAAAGCAAGTTGTATCTTCTTGCTATGAGAAGGCAAAAGATATTCTGACTAAAAATCACAAGAAATTAGACCTTGTTGCTGAAAATCTGCTTGAGTTTGAAACCCTCACTGGAGATGAAATAAAGGATATATTAGATGGCAAAAAAGTTGAGAGAAATGAAGACAAAAGCAATGAAGAAATAAAAAAATCTTCCCTTTTTTAATCAGCTTGTATATTACATTTTGCTGGCATTGTTTTAATTTTAAACCGTAGTCTTTCATAAAAAAATTAGTTAAAAAATTTTTTTACTTTTTTATGTTGCATATTGTGTAATGTTTGCTATAATATCTTTAACTTGGTGTTCATAGTTTCCTTATTTGTTAATGTTACACTCGCTAGAGCACCAAGGTGGTGGCACATAAACAATATGATCAGCCGAGTATGGTTCCTCTATCAATTTTTTCGGTGTCCTCACTTAAAAGGTAATTGCTTTATGTGCTCACCATTTCATTGGTTTTCATTGAAATTCATAAAATAAATTTCAGGAAATGTCTATTTTTATTGTTATATCTTTAACTCAGTTAGAACAACATAATGTATAATGTCCATTTTTTATGGCAGGTTTGACATCACATTCGGTTAAAATTTCTGCTGGAATGTCCTCTTCTCCTTCTTCTTCTGTAGGATAACAGAGCGTATAATATCCCTTTTTTATGGCGCATTCGACACCACATTCGGTTAAAATTCCTGCTGAAATGTACTCTTCTTCTTCCTCTTCTGCAAGATCAAATTGTATATCGTCATTTTGTATATCGTCATTACTTTCATCAAATAGCTGGAGAAGAAAATCATCCTCATCATCACTCGAGTTCATCATATATTCAGTATCGAAAGAGTGATCCCATTCCGATTCAGCACATCCATTAGCATTGCTTCCGCCAATGTCTAAATCAATATCATCCCATTCTAATCCAGCATCCTCATTTTTGCTTAACGCTTCAACAGAATTCTTGTTAATATCTGATTGGTTAGTCTCAAAAGAATGATCCTTCTCCAAATCAGTCCATTTTCCTTTGCTCAATGCTTCAGCTAGAGATAAGCCACCAATCTTTACAGAATGATTTGCACTAACATTTATCTGCCCTGCTTGATATTTTTCCAAATACTCATTATCGACCTCAATGGTACCATCTTCACTCACATGTATCTCTATACTATGTTTTTCATTACCTACTGGCCACTCTAAAGTCATTTTATATGAGCCACGAGCAACTATATAATGCCTTACCCCCTCATCAGAAACAAATACTACTATCTTACTTTTATCGTCTTGCAATATAACTCTTGAGACATTGTTATCTTTACAAAAACTACCTTGCAAAAACTCACTTATTTTGAGTTCTTTTTCTCCTGGATTTAATTTTATTTCTGCACAACTATCATTCAGCGAAACCTCTTCAATATTGCTTACGCCGAGCTCCTTTTTTATCTTTATCTCAGATATTTTTTCTTCGTTTTTTAACTCGTTTGTTAGCTTGTTTATTAGTTTTACAGTAGGTACATTGTGTTTCTCTTCTAAGTCTACATGATTTGCTAAAAACTCCAGTACTTTAATTAAATTACGTTTATTGTATTCTCTTTTAGATTCAATTATTTTATGTAATAAATCTATCAAAAGAGAGTTGCCTTTTTCATCTAACCAATTGATATTGATTCCAGATAGTAATACATCTATATCCATATCATCACAAATTATCGCATTATAAAGCTGTAGTACGATGCTTTCCACAGATACCTGCTCAATTTGAATTGGTTCCTTATAGTTTTTCAATTCTAATCCGCTTTTTACACCGCTATAACTAATATTTTTTAGTGTTGCCATAGTTAATCCTCATATATCTAAAATAATCTAATTATTTGAAATACTTTAAATTTTTACTAAGATAAGATGTATACTCTCTTAATAAAAGAAGTATATAATTTAATTCTCTCTTAGATTATAGTACATAATAGCCATTACTTGCAAGAAAGATAACCATAATAAAAGACAGAAGTTAACAATAATTAATCTTTTTACTTATTTTTCCATTGCACAAAAGTCAATTACGCTTCTTTGTTGAATGTAATGTGTGGTGAATTTTGTTTCCCAATTCGTTTAAAGTAAAAGGTTTTGGTAAAAAATGAAAATTTCCTATGTTGATATCATCACTCTTCATAAAAGCATCTTCTGCATACCCTGAAATAAAAATAACACAAATTCCAGGCCTATGGATCAAAGCTTCTTTGACTATTTCTGGACCACTGATCTCTGGAATTACCACATCAGTAATGATTAGATCTATATGTTGGCTCTCTTCTTTGATTATTTCTAATGCTTGGCTTCCTGAACTAGCTTCTATTACACTGAACCCTTTTCTTTTTAGTGCTTTGGTAGTAAATTCCCTTACTGAATCCTCGTCTTCAATTAATAAGATGATACCTGTATCTTGATTCATACTCATTAATGGCTTCTCTATTAACTCGTTAGCTTCTTCTTCATCCATATCATCTGATATATAGACCATAGGCAGAAATATGCTGAACTTAGTGCCATGATCTACTTTGCTAGTGACGTAAATATATCCTTCAGTCTGTTTAATAATGCCATACACAGTTGAAAGACCTAAACCTGTGCCAGAGGAGATATCTTTAGTAGAGAAAAAAGGATCGAATATCTTCTCAAGTATATTTGCTCCTATACCATATCCAGTATCAATTACTTCAATAACAACATAATTTCCGTGCTCGATGGATTCTTTATCTGGAGAAAACATGTCTTGGAATGTAGAGTTCAGTGAATCGATTTTCTTATTGAAAGTCCGTATAGTCAGTTCTCCACCCTTTTCCATAGCAGCACTTGCATTCACCACCAAGTTAATCATCACTTGCTCTAATTGTCCTTGATCAGCCCTAACAGCACCTAAGTCCTCTCCATAGTCAATGGTAAAATTTATGTTTTCGCCTATTAGCCTTTTTATCATCTCGTAAAGATCAGCTATCGTGCTATTCACGTCAATGATTTTTGGTTGTAAAGTTTGCCTTCTGGAAAAAGCGAGTAGTTGTTTGACTAAATTCGATCCACGTTTAGCGTTTTGTTGTATTTGTATTATATCTCCAAAGGAAGAATCACCAGCCGGATGTTGAAGTAAGAGCAAATCACAAAATCCCGTTATTCCAGTAAGTATATTATTAAAATCATGTGCAATTCCACCAGCTAATTGGCCTATAGCCTGCATTTTTTGGTAATGTTCAAGTTTCATTTCCAAGTTTTTGTGTTCAGTGTTATCAATAAAGTAACATAATATGAACATGATATTATTATGAAGAAATTTATTGAAATATACTTTTATACTACTATCATCGGTAAGTTGAATTTCAAATGATGCATTATTTATTCTATTGCCAGTGAAATACTCACGTATTTTTCTATGGTAACTAGTTGGAACTATATCAAAAATTGAATTTTTACTTAGTCCAGCAAACTTTATCAATGCTGCATTCTTCTTTATAAAACCACCATTTACATCGCATTGAGCCATGGCAATTGATGAATTTGCAAAGCAAGGATGTAATTGATAATCAGTAATTTTTGACTCTACGGGAGTAACAAAACCATATACGTAGTTGTGATTATATTTATCACAAAATATAGCAGTGCTCATATATGCCTTAAAAGGAATACCATTTACGGTAAAAAATAGAATTTCATCGCTGCTTTCTGTTTGGCTGTATTTAGATTGAGATATAAAATCATTGATAGAAATACCTTTTTCAAAATTTTTTAACTCAAACATCTCCAAAAACCTATTGTTTACAGAAGAAATTGTACCTTTAGTGTTTGCAATGTAAGTTCCTATGTTATGTTTTTCTATCAATTCTTCATATACTTGTTCTTTGCTTATTCGCGTTGCTTTTAAAACAAAATATCCATGTGGTCTTGCTATCGGCGATAATGATAAATTTAAAATCTTGCTGCCATTTATTGCAATTTGTGGATTATCTGGTATAGGCTCAAAGAATACAAGAAAGTTGGATGTTTTATTCTTTTTATTTAAAGAAATATGTATCTGCACAGAAGAATGGTTTTTTAATGCTTGATAAAATACTTTTTTGTCTTGCTCTGAAACATTTCCAGCTTCAAGAACCTCTCTTAATGAGATTTCATCGCCTACATGCTCCTTAAATCTTTCATAGAATCTTGCATCTGCATAAACAACTTCTCCATTATCATGTAAAATTAAACAGAACTCGGTATTATGGTTTAAAGCATTCGCAAATATTGCATTTTGAAACTCTATGGTATTAAGTATGTACCTGTAGTGTTTTATGTTATATAATATAAATATAGTGACTAAAATACTAATGAGGAAATTAAGTTCGATATTAACATGCTGATCGTATACATCAAAAAAGTAGAGTGCTGATATTATTATACAGGGTAAAAGCATAATGCCGGCCATTGCAATAATTGGCAAACTGTAGTTCCTTAATATGAAATCTACTCTATTTTCTTTCTTACTATCTATGTATCTTCTGCTCATTGCTTATATAAAAATGTTTTATTGTATTAACTTAATTATTATTAATCTATTAATTGATAATGGGAAAATACTCAAGTACAATAAAAATTATGAAAGGACAGGCATTAGAATGGTTTTACGCACTAAGAGATAAAATAGTAGAATCTTTTCTACTAATCGAAAGCAAAGAGCCAAAAGTTAAGAAAATGGAATGGAAACGCCCCGGTGGTGGAGGTGGTGAATCTACCGTTATTTATGGTAACGTTTTTGAAAAAGTGGGAGTCAATGTTTCACAAGTATACGGAAAACTTTCAGATTCATTCATTAATGACGTACCTGGTGCAAGAGAAAGCAGCGGAGAATTTTGGGCAAGTGGTATATCTATAGTATCACACATGCAATCTCCATTAATACCAGCGGCACATATGAACACTAGGATAATATGCACTTCAAAGCAGTGGTTTGGAGGAGGCATGGATTTCACTCCGGTATATTATGACGAAGATGATTATAAATATGCTCATAATTCAATAAAAAAAATGTGTGATAAATTTAATCATGCGTATTATCCACAATTTAAACAGCAATGTGATGAATATTTCTTTTTACATCACAGAAAAGAACCTCGTGGTATTGGTGGCATTTTTTATGATGATCTCAATTCAGGTGATTGGCATAATGATTTCAACTTTACAAAAGCAGTGGGTGAAACCTTTTTAGAAACATATCTACATATTATAGGTAAGCATATAAATAAACCTTGGACCGATGAACAACGTGAACATCAGCTAATAAAACGGGGGAGATATGTTGAATTTAACCTATTATATGACCGTGGTACAAAGTTTGGGTTAATGACTGACGGCAACACAGACGCTATTATGATGTCCATGCCACCACTTGTTAAGTGGGTATAAATAAAGCTACTGCTATTCTAGTTTTCTATGGGCTTTTTATTAAATATTATCAAGAACAGAGTGATTTACTTCCACCTTGTATTTTGATTCCAAATAACGAATTAATTGTTCTTCGAGAGAAGTCATAATACGTTTCCCGGTTTCAAAAGTATTCAGTTTGCCGTCTGCAGAATACATATCTTTTAATACACCTATTATCACTACATCACCATGCCTTACAGGACTTGTTACTGAATTGATATCTTTCATGTCAAAAATTTCTTTTACAAAAGAGAAAGGATAATTTTCCTGATCACGCAGTATTTTTTGCCCCTTAAGCAACTCTATACCTTGAGTTTCTTCTATATTTGTTTTATTTCGTAATTTATCTGCAATTTCATTTCCAATTTCCAGTATTTTTTGTGTTATAAATTTACTGCGCCAGAATTCTAACACCGATTTCTTGCTTTCCTCAAAACTTTGGAGTTTAGGTGGAATAATATCAACTATTTTTACACTAACAATAGCGTTACCAACGTTCTTAAAGTAACTTTTCTGATCCTTTTGCCTAGAGAAGATAAAAGAAACCAAATCACGATCACTTTGCGCATTAGCATCTATAGGCCCTATGGTTTGTATTGATAGGTTATACTCATTAGATATTTCTTCAATGGTTGCACCGTTGTATATTTTATAATTTACCTGATTCATGAAATTATTTGCTTCCTCAAAAGACTTTTGGCTAATCAGAATTGACTTGATGTTTTCTTTTAACTTTACTAAATCTTCCTGCGAAATTTGATGTATACTTACTATTTTTATGATGTGCCAACCGAAGTTACTTGTTAAAATTCCTGTAATCTCCCCCTCTTTGAGAGAAAAAACTTCTTGTCTCATGTTTTCAGGTAAGAAATCCTGAGTAACATTGTTTATTCTAATGTCTTCAAAATCTGCCTTACCAAACTCTGATATTACTTTTTCAAAGCTTTCTCTATCTTCCGCAAGCCTTTTTTTTGCCTTTTCAGCCTCTTCTTTAGTTGAAAACACTATATTAAGTATGTCACGCTGATCTTTCAGAGCCTGCCGTTCAATAATGTCATCAACTTCTTTATCTGAAATTTTTACCTGATCTTCAAAATATTTTTGCCCTAGAGAAATGTATTGTACAGTTCTATATTCTGGGTGATGGAAATTAGGCTTATTTTTTTCATACAAGCTTAGTAAATCCTGCTCGTCCGGCTCAGAGATATTTTTTACTGCATTCTTGCCAACTTTTATAATATCAACCACTCTAGTTTGGGTACGGCTTTTGTAAATTTGTTCATCAATTTCCTTACCAAAAGTAATCGGCTTATCTTTGAATAAAGAAGTCATAAACATCCCTGCCGCTATCATCTTTTTTAACTGTGATACATATTCTTGCTCTGTAACATGAAGTTTTTCTAACACTTGACGAAATTTATTTTGATCGAATTTACCATCATCATCTTGAAAATGTTTTGTGTTTTTAATATGTTCTTCAACCGACTCATCGCCAACTTTTAAATCCAGTTCACTTATCAGGTTAAGTAATAGTTTGTGTTTTATGAACGCATCAAGCAATTCATATTTTAGCTTTTTTTGCTCTTCACTGGAGCTGGCATTGTTACTATAGTTTTGATATAAAGACTTATATTCACTCAATGATATCACTTCCTTCCCAACTTTTGCAACCAGCTCTTCTGATGGATTATTATCTGACAGCAAATTTCCAAATCCTACTAATATCAACAAGCAAACTAGTAAGATAGCTAGTGCTCTAGTGAAAAAGCCTTTAAATTTCATAAATATATCAGCAAATAAGAAGTTAATTATAGGATAATGATAATTGAATTATTGTAAACCTTCAATGATAATTCATATTGGAGCCTCAAGTAATGGTTTTTGAGAAGGTCGTATTTATTTTATCTAATGTCCACTGCAAGATAATACATGCGGCTACCTTATCATCTATTTTTTTTGATTTTGCAAATGATATTTTTGAGTCTTTTAAAGCCTGAATGGCCATGAACGTTGATAGTCTTTCATCTTGTAAATATACGTTAACTTTGGACTTTTTTACCATCTTATTTGCAAAGTGAATCACTTTCCCACACCAAGCACTTTCTTGTTCATTCATTTCTAGCGGTAGCCCTATAACTATTGCGCCAGCAGCGTTATCTTTTAATACCCTGTTAAAATAACCTAGGTCTTTATTCATGTTTCTTCTATGGTACACACTATGCGCTGTTGCTATGAGTTGTGTTTTGTCACTAAATGCTATACCTGTTCGTTTTTCACCAACATCAAGACACATTATGCGCATGTTTCTTGGAATAGATTTACAGAACTCGTTTAAATTTCTGTGTAGCATCTTTTACCGCAATTTAAAAGTGATCCCAGTGTGATTTGAACACACGACCTACTGATTAAGAGTCAGCCGCTCTACCAACTGAGCTATGGGATCATATTCACTATATCCCCAAAATCAATCTACTTGGATCTTCAATATAATTTTTGATTTTCACAAGAAAAGTTACTGCTCCTTTACCATCAACAATTCTGTGATCATAAGAGAGGGCGATATACATCATTGGCCGTATTTCTATAGAATTACCGACGGCAACCGGCCTGTTTTGTATTGAGTGCATTCCAAGTATTCCAGATTGAGGAGGATTTATAATAGGGGTTGAAAGCAATGATCCATATACACCGCCATTTGAGACAGTAAATGTTGCACCCTCCATTTCGGAAACTTGCAGTTTTCCTTCACGAGCCTTTTTACCGAGAGCAACTAAAGTTGATTCTATCTCAGCAAATGACATCTGATCTGCATTGCGAACAACCGGTACCACAAGCCCTTTATCAGTCCCAACAGCAACACCGATATCGTAATAGTGTTTATATATGATTTCATCACCAGAGATTTCAGCGTTAATCTCAGGAATCTCTTTTAATGCCTGTACTGCTGCTTTTATAAAGAACGACATAAAACCCAATTTTATGCCATGTTTCTTTTCAAAGCTTTCTTTATACCTTGACCGCAAATCCATTACGTTCTTCATATCAATTTCATTGAACGTAGTCAGTATTGCGGCTGTATTTTGTGATGCTTTCAAACGAGCAGCTATTACTTGTCTTATCTTGCTCATCTTGACTCGTTCTTCTCTTAGTTCACTACTCTGTGGACGCTTGACTGCAGGCTGCTCAGTTTTATTTATGTGGTCAATAACGTCTGCTTTGGTAATCCTCTCACCCATTCCTGTACCTTTAATACTCCCAGGACTAATTGAATTTTCCTCCATAATTTTGCGAGCTGATGGGGCATCTTGTTTTGCAGCACCCTCACCCTTTTTATCTTCTTTCTGTACTTCCACTTTTTGTGTTTCACCAACAGCAAGTTTAGCTAGTAATTGACCTGGGCTTATTACACTATCCTCTTCGACACAAAGCTCAACTATATGCCCTGACGCTTCTGCATTTAATTCAAGAGCTGTTTTGTCTGTTTCAATCTCAAAGATTAAATCATCTACTTTAACTTCTTCACCAATATTTTTTTTGATCTTTACTATGCCCTCTGTCACCGATTCACCACCGAGAGTTTGTGGCGCTCTGATTTCTATAACTTTGCTCATAAACAACCTTTTATACAAACTTGCTATAGATTATTTATACACAAAAAAAAGGCTGTGATAAACTAAATATTTAGTACCAAGCAGTACTCTATAGATTATAAGATTATATTCTAAATACCAGAAGTAATATCTCCACTCCCAAGACTGGGACCTACATTACTATCACCTTTTAATTTTGATATCCCTTTGTCTATTGTTAAGTTATCTAATTTGCTTCTATAAGAGCAGATATTTATAGCACACCCAACCATTATACATGCAATTCCTATTAAACCAATTGCAGGAGCAGTAGCACCTAAAGGTACTTCTGATGTCATTAACATTATCCTTCTTGACAATAATGCCAAAGAACCAACAAATATAAGACCTGCTGCCATAACGTCATGACTTTCTCTAGATCCTTTATCACCACCGAACGCCCCATATAGAGCAACTCCACTCGCAATGAAGCTTAAAATACTACCAACAAGTAAAATTTCATCTCCTGCAAACTCACCAATAATGTCCAAAACACCTAATGTAAGAGAAAAGTAGTCACTAGCGTCGAGTGCTTTAACTGTATCACGCAAGTCACCGAGAGCACTGAATATGACTATACCCATAACTGCCAACTTTAAACAGTTATCCATTGCAGAAGTTCTGTCACTTTTTTTCAGTTGTGCTACATTGCCATCATTTCCCTCTAAGTTTTCCAACTCCTTTTTTAGTCTTTTGTTTTTTTTGCTATCTACAATTGAAAATATAGTAGAGCAGAATGAAAAGAGTGCTGTAGCCAGCAGCATATATGCAATCAGTGGACTACTAGGTAATGTTGACCCAAAGCATGAATATGCTAATTGTGCAGCAAAAAGTGCTGCAAACATACTTGTGATAGTTAGTGATACATACTTTCTGTATAATTCTCTTCTCTTTAACCGTAATATCTTTTCCTTTAGCCTTATTTTTTCTTCTTCCAGCCCTTTCCTATCATCTTCAGTTATTTCCGCAAAACCTTCAGAGTGATCTTCATAATCTTTTTTATGTGTGCCAATCATATTGACCTCATTTCACTATAAACTATAACTATTATACAATATAGCACTCTATTTAGTCAACTCATTTGGTTTGATTAATATGGAAATTAATTCATTTGTTTTATTCCTGTTAAAGCGTAATTATAACATGAATATACAGTTATAGCTGCTGCAAGCCACAAACAAACCATTCCTATGTATTGTGTTGCTTCATAGTTATCTATTGTAAGTGCTACTACAGCTACCATTTGCAAAAATGTTTTAATCTTCCCCGCCTGACTTACAGGTAAACTAATATTGTTAGCTATCATAAATTCTCGCAAGCCTGGAACTAATATTTCCCTGCAGATGATGATAATTGATGGTATTATTGTAAAATCATTTATTTTATGTGTATAGATCAGCATTATAATTGTTGATACAACTATTAGCTTGTCGGCGATTGGATCAAAAAATCTGCCAAATTTTGACTGTACTTTCCACGTACGCGCTAAATAACCATCGAAAAAGTCTGTTATGCACGCAAATATAAAAATTGATATTGTGATTAAGCTCGCATATTTGTTTTGTATGTAGAAGCTTAATATTATTGCTGGTATAGCTAGTACACGCGAAATTGTAAGTAAATTAGGTAGATTCTTCTTTAGCATAATTTCCGATATAACACGATAAACTTATACCCAAGGGGCACATAATGTACAAGCTAAACTTGAACATTTATAAAAACTCTATATACTGGGAGATATAGGTCCGGATTCAAGATGAGCAATGATTTAGATAGCATTACAAAACAAGAAGCACTTAGATATCACAGCAAAGCTGGTAAGATTTCAATTCTGCCAACAAAGCCCCTTCTTACACAACATGATCTGTCACTTGCTTACTCTCCTGGAGTTGCAGCTCCATGTTTGGAAATAGCCACAGATCCTGAAAAAGTTTATGATTACACGGCAAAAGGTAACAGCGTTGCAGTGATTTCAAACGGTACTGCAGTGCTCGGATTAGGTAATATTGGTGCTTCAGCTTCAAAACCTGTCATGGAAGGTAAAGCGGTTTTATTTAAACGTTTTGCTGATATCGATGCAGTTGATATAGAAATAAACACAGAAAACATAGAAGATTTTATTAATGCAGTAAAATACCTTGGGCCAAGTTGGGGGGGAATAAACTTAGAAGATATCAGATCTCCTGATTGTTTTGTGATAGAGAAGCGGCTAAAAGAATTGATGGATGTTCCAGTATTTCATGATGATCAACATGGAACTGCGGTGGTTGTTGCGGCTGGTATAATTAATGCCCTTGATATAGTAGGAAAAAAGTTAGAAGATGCGAAAATAATTATGAATGGTGCTGGAGCAGCCGGCATTGCATGTCTTGAAATGCTCAAGTCCATGGGAGCAAGAAATACAGTACTTTGCGATAAACAGGGTGTAGTATATAAAGGCAGAAAGGACGAAATGAACGAGTGGAAAGAAAAACATGCAGCTGATATCTCTGAGCGTTCTTTGTCTGACTCAATAAAAGGAGCTGATGTATTTATCGGGCTATCTGCAAAAGATGTGCTGGATGAAACAATGCTAAAAAACATGAGTCGCGACCCTATCATTTTTGCTCTTGCTAATCCTGATCCAGAAGTAAGGCCTGAATTTGCCAAGGCTGTAAGACCTGATGCAATCGTAGCAACTGGTAGATCAGACTATGGTAATCAAGTAAATAATGTAATGGGTTTTCCTTATATATTCAGAGGAGCGCTTGATGTACATGCAACATCAATAAATGATGAAATGAAAATTGCTGCTGCAAATGCAATAGCAAAACTCGCACACGAACCGGTGCCTGATGAAATATCTTCAGCATATGGTGGGCGCAAGATGAGCTACGGACGTGATTATATCATACCCACTCCATTCGATCCTAGATTGATTTACACAGTATCCCCCGCTGTTGCAAAAGCTGCCATAGATTCACAGGTAGCGAAAAAAGCAATTCAAGATTGGAATGAATACGAGAATCAATTAAAATCTCGTCTTTCTCGAGTTTTGAATATATTAAATCTTTTATCTAGTGTTCTTTAAGTTTAAAAGATAGTAGAAACTTTATAGTTTTGTAGTATACCTTAGTGGTATGCTAATCAGAAATTTAATAAAGCAAGCTACCAAAGTTGGAAATAGCGAAAACACTATACGCTATATAGAGTATCTTTACCAATTTGAAAAATTTAGAAATACATTAAATTTAACATTGTCATTGATCAAGCAGAATAGACTGTCATTTGAAATATATCAAGAAGGATCTACAGATGCAGAGGAGGGGTTATGCAAAACAATTCGCAGCTCCGGAGTGAATAGATATGTCATAATATTGAGGCGATCAAATCCGTACATCATAGTACATGAGCTTTCTCACATGATTGAAAATGAGCTTAGTTTGAACTTAGCACGGGAATTTATTCATACAGTTTATCGAGACATGGAACAAAATTTTACACAATCTAATATACTCGTACAAATGCTGGTCAATCAGGTGATATTTAAGGAAATACAAGTCTATCAGAGTATAGAATCACGGGCATCAGAATTATTTGCTCGCTACTTTGAACTATTTGCTTGGGCGCAGGAAATTTACCCTCGGGATAGGAAATATCTAATTCGTACCAGAGATTTGGATAAGGTCTTTATTAACACTAATAAATGGAAAAAAAACTACCTAGATCCAAAAATAATGAGTGTGATAGACAATGAAGTAAAAGAGTATAACAATAAAACTAACTTAAAGGATACAGATAAGATACAGACTAGCTGGACCAACAAATTTGGCAACAGAAGAATTCGTTCTATCTTTGAAGATAGCAATTAGTCAAGTATATCAACAAAAATGTTAAGATTTACGAATCCTAACGCGAGTTTCAGTTACTATCATATCTAGCTTTTGGTCATGTGTTTCTGTAGGTAAATCTTTGCAATACTGTGCTTCATAAGCAACACCTATGAACATTTTACCAAGCGGCCTTAATTGCTCTATCATTCTATCATACCAACCACCACCAAAACCTAACCTATTAAAATGATCATCGAAAGCAACAACAGGGGTAATAATTGTATCAGGTACTATACTCTCACCTTCCTCTTCCCATTTTTCAAATATTAGAAGTTTTTTCTTGTTAGGAATTGCTATTTTGAATCCCAAATTTGCCAGATTGTACATTAATGGAATAACATTTATCTCTCCATCCATTGGAATATATGCGGCAACGGTTTTTCCTTTAATGTAATTTAAGTGTTGGTGAAATGTCTTAACAAGTGATTCCGCTGCACAGTTTGGATCAATGCTTTTTCTTATTGCTCGATATTTCTTTTTTATCTCTCTTTTTTGTTGCTTTAAGAATGAAGGCACATCTCTAACCACTTTGCTGTTAGCTTCTCTTGCAAACTATTTTGTTTTAAGCGTCCACTTAAAAAATCAAAGTCAATAAACTCCATATTTTGATCTTGATTACTGCAGCTATACACAAAACTCTCCTCACCTTCTTTTACATGTCTCTGTACACACCTAGCGCAGATTTCTTTCATCATGCACTGCATCGGAGAGTTAACAGACGATATAGCAACGTGATCTGCCTTTAGATATGGTTTTAAGATAGTTTTTCTTGCCTTATTTACAGCTTTCATCATTTTATCAGAACCAATGACAATAATTCTGTCTATAGTGTTTAAACTAATATCGCTTACTTCTGCCTGGTAGGAAATCATCGCATCAATTATATTGCCACAAAAGGATTTATCTTGAGCTCTATTTGTTTCAATTAATCCTTCCTCACACGTCCACACTACTATGCTGGATGCATTTTCTATCAACTCACGTTTAAATATATCATTCAGCTTTCTGTAGCCAGCAAAATATAGTACATTGCTGCCTTTTTCAAGGTATGCCCTACCTATTGAAAACAGCACCGCATTTCCCACCCCACCACCAACTAGCATGACGTTCTTCATACAGTGTGTTCCAAGCCTTCATAATCTATTTTTAGATTATGGTTAATATACTTTTACTTACATACTTTACCATCCCACTTTTTACCTGACTCACAGCAAGATTGTGTAGTCTCAGGTGATATTGTAGATACAATTTTAGGAGCACCAAAAAACGCTGCAACAAATACCCCTAGTGCAACTAAAGCTGGCCACGGCATCTTGCCAAAAATTGCGAGCAACGCTGCTCCTATTATCACAACTGTTACTATTGGCACACCCAAGTCTTGAATATATCCAATTACATTGCATATTGTGCCTGATACATTGTCTTTAGGAACAGCACTTGCATCAAATGCAAAAGAAAGAATTAATGCTATTACTAAAGTATTGAAAAATTTTATCATTATTTCCTCGATATATGTTTTCTATGTTATCTTACACATTATTTAACTTTTAGTAAACACTTATAGCAAAAAACTACTCATATAGTCGTGGACGTTTTGCTACTCACGCGCATTTTTTAGTACTCATAGAATCAGGTGCTACTGTTTCTATGATTTTGGGAGCACCAAAAAACACTGCAACAAATACTCCTAACGCAACTAAAGCTGGCCACGGCATCCTGCCAAAAATTGCAAGTAATGCTGCCCCTATTATCACAACTGTTACTATTGGCACACCTAAATCTTGAATATATTTGATTATTTTGCATATTACTTCTTTTGTTTGATCTGTGTCTTCTGAACTTAGAGCTTTGGCTTTGGCTGCTGCTGCGTCTGCGTCTGCGGCTTGTGTTTCTGCACTTACATCAAATGCAAAGGAAACCATTAGCACCAGTATTAAAGCACTGAAAAACTTTATCATCGTATTCTCCGTATATTTATTAGCCTACATTACCATTATCTGATATTATTTAAAATTAAATGAATACTCCTTACCACTGTTTTTATCTGCATCAAATGCAAAATAGGTAATTAAAGCTGCTTAGGCATTCATATATCAACTATTTTGCGATTTCTATAGACTAGGCACACTTCTTACTGGTCTTGTTCCATGTTTGTCCTTTAGGGCAACATGGCTCCCCGATTGGTGATATTGTGGACACAATTTTAGGAGCACCGAAAAACACTGCTACAAATACACCAAGAGCAACCAAAGCCGGCCACGGCATTCTGCCAAAAATTGCAAGTAATGCTGCTCCTATTATCACAACTGTTACTATTGGCACACCCAAATCTTGAATATACCCGACCACATTGCATATTACACTTGAGGTCGTATCAGCAGCACTTGCACTAAATGCAAAAGAAAGAATAAAAGCTATTACTAAAATATTAAAAAATCTTATCATCACTATTCCTGTATATGTTTCTGTGTTATCCTACACACTGTTTAATTTTAAGTAAACACTGCTTGTAACTCCACTCTTAGAATAACTTAAAATTTTCAAATGCTAGCCACCATAATTTTTTTTGGTTATAATTTTATAAAATTCTTTGTATAAAAATGAAAATAAAAAGAGCTTTAATATCAGTGTATGATAAGAGAGATATAATAAATATTGCATCATTCCTAGCGCAGCAAGAGGTAGAAATTTTATCAACAGGAAATACAAATAAAGTATTATCTGAAGCTGGAATAAAAACACAAGAAGTGTCGGACTACACGCAGTTCCCAGAAATATTAGGTGGCAGAGTCAAAACTCTACATCCCAAAATTCATGGCGGAATACTTTGCAATAGAGAAGCGCACAAAACTGAAATACAAAATTTAGGTATTGAACCTATAGATCTACTGATTACTAATCTGTACCCATTCTGGGAGACTGTAAAAAGTAATGTGAGTGAGGAACAAATCATAGAGCAGATAGATATAGGAGGAGTGGCTCTTATCAGGGCGGCTGCGAAAAATTTTCACTTTACTACGGTAATCTCAAGCATTGAAGATTATGAAGTATTGAAAGCAGAGATGATAAAAAATAATAATGAGACAACATTGGAGTATAGAAAATATCTAGCAACTAAAGCTTTTGCCCTTACTGCACACTATGATCTTAATATTTATAATTGGTTTTTATCCCAAGATGAATTACCAGAGTTTTTTGCCCTTTATGGACGCAAGGCACAAGAATTGAGGTACGGTGAAAATCCTCATCAAAAAGCTGCATTTTACAGCAATGAATTTAGCAAACATCCAATGGAGAAAATACACGGGAAAGAATTAAGTTATAATAATATAGTAGATATAGAATCTGCCATTAATATTATCTCTGAGTTTGAAGAACCAGCAGCAGTTATAATAAAACACAACAATCCATGCGGAGCTGCAATCGGTAATGATGCTTTAGATGCGTATAAAAAAGCCCTATCGTGTGATGAAATCAGCAGCTTTGGTGGCATAGTTGCTTTTAATCGTAAAATAGGTTCAGAAGTCGCAAAAGAGTTAAGCAACATATTTTTGGAAGTAGTGATAGCACCATTGATAGAAGACGAAGCATTGAAAATTTTGCAAGAAAAGAAAAATTTAAGGATAATCCTGCACCATCCTTGTAAACAAGATAAGAAACTTCGAGTTAAAAATGTTATCGGTGGATTTTTATTGCAAGAAAATGACTACCACAAGATAACAACAGAAGAAATGCGGCAAGTAACAAAATGCAGTGTTACAGAAAAGCAAAAAGAGGACCTTATCTTTGCTTGGAAGGTATGTAAGCATGTGAAATCAAATGCAATAGTGATTGCAAAGGATGGATGCACCATTGGCATTGGTGCAGGACAGACAAGCAGAATAGACAGTGTAAATATCGCAGTGAAAAAAGCAGGTGAAAAGTGTAAAGATGCAGTCCTCGCCTCAGATGCATTCTTTCCCTTTTCAGATAGCATAATAACTAGCGCAAAATACGGTGTTGTTGCGATCGCACAGCCTGGCGGGTCGCTGAAAGACAAGGAAGTTATAGAAGCTGCTGATGATAATAAAATTGCTATGTTCTTTACTGGTGTTCGGTGCTTTTCTCATTAATATGAAGAGGGTGTGCTAGGGTACCTTTTTCTAATGAAATGTAGTAAGAGTGCATTGGTTTCAAAATCTTTGTTACTTTAAAGTAACGCTATTAAAATCACCACAATGAGAACACCAATAATTCCACTGCCTTAGTTCGTTACTACAGCTCTGGCATTTCCAGCCTGGATCCGGTAGAGATTTGGAATATATTTGATTTAACCAGTAAGCTACCTCATTACGCTCTTGAGATAATTGTATCATTATAAGATAAATTGACAGGTAATTAGCTTTTGTCATTGCGTTATTTAAATGTTGAAGCGCAAGATCATATTTACCTGAATTAATGGCAGACATAGCTAATATGCAATAACTAAAATAGTAATCTGGACGTAAATTGCACAGCTTTTCAGCATTGTTACCATTTAGGCTCATGTAAAGTCTAGCAGCTTGAGGGGTGGGATTTGCTTCATATTCTATTTCCAGAATTGTACAAGCTTTTCTTATTTTACCAAGCTTAGAATAAAATTCTGCTTTCAAGTAATTGATAGGACGAAAATTCGCACAATGGTTCTGTGCTTTAAACAAAAATTTAATTGCATCTTTGTAATTGCCTTTTTCTCCATACTCCTTTGCTAAAGCACAATAGAGAACAGCTAGCATTTCATTATAATCAAAAGGAAGAAAGATGTTTGACTTCACAGCTTCTTTCAGTTTAGCAGCTGCACTTTGCCAGTCATTCTTTAAAATAAAACTTTCTATTTGAAAAGGTAATAATAATGTTTTGTTATTAATCGAACTAGAACAGTAATCTATAAATTTTTGAAAAGCTATTTTATCTCCTTTCAAGTGCATAATTAACTTATACGACAAAAGTAAAGCTGAATTAAGATTAAGACTTACTATATTGTTACTGAAAAAACTATAATTTCCCGTTTTACCCGCATAAAAAATCTGAACTAAAAGTGATCTATCGTTGAGATTTTTGACTAATTTTTGAGTATTTTTTATATCATCTAAATCTATACTTAAAAAAGTTTCAAAAACGAGTGCTTCTTCTCTGTCTTTCCTCCTATTTTTTATACTCACCAGTGCTGATGAAACGGAATAAAAGAGACGTATAAAGGTAACCAAGAGAAACAATATCGCCACACAAGATAGAATGATAAAATAAAGGTCTATACTTATTGTATAATGACCTAGCTCTAGATTGACTGCTTCACCACTAACTTTTACCCAGACGCCAAACAAAAATGCAAAAATGGAAATTATAAAGTAAGTCATGAGATATACTGCAACAAGTGATTATATACTGTTAAGATGTTATTGTAGGCCAGAACAAAATCGCTTAATTTGCTTAACCACGGCTTAAATTCTGCATCAGTTAAATTATCTACCACTGCTGTTATTCCCTGCCAATCATGATCGTTAATCGAGTCTTCAATTTCAGACCATTTAATTCTCAATGGGTCATTCTTATTTTTCACCCTTATCCAGTTTGCAGTGATCCTTTTGAAAAGGCTGCTTTTATTATAGCTAATAGTGTCTATTATCTTTTCGAAAGACAATCTTAATTCAGGTAGGCTATTTATTTCTTTTATGTTTCCCAATATTTGCACTGCATCTTCTATATCCTGATCTCCTAGATCTATTATCAACGACTTCATTTCACTTATGTGGTTATCAAATCTTGCTTCCTGTAATAATGAGCTCTTCATTTTTACGGTAAGCAGTAGCAATTTTGCAAGCTTCTTATACTTAGTATCACAATCCCCTGTGTAGTTAAATGAACTCTTTTTGAAATCAAATATTCTCTTTTCTAGCCTTGATTGACTGCTATCAAGTAATACCTTAAAGTCTTCCATGCTTTCCGATAAGGCTTTTATATTATCTTCATTCTCTTGCTTGTCCATTCTTAGAAACATAATGTTGTTGTGACCAATAACTAACAACGCAATTAAAAACCAACCTATATAATTTTTTTGAATTTCATTCATAACGTAATATTTCTGCAGGGTCTTGCGAAGCTGCTTGTAGAGCAGGAGGAATTGTGGCTAATAATGATAAAAACAATGCAAGCACAGAGGTGCTTATTACGTCATAAGGCATTAAGACCACAGGTAAGCTCGAGAAAAAATACACCATAGGATCAAAAAGTTTAATATTAGCAACATTCTCTAAGAATACTCTAATATTTTCAATATTCATAGAAAAAGCAATACCAATAATACATCCAAGACATGTACCTATAAGCCCAATCAATAAGCCACAGATGCAAAATATCCGCATAATGCTCCCACTTGTTGCTCCAAACGTACGCATAATCGCAATAGCAGATTTTTTTTCCTGCACTATTATCATCAGATTTGATACAATATTGAATGCCGCAACTACTATAATCAAAGTAAGAATTAAAAACATTACATTCCTTTCAGTTTTAAGAGCATTAAAGTAGTAACTTTGTTGCTCTTGCCAACTTTCACTCCTCATGCCTGTAACTTGTTCTATATCTTTTGCTAATTTATCAGATTTATTAACATCGTCTACAAATACTTCTATGCTGTGAACACTATCTTTATAATGAAAAAAACTCTGTGCTGCTTTTAAAGGCATATAGATTAAAGCACTGTCATACTCAGGCATGCCTACATTAAATGTTCCTATAACTTTGTACTGCTTCATTTCAGGCATTTCACCAAGTAAAACATCAAATCCTTTTGGAGATATAAGCGTAACGTAATCAGTATTAAGTAGACGCGCTCCCATTATTACTCCCTCTTCTTGCATATTTTCAACAACAACATTGTTGCCAATAACAGGACTGCTTAGTAAATCGTCAATTGTTATACCACGCACTATCGCACTAGTAATATTTCCATCTGCTTCAATTATAACTTGATCATTAGTAATAGGAATAGCTTTTGAGATACCTGGTATTTTCTTAATTGATTCCAATATTTTACGGTAATCTGTATTTTTATCACAATAAACATTTATGTGGCCATTAATGCCAAAAACTGAATCAAGTAGCTTTGCCCTAAATCCATTCATCACAGACATCACCACTATTAGCGTAGCAACACCGAGCATAACGCCGATGATAGAAAATAAAGTCATTGTGGAGCAAAATTTCATATTTTTTGCCCGTAAATAGCGAACGGCCATCATCATTTCAAAGGTAATAGACACTACCTTAAAGCTCCTTCAGTATTATTACACACTAGACTAATTACAGTATCAGACTCTTTTTGTATTTCTTCATCAGTTAAAGTGTGTGTTGGAGAGCAAAGAGTAACTGACAACGCTATAGACATTTTATCAGTTTCCATATTATTTCCATGATATATATCGAATACCTTCACATCCACAATCAGCTCTGAACTTTTTTTCACTATATTGATTACGTCGCCTAGTTTTATTTCTTTGCCTACTGTAAATGCGAAATCACGCTTAACACTTTGATATTTATAATCGACAAGTCTTTTTTTATTAGTAGGTAGGTTTTCAATATTTTGTAAAATGACCTCGAAGGTCATAACTTTTTGTTTAATTCCAAAAAAGCCTGCTATATTTGGATGTAACTCTCCAAAGTAGCCTACTACTTTATTTTTCAACGAAAAAACGCCTGATTTTCCTGGGTGGCAGTACTTTTTACATGCTCTGTCTATTACTAAATCAGCACAATTTACATTAAAGAATTCTAAAATCGAAATTAGATCAGCTTTCACATCAAATACGTCCACTTCCCTGTCAATATTATAATGACTTTTTGAAAGATTATTTCCTACTCTGATTCCACTTAAAACATACCGAGGCTGATTTGTGCCATCATATATAGGCCCAATTTCAAAAATTGCGAGATCGGAAGTACCGTATGCAACATTGTCAGCAGCAACCTGCAGTAAGTTTGGTGTAACACTCGGTCTCATGATATTGAAATTATTATTAAAGGGATTTTCAATCACAAAGAGCTTATCTGTATAACCAAACTTTTCAGCTACTACATCGCTCATGAATGACCAGGTTAGCACTTCATGAAGCCCTCTGCTTACCATTAAAGCACGTAGGTTATCAAATGTATCGACTACAATTTCAGCATTGCTGGCTAATGGCTCTTCCTTTATCTTCTCATAGCCATATATTCTTATTACCTCTTCAACGAGATCAACTGCATCTGACCTCCAACTTGGGACATAAACATTCCAGCTCTGTTCAGATTCCTTTTCAATTTTAAACCCTAATTTAGTTAATATATTAAATATTTCTTCTGGCGTTATTGCAACACTTCCCAATTTGCTTACATCATTATAATTAAAGTGAATACAACGATTTTTATTTTCCAAATTTCCAGCAACCACTGCCTTTGAAGCTGTGCCACCACATAAGTCTATAATCATTTGAGTTGCCAGGTCTAATCCGTCAAGTACAAAATTTGTATCAACTGATCTTGCAAACCTATAACTGCTATCTGTAGATATATTCAACTGCCTTGATGATTTAGTAATGGAAATAGGATCAAACCAGGCAGATTCTAGGAAAATATTGGTAGTTTCAAGAGAACATTCGCTATATTTCCCACCTATAATTCCAGCAATTGCATGAATATGCTTATCGTCAGAGATTACACTTATTTCACTATTTAGTGCATATTCTTTCCCATTTAAAGCAGCAAAGCTTTCTTCATCCCTAGCTTTGCGTACTGTAAGCTGTCCATGTATTTTATCTGCATTATACGCATGCATTGGGCGGCCAAGGGATACCATAATGTAATTGGTAATATCAACTACCACAGAGATGGACCGCATTCCTATTGATTCTAATCTGTCTTTTAACCACCTTGGACTTTCTTTGTTTTGCACTCCCGTAATATATCTACCACTAATAAAGCTTTCCCTATCTTCCACTTTGACAGTTACGGGAGAATCTAAGGAATTAATCGGTTGCGGAAAATTTAAAGTTTTTAGCGTACCAATTCCAGTAGCAGCTAAATCGCGAGCTATTCCGTAAACACCCAAACAGTCCCCACGATTTGGAGTAATGTTAATGTCAATCACTGGATCACAATTGAAAAACTTGCTTCCTACTTTATAATCGTCAGAAAGTTCTATTATTCCTCCGCTATCTTCTTGAGCAAGCGCTAACTCAGAGGCAGAACAGAGCATACCTTCGCTTAATACTCCACGTATTTTTGTGGGTTTAATTGTAAAATCACTTTCTGGTAATGTGCTACCTATCGAAGCAAGAACTGTTTTCATATTACCTCTAACGTTGCTTGCTCCACAGACTATTTGTAGAATTTGAGATCCATTATTAACTTTACATAATTTAAGTTTGTCAGCGTTTGGATGCGGCGTGGCATCTAATACTTCTGCAATAATGAACCCACTTAATTTAGAGTTATCAATCACATTTTCAACTTCCAGCCCTATGTAAGTGAGTTTATCAGTAATTTCTTTAAGACTAGCGTTCGTTTCAAGGTATTCTAATAACCAAGATAATGTAAACTTCATTCAATTGGTCCCTCTTCTATTTCGGTACATACTTTCTCTACTGTACAATCATACACAAAGGCCGTTTCACAATAAGGGCAAACTATTTTTTCTTCCTCTCCCATATCTAAATATATACCGGGATGGCCAGAATATTCACCATCCTCATCACCATGACAACAAACCTTTTTATTTTTAACTTTTATTTCTGTCATGTTGCTCCTTTTAAATACAACATTTTGCATATCTAACATACTTTACTGAGAATAAAAAGACAATAGACACTACTTTTTACCTCGTGCCAACTTATCAATTTCTTTTTGTACGCCTTCAGGTACAAATTTGCTAATATCTCCCTTCAATCTTGCTATTTCTTTCACAAAACTTGATGAAATAAATTGTGTATCTTCAGAGGCAGGAAGAAAAATAGTTTCAATTTCTGGAAGAAGTTTATAATTTACCCAACTCATCTGAAATTCATAATCAAAATCCGATACTGCTCTTAACCCTCTAATAATTACAGAAGCTTCTTGCTCTTTTGCAAAGTTTATCAGCAGCCCATTAAAGGATATAACATCTGCGTGAATTTTCAATTCATTAATTTCATTTTTAGCCATTTCTGTGCGCAGCTTTATATTAAAAGTTGCATCTTTATTTATGTTTTCTGCAACCCCGATAATTAATCGATCAACTAGCTTGCATGCCCTTTTTATTATATCAATATGACCGAAAGTAATAGGATCAAATGTTCCAGGATAGATACCTATTTTTTGTTTACTGTTCATTACTTTATCTTAAGTTGCTCCTAAACTTTTAATAGACATGATAACATTTTTTATTTAAATATAAAAGCATAGATTGGCCTGATAGCTCAGTCGGTAGAGCAAAGGACTGAAAATCCTTGTGTCGCTGGTTCGATTCCAGCTCAGGCCACCTTACTTACTCAATGCTTGAATCATGCTATATAAGTATTGTCATAAAATAATTAATTTACTATTAATAATCTCTCTGCTCAATAGCAACTTATCTTATACATTTGATACAAAGAATAATGATATTGTTGTTGTTATAATTAAAATATCGAATTCTTATGAGTTTGATGAAATATTCAATAATTTTGGAGTGAAAACTGCATCAATTAATTGTAGTGAATTAATTAGTCTAGAAGAGAACAGAGCATCAGATCAAGTAAAAGCTGCAGCCGAAAAATTTATCAAGGAGCATAAGATAAATAGGATCTTTATCCCTTATACTTTCAATTCAGAACTCTTTCCGTCCTTACTTCGTTGTCAGCTTGTAGTTGAAGCGGTCATGAAGATAGTGGATGACGACCCTTCAATCCACTTGCTTGGCAACTTACAGAACATTATACATGCAAAAAAAATCGATGAAAGAGAACCAATAATATCCAACCTGATGTTAAGACTTAAACAAGTAAAAATTGTGCCAAACAGTCACTTAGCAAAGGTGGTATCTAAATTTTCAATACCTGATGAGAATGGATGGTTTTCAATGTATTACCCTCATATATTTGTTACACCTTCAGCAGTAGTAGATAACACTCTAGAAAACAGAAAAAAGTTGGAGCTATTAGAATATAAAGTTGTAGGGTTTTCTACAGATGGAGCTATAGAAGCAATTGAAGATAAACATGGAAACATTTATTTTTACAGCAATCCTTTAAATTCAATTATAGAAAAATGTTACTTGCCTAAATGTAAAGCAGCAGCCCTAATTGCAATTTCTGTAATACATGATTTTCTTTACCGCCCTACCCTTACTTTTTAAACCCATAGATCTTTTACACATCCAGTTGAAAAAATTAATCCCTTATGTTATAATTGTTAACAACCTTTTTCTCTGGTTATGGCTCTCTCAAAATTTCTCGACCCCAAGAATGACGCTTCTTTCAAACGCATCTTTGGTACCGAAAAAAATAAGGACATTTTAATTCACTTCCTCAACGACATTTTGGGCTTCACTGGCCTGGATGAGGTTCAAGAGGTGGAATTTTTAAGTCCTATTCAAGACCCTGAAATTGCCGCCAAAAAGCAGAGTATCGTTGACATTCTTTGCAAAGATTCGCGGGGCATCAGATTCATCGTCGAAATGCAATTCACAAAAACAAAAGGTTTCGAAAAACGCGCCCAATATTACGCTGCTAAGGCCTATTCAGGTCAAGCCGACGTTGGCAACCAATATCACGACCTTAGAGAAATCATCTTCATTGCCATCGCCGATTGCGTCATTTTCCCCGACAAATCCGAGTATAAATCAGACCACATAATATTGGATAAAAACAACTATGAGCACGATTTAAAGGACTTTTATTTCACGTTTATCGAGCTACCAAAATTTCCAAAAATCAAGGAGGATCAGCTCGAAAATATTATCGAAAAATGGTGCTATTTCTTCCGCTATGCGGCGGAAACGAAGGAAGAAGATTTGGATAAAATAGTGGGCAGTGATGTGATCATAAAACGTGCCTACGACGAGTTGAATCAATTCAATTGGTCAGAACAGGAATTAATGGCGTATGATCAGGGAAAAAAGCGCCTAATGGATGAATTAGCCGCCTTGGCTGAAAAGTTCGATGAGGGCATCAAGGTTGGCGAACAAAGAGGCAGAGAAGAAGGAAGAAAGGAAAGAGAAATTGAGGTGGTAAAAAATCTTCTTAAAGCCGGAATTCCAATTGATGTTATATCAGAATCTACAGGTTTATCTGTTTATGAAATTAAACAACTCGATTCACAGAAGTAAATATCCAATTCTAATTATAGAAGGACAGGATTTGCTTTGCTGATATGAAAGGAGATTCTACTGAGGATCATTGAGGAGCTATTTGAAAACATACTTCAACTTTTTGGATTTGATCGTAGTTTACAAGTATCTATATTTGTTTATAATAGAAGAATGTTGCGGGAGTAGCTCAGTTGGTAGAGCGCAACCTTGCCAAGGTTGAGGTCGAGGGTTCGAACCCCTTTTCCCGCTCTTTTAGAAGTTTGTAGCAAGATTGCCAGGGAATCTCTTAAAATGAGCATGACAAATTGCTGTAGCCAGAGCATCTGCAGCATGATGGCACTTTATATCCACATTCTTAATTATCTGTTTTACCATGAATATAACCTGATCTTTATCAGCATGGCCATTTCCAGTAATGCTTTTCTTAATAAAATTAGCGTCATACTCACTTACAGCTACTTCTGCTATTTTTAACATTAGAATAACAACTCCTCTTGCATATCCTAAAGTGAGTGAAGATTTAGGATTTTTGTTAACAAAAATTTTCTCTATTGCAGCTTCATCTGGTAAATATATAGATATTACTTTTTCTAACTGCGTGAAGATAACATGTAACCGTTTACCTACATCCCACTTACTATCAGTTGATATTGTTCCATGACCGAGAAGTTCAATGCTACTATTTCCATTTAAGTTGATAATGGCCCAGCCAGTCTTACTTATTCCTGGATCTAGGCCTATTATCTTAGTCACTACAGCTATACGCTGAGCCAATAAACGAAGACAAACAAGAAAATCCAAACTACATCTACAAAGTGCCAATACCACGCAGCAAATTCAAAACAGAGATGATCTTGAGGAGTAAAATGGTCTTTCATTGCTCTTAATAAACACACCGTTAAGAAAATTATTCCTATTATAACGTGTGCACAGTGAAAACCGGTGATCATGTAAAAATTGGATGTATAGATCAATTTTTCTCCTGTTTCTTTCAAGGAAAAACTTGCCTCATGATATTCAATAGCCTGCACTATAATAAAAAAGATACCAAGCAGTATAGTAGCAAGTAGCATATTAATCGTATTTTTTTTATCATTTTCAAGTAAGTAATGATGTGCTGCGGCAATTGTTGTACCTGAAAGAAGTAACACTAAAGTATTCATAAAAGGTAGAGACCATGGGTCAGGCACTGAAATTCCTTCAGGTGGCCATGAAACCCTTTTTGTAGGAGAAAACGTTTCAAACAAGAACACAGGATCTAGCCAAGCTTTAAAAAATGAGCAAAAGAACGCTGCAAAAAATATTACTTCTGAGAAAATAAACAAGCACATTGCAATCTTTAGGCCATGTTTTACTATATAGGTATGGCATTTGTCGTAAACAGCTTCCTTAACTACATCTCTCCACCAGTAAAATAGCACTCCTGAAACTGCACCGATGCCCAAAATCAAAGTAGACACCCCAAAGAAATGCTTGTGAAGCGTGCTGACCAACCCCAACACGAGAACAAGGATTGCTGCTGAGATAGCAATTGGCCATGGGCTTGGATCTACTAAGTGAAAATCATGCTCTTTGCTTTTCATCTACTTTTGAATTGACACATGTTAAGGATACAAATTAGCAAAAAATTGTCAATATTATGCGAAGTACCTAAGTGCATTTTCAAATATAAGCACTCCATCACCATATTTTGGTGCAACAGTGCCTGAACGTTTGCATTTCTCTTTTTCTAGTGGCCAATTGTCCTGCTGAGTAAAGAAAACTGCTCTTTCAGGGTGAGGCATCATAGCTAGCACTTTACCACTTGTGTCAGACAAAGCTGCTAGATCATATATTGACCCGTTTGGATTATCAGGAAACTGCAGATTAGCGTATTCACCACGATCGTTAATATAACGCAGTGCTGTAGAATTATTTACAATTAATTGATCTAGGGTGTCCCGCTCCATAAAAAACTGCCCCTCTCCATGAGCGACAGGAAGATATAGCTCATCTAGACCACGCAACCAGATGGAATTACTTTTAGGACTAACTTTGACCTTTATCCACCGACACTGGTAAGTACCTATTTTGTTGTAAGTTAATGCTAGGTTAGAAAATTCTGGAATAAGTCGAGCTAATATTTGACAACCGTTGCATATTCCTATGATAAGCTTATCCTGGAATAAAAATTCTTGAAATTCATCCCATAGATTATTCTTGATCCGCAAAGCAAATGCATTACCAGCACCAGTGTCATCCCCGTATGAAAAACCTCCAGGAATTGCAAGTATGTTACTCGATTTTAATTCGTTCGGATTTTCTATTACTTCATTTATATGAACAATTTTGACTTCAACGTTACTAATTCCAAGCTTTCTACTACATTCTGTAAACGCAAACGCTGTCTCTCCTTCACAATTTAAACCATAACCTGATAAAACGATAACTTTCATGAATTAAAAATTAAAAAACTCAAACTTCCTTTTTACAAAATTCGCTATTAAATTTAGTGCAAATAACATCAATAATAAAGCTATAATGGCAATTGCTGCAAGTTCTGTAAAAGCAATCTCAGGGCTACTTGACCATATGTATATTTGCACGGGTAAAACAGTTGCTGGATCAAAGAAAGATTTTGGTGTATCAGCAATAAATGCAACCATACCTATCATGAGTAATGGTGAAGATTCACCCAAAATTCTTGCAATAGCAAGAACAGTTCCATGCACTATCCTCGGCAATGCAATTGGTAGAGAGTGATCCAATATAACTTTAATATGGGGTGCACCAAGGGCAAAAGCTGCGTCTTTTATTGCAATGGGCACATTAGAGAAAGCGTTTTTTGTTGTGATGATAATGTTGGGTAGCATCATAAACGAAAGAGTCATTCCACCAGCAAGTGGAGAGGAGCGCGGCAATCCGAATATACCGAGATAAAGAGTTAAGCCTACTACGCCGAATATTATCGAGGGAACTGCAGCAAGATTATTTATACTAATTTCAACAATATTAGTAATCAGTTTATTTTTAAGCATAAACTCATGTAAATAAATGCCTGACATAATTCCTATTGGTAATGCTAATGCTAAGCATACGATAATTGTCATTAGCGAGCCAATTAATGCCCCTAAAATCCCTGCATTTTCAGGTTCACGGGAATCGGATTCAAAAAATAAAGACTTGTTGAAAAATTTTTTTACCCTTCCCTTTTCTTTTAGCCAGTCAAGTAATCTGGTATAGTGGTCATTTTTGTACTTATCTTTGTTTACTGCATTGATAACACTTGAAGCAGTGAGCCAAACTTCATATTTACCATGGTGCTTTCTTTTTTTATAAAGAAATTTTTCTAATTCTTTATAAGACTTACGACTCAGAATTTCATCACTACTTTTAAAGTCAGTACCTTCAAATATTTTGTGTAGCGAATTATCGAGGAGGCTAATATGTTTTGTTCGTGAGTAGAGAGGATTATCCGTTACAAAAAAGCTATTGTCTACTTCAATCGGCAACAAAACTTTTGTAACTGTCAAAGCACTATAAGAGTTCACTAATATACTTAATAGTATACATATAGGACAACCAAGAGAAATTATCAGTGCTGTAAAAGAACAAAAGTGTAGAATACCATCCTTTTTGTTTTTCTTTTTTATACGAGCAGGTGTACGCTTAGACTGAAGTAGCTTAAGAAACTTTTTTTTTACACTCATCTACTAAAATTCACTACTCAGACTTTTTCTTGCTGTAGTTTGTGCGTTCTTTAATTCTTGCAGCTTTTCCAAATAACTTACACAAATAGTACAACTTAGCTCTACGTACTTTACCTTTTCTTGTAACTTCCACTGAAACTACTGCAGGAGAGTGAACAAAAAACTGAGATAATATACTTTCCCCATGACTGACTTTTCTAACTGTAAAAGAAGAATGTAATCCACGATTTCTCTTAGATATACATACACCTTCGAATATTTGTATACGTTCATTAGCACCTTCAACTACTTTAAAGGTCACCTTCACATCGTCACCAGGACGAAATTCGGGCATTTGCTTTATCATTTGCTTCTTGTTAAATTCTTCAAGTAAATTCACCATTTTTTTCTCCATTTAATAGTTCAGGCCTACGTTTTTTTGTTGTAAGATAAGACTGCTCCTGCCTCCAACCACTTATTTTCTTATGATTCCCAGAAAGCAACACCTCAGGTACTTTATATTCTCTCCACTGTTCAGGTCTAGTATACTGAGGATACTCAAGTGTACCACCATTATAACTAAAGCTCTCTTCAGCGAAACTATTAAGGTTATTCATTACACCTGGAAGAAGCCTAACGCAAGCATCAAGCACTACCATTGCCGCTGGCTCTCCTCCTGAAAGTACATAGTCCCCTATACTTAACTCATAAGGAGTATACGCATCAATTACCCTTTGGTCAATACCTTCAAATCTACCACATAATACTGTAATCTGTGAAAATTTTATTAACTCCTTTGCAATACTCTGATTAAACTGCCGACCAGACGGGGTCATATAGATGAACCTAGAGTTTTCATGACGAGAGAGTACACTGTCTATTGCATCACTAACTACATCAGGACGCATAATCATGCCTGGCCCTCCACCATAAGGAGTATCATCCACTGTAGCATGTTTATCTTTAGCAAAAGAACGAATATTTATTACTTCAAGATTCCAAATGTTTTCCTTCAATGCTTTGCCTGCAAGTGAACAGCCTAAAAATCCAGGAAACATTTCTGGAAATATAGTTAATACTGTAACATTGAATGCCATGAATAAAAGTTAGTAAACTGAGCAATAAATTGATATGATATTGTAAGTAATTAAACTCAACATGTCACTAGGTAAAATAATATACGAAGGTAAAGCAAAATCGATTATCGCAACTGAAGATCCATCGGTTGTTATACAGCATTTCAAAGATGATGTTACAGCTTTTAATAAAGAGAAATATGAGGTCATTCAAGGTAAGGGCGTTATTAATAATCACATCAGTGCCTTCATTATGACTGAGCTTGAAAAAAAAGAAGTGGATACACACTTTATAAAAATTCTCAATGAGAGAGAACAATTAGTTAAAGCACTCAAAATTATACCTATTGAAGTGGTAGTTAGGAATGTTGCCGCTGGTAGTTTTTGTAAACGTTTCAACATTGAAGAAGGTAAGAAACTGCAATATCCAATAGTAGAATTTTTCTATAAGAGTGATGAGCTTGCTGATCCTATGGTAAACGAAAATCACATACTCTATTTCAATTGGCTATCTGCTGAAGAAATAAAAAAAGTGCAGTCTAAAGCATTGGAGATTAATAGTATTTTGGTTAATTTATTTTCAAATGCAGGGATAGGCTTAATTGATTTCAAACTAGAATTTGGTAGACTGATAAACAATAGTGAAAAAATAATCTTAGCTGATGAAATTAGTCCTGATAACTGCAGATTATGGGCTGACAGAAAGTTAGATAAAGATGTTTTCCGTCTGAATCTAGGCAGCTTAAAGGAAGCATACTTAGAAGTAGCAAGTAGACTGCAGATAAATCTAGAGTAAAGAATTTTTCCTATACCGTAAGCTGTTTCAATGATTTATAAAAATTTAATATAATTTTATTATAAATTTTATCTATTATAAGGGTGCATTTATTCTGCTGAGAGTTATATGAGTTGTAAAATAAATTTTGTTTACTTTTATAATATACTAAGATCTAATATCATTTTATTAACTGAAACACCAGCAACTTAAACCAGTATGTTCTTTGCTCTTTTTTTGAAGATATTACCTATTTACATAATGATATTTACTGGTTATTTAGCAGGCAAATTTCTGAAAATTGATAGGAATACGATATCACAAATACTGTTTTATCTTGCTAATCCGCTAGTGGTGTTATATGGAATATCTCATACAAAAGTTAATTTGCAAGTGATCTCTTTGCCGATTTTGATATGGGTAGTAGGCAGTGTCATGTCTTTGATGGTGTATTACATTTCTTCTTTTCTTTTTAAAGATAACACGAAGAACATATTAGCATTTAGCTCGGGAAGCACGAGTATGGGATATTTCGGTCTACCAATAGCTGTGGCTTTGTTTGATGAAAACACAGTTTCAGTTTACGTCGTCTGCTATATAGGAATGGTACTATTTGAGAATAGCTTAGGGTTTTATATAGCCGCAAATGGTATTTATACTAAAAAAGAATGCTTATTAAAGCTGCTAAAACTTCCCGCTTCTTATGCGATGATATTAGGATTTACCTTTAGTGTGTTTGGTATACGTATACCTACCTTTTTATCTGATTTCATGATGAACATTAGAAGCACATTCATTACGTTGGGAATGATGTTGCTAGGAGTCTGCATTGCACAGATTACAAGCTTTAGAATAGACTGGAAGCTTGCTCTGACTACCATCGTAGCGAAATACATATTTTGGCCATTATTTATTTTGGGTATTGTTCTTCTAGATAAACATGTTACAGGAATATATGATGAAAGTATTTACAAAGCACTAGTATTGCTTGGTATTATTCCAGTTTCAGGCTCCAGCATAATACTTGCCAATATTTTAAATTATCAGCCAGATAAGGTAACGTTGTTGCTTCTGATCAGCATTACAGTAGGCTTATTTTATGTTCCATTAATAATATCACAATTTTTTGTCAAACTTATCCCTTTTTGACATATCGTGTTAACAGAATATTAATCTTTACATGCCTATACTACAGAGAGCTATCTGGGGGAAAGTCATGGTAAATACACTAAGAGACTATATAGCAAAACACATTGGAAGTACACTAGGAGCAAATATAAGCAATAAAGATAAGAATAAGTATGATAAGTTATATAGGGAGCTGTTGAATAAAATAGAAGAGCTTATTAAGCAGGCTATAAAACAAGATGAAAGCTTGAAAAATACAAAATTCTCTGAGAGATTGCTATATGCAACTGCTAAAAAGCAAATCTCAGACTTTTTAAGTGATCACACAGTAAAAGAGGAAGTTATAGGTGCCTTTGAGAAGTATGATATTAATGAAGGCGATCATAAAATTTTGGAAGAATCAAAGAATCTAGTAAAAGAAGTAGAAGGTATTGATTTAAGCCGACAAAGTAAAGAAGGTGGCAAAACAGGGAAAAAAACACTAGCTAAGTCAGTTCCTCCTCCTAGATTATCCTCTTTTACAGGAAATGTAGCTAAACACAATGAAACAGAAGAAAAACACAGATAATGTGCATTCTTTCAAGGTAACTGCTTGGGTAATTCTAAAATTTTGTTCACGTGACCCAGTTAATGTGCTATACTAACGAGTGTTTGTCCTAGATATTTTATGAGTGATAATATTACATCAGTAAATGATCAGAATTTTAAATCTGAAGTTGCTGATTATAAGGGTTTTGTGCTAGTGGATTTTTGGGCAGAGTGGTGTGGTCCATGCAAGAGTTTGATGCCGCACGTTGAAAGATTAGCTCAGGATAAAAATGGTACAATCAAAGTCTGCAAATTTAATATAGATGAAGGTACTGAAACTCCAACCAAATATGGAATTCAGGCAATACCTACTTTAATCATTTTTTCTGACGGTAAAGAAATTGCAAGAAAAACAGGCCTTGTAAGCAACCTTGCAGGCTGGGTTGATGATGAAATAAGTTAGTAGACAAGCGTACTTTTGTGTATTATAAAACTTAACAAGGGGGATTGTAGCTCAGGTGGTTAGAGCAGTTCGCTCATAACGAATTGGTCGTAGGTTCAAGTCCTACCAATCCCACTTCCCTCGTAAGAAGAGAATTTGAGCTTGCTCTCAGCCTTAAATTTAGCATAGCCCAATATTAGCTAGCTTTCCCACAATATATTTTAGCCGCGCGGGTAAATTATTTTCCGCAATGTATGCTTTATGTAAAGCGTCCCCAATGTAGTGAAACTTTTTTACCATTTTTTAAGAACAGTAAAATGTAAATATTGGAAACATATTTCCATATAATGATTTGATATAATGTATATAAAAAGATGTACAAATGTTCCCTTTTTTACACCTGTCAAACGTCGGAATTTTTCTTCTTCCAACACCTCTATTTCTTTATATTTCATACATTTTTAATGTATTACTTCATACTACTTTTTCTTTCCTTGGCAATTTTGAAAGAAGTCTAATTTGTAGATCTATAATAATACGTGAAAATTAAGCTTATATTAGTAAGTGCTATATTATATTTATCTAAGTATGTTTGTGTGAGGTGTTATGTGTGACAATCAAGATACAGAGCTGCCAAAAAATTTGAAATTTGGGAAAGCAGCTAAGAACGGAGATTGTTTTTTTGATTCAGTTGCACAAGGTTTAAAACAGATAAAGCCAGAAGCAGAATTAACTATAAAATCTCTACGTGAAATTTGTAAAGAGTATGCACAAAGTCAATTAAAAGATAAACATTCATGGCTAAACGAAGCACTTAGCAATGAAAAGGAACAGATTAATGAATACATTTCTTGTATTGAATTTACTGCAATCGATATTGAGCAAGGATCAGCAAATACACTAAGGTTAAGATCACCCATATGGGGCAGGCCTGATATTGAAGGAAGGATAATCTGTGAAAAACATAACATAGAACTACACATTATTGAGAAGTGTAATTTATTTGATGGGAAAGTAATGTGGGCTCATCAAATTGTAAACAAGTTAGGTTCTAAATTTTTAAAGAAGTGGTATGGTAATGATGGAAACACTATTCATATAGCGACTCAAGGAAATGAACATTTTGATCCAATACTCAGGGTAAAAGAGGTTGAGGTAAAAATACCAACAAAAAAAGAAGAGGTGCAAAAAAAGTTAATACTGTTTGTGGAAAATTTTGTTTTTCTTTATGAAAAATATATATCAGAACACTATGAAAGACTAGAAAATCGAACAGAAAAGCAAGGCAAATGGACTAGCTTTATAAATAAAGTAATTGATAAGGGAAAAGGTAGCGAAGGTGTAATAAAAACAGTAGGAATAAAGACATCTGTCGGTGTAGGAATCAATGTTCTGCAAAGCATGATGGCCAGTCTCGATATTAGCGATAACAGGAAAGAACTTAAAAAACTGGTCAATCAATTATATTTTTTCAAGGAGAATAAAAGCAGGGCAACAGAAGAGTTAATAAAAGCTGGAATTGATATCTTTCAAAGTTTTGAGTGCCAATTTGTTCAAGTTACAGCAAATGGAAGTTGGGAAAGAGCGATGGCAAAGTTAGCAGAGGATGCTGTAAGTAAAGTAATTGATTACAGTAAAAATAATCCTGAAGAAGGGTTTTCAGCTTCTTTTATTACTAAGGGAGTCATCCTAGGAAAGTCAAAAACATATAAACATACTTCAACAAGTGCGCCTCATATTAAGCCAGGACATACTTTACAAAATGGAAGTTTCATATGGAATACTTCAAAAGTATTTGATACGGCAGGATTAGTGACAGTCAAAAGTGACGGAGCTAGTGATGACTATTACAGCAGAAGAGACGGAAAGAGTAATACTAACGAGTATGGTTACCGTCTGTGTTTTTCATGGGAATTGCAAGATTTAAATGTAAAATATCAGGAAGACACGCAACCTCAAGAAAAATATCAATACACTTTAAAATTAGATAAGAAAGCGAAAGAAAATCTAAAAAATGAAATATTGAATAAAATAAATAAAGCAAAGGAAGTAAGTAATCAGTATATAGACCGATTGGAGGGTAGTTTAAAAGAAGCAATAAAGGAAGTAAAGCAAAATGCTATAGAAAATGTCAAAGAAATTGAACACTGCATTAGTGAAGATTTTGATAAATTATTGGGTTACATAGATAGTTATTATGAACAAACCAAAGCAAAAATAATTGAAAAAACAGATGAAATAAAACAACAGAATAAAAGATTGCATGAAGAAAGCTATCAGCAAAACAATAAAATTGCAAAATTTATTAAGGAAGGAAGAGAAGAAAATAAAAAAGGTTTTAATTATTTAAGCCAAAAAATTAGTAATTTAGCTGATATAGGGAAAAATAACGGACAAGCAGAGGAACCGATTTTCTTTAATGTAAAAGGACCGATCAAGTCATTTACAGGTAGAAAGCAAGATCTGAGGAATTTACACAGTAAAATACAAAGCGGTAAATGCACAGTCATATCACAAATGGCAACCATTAGTGGATTGGGAGGTGTAGGTAAAACAGAATTAGCTAGGGAATATGTCAATCAATATTACCAAAGTTACGATAGTAATG
>JAUEMM010000003.1 GCA_030441635.1 Wolbachia endosymbiont of Tyrophagus putrescentiae
CTATAGGACCAGTTTCACCTCTAAGACCCTGTGGACCTTGTTTACCTTCTGGTCCAGGCTCACCCTTAGGACCTATAGGACCCTGTTTACCTTCTGGACCTTGAGGACCTTGTTTACCCTCTAGTCCAGACTCACCCTTAGGACCTATAGGACCAGTTTCACCTCTAAGACCCTGTGGACCTTGTTTACCTTCTGGTCCAGGCTCACCCTTAGGACCTATAGGACCAGTTTCACCTCTAAGACCCTGTGGACCTTGTTTACCTTCTGGTCCAGGCTCACCCTTAGGACCTATAGGACCCTGTTTACCTTCTGGACCTTGAGGACCTTGTTTACCCTCTAGTCCGGGCTCACCCTTAGGGCCTATAGGACCAGGTTCACCTTTAGGACCCTGTGGACCTTGTTTACCTTCTGGTCCAGGCTCACCCTTAGGACCTATAGGACCCTGTTTACCTTCTGGACCTTGAGGACCTTGTTTACCCTCTAGTCCGGGCTCACCCTTAGGACCTTTAATTTTCTCTTGGAATGCTTTATCTTCTTTTAAACTCCTAGCAACACTCTCTTTAAAAATATTATGAACAACAATCTTTTTGTGAAAACTAATATCATTGCCCAGTTTTGTAGCCACTTCTTGAGGATTTGCATCTATCCCTGGCTCACCCTGAGGGCCTGGTTCACCTCGAGGACCCTGAAGGCTTTTTATATTGTCACCTATATCCGCAGAAACTAAAACACTCTTTATGTGGGTCTTTAAATTAGGAAGTAAATTTAAATCCTTCATTCTGCAGTTTTCCTTTTTGCTACAATATTCAACTAGACCTGGATTAGAAGTTTGGTTTCCTTTTTTGTCTGAGAAATAATATCTAAAATCTCCTTCTGAATCTCTATGCAAGGCTATACTATCCACATCTAATTCACCAATTTTTTCAAAACCCTTATTTGATTCAAATACCTCATCAACAGTCGATAACACTACTTCATTACCACTCTCATTTTTGTTAAATGTAACTAAAACAGTACCTTTTCTGAGTGTTCCTATCCTTTCTTCTATCATGTTTCCCATGGTGATTTTGACACTATATATCTCTGCAACACCCTCTAATGTTGCTTTTATGACATAACCTTTCCCTTTTATTAGTGTTTTACCATTTTCAAAAATTATATCACTTGTAGGTATGATTAAATTCCCACAACGATCGTTACCTTCTCCACATTGGTGAATTTTTGCTAAATCATATGTCTTACTGGGCGTAGATAAAGAAAGACCCTTTAATCCATAAGAAAAATCCCATTTTATTGGCTGAGATACTGAATTATGCATTCCCTTAAGAACTAAACCATCCTCTGTGTCTAAAGCTTTACAGAGTAATTTACCACCTCTGATATTACTAATCTTTCCAAGCACAAATTTGACTGACTCTGTATTTGATGCTCTAACTTTTTCTGGATAGAGAGCAAGAAATTTGAATTCCCCAGTATGGGAGTCCTGTTTTTTTGTAAAACTGTAGCATCCATTAGAAGTAAGAGCGCCATACAGAGTTGCTTTCTGATCTGTTTGCTGATTAGGAATATAATTACCAACAAATGTCTCATCATATAATGCTACAATATTACCTACTGGATTACTACCAGCGCTATTTTTAATCACTTCGTAGTCAAGATTTTCATTATAAAGAAAATCTGGAGCCCTATTGTAATGAAGCCGCAAGATGTATTTATTGTTAGACATAATTTGCAATACTAATAATGTATCTCTACAATATAATAATTGATTATTTGTAAATACTATTTTAAATATGATTTTAATAGGATAATAAAAAGGCTGATTTTCCCGTCTTTTTAAAATCTCTTTATTAAAAAGGGAAGTTTTGCTATTCTGAAGCTTTAAATGGTTTAAAATTAATGAATATAAATAAAAATGAGTTCTTATTTCTTCCACTAGGAGGAGTAGGAAGAATTGGAATGAACGTTAGTCTATATCATTACCAAGGTAAATGGGTTATGATAGATCTTGGTGTTGGTTTTGCGGATGAAACAATGCCAGGCATTGAATTGCTGATTTCTGATATAAGTTTTATCACCAAGAGAAAAAAAGATTTGCTTGGACTGATCATCACACATGCACACGAAGACCACTGTGGTGCTGTGCCACATTTATGGGAAGAACTCCAATGTCCAATATTTACAACCAAATTTACAGTCAATTTTCTAAGGGAGAAGCTCAAAGAACTTCGTCTAGAAGAAAAAATTCCTATAAAAGAAATTGACGTAAATGGCACTTTAGATCTGGATCCATTTACTATTGAGTTCATTAACGTTACTCACTCAGTTCCAGAGGCAAACTCGATATTAATCAGCACCGAAGTAGGAAAAGCGTTACATACAGGTGACTGGAAATTTGATCCTAATCCAGTAATCGGTTTAACTTCCAACCTTAAACGCCTTAAAGAAATTGGCGAGAAAGGTGACCTACTTGCTGTAATCTCTGATTCAACGAATGTATTAGCCAAGCATGGCCCTGAGTCAGAAGGAGATATCTATAATAACCTTTACAATATAATGAAAAGATCCAAAAAATTGGTAGCTGTGTCGTTGTTTGCATCAAACGTAGCACGAATTGAGACCATATATCAAGCTGCACACGCTCTCAACAGGAAGGTGGTCCTACTAGGAAGATCTTTATGGAGAATAGTAAAAGTTGCACGGGATAGTGGATATCTAACTGACTCTGTTGAATTCTTAGAGGCAAAAGAGGCTGTCAACCTACCGAGAGAAAAACTTGTTCTGATCTGCACTGGCTGTCAAGGTGAAACGCTGGCAACAACTGCAAAACTTGCAACAAAAAGTCATCCTGTATTCAAAATGCACCAAGGTGATACTATAATCTTCTCCTCAAAAATCATTCCTGGTAATGACACTCGCGTACACAATATGTTCAATGCCTTTATTGAGATGGGGGTTGAGGTTATAACTGAAAAAACGGAACACATACATGCTTCTGGACATCCAACAAGAGAAGAGCTAAAGGAGATGTATTCTTTGATAAGGCCTAAACTTTCTATACCAGTACATGGTGAATATATTCACACACAAGCACATGTTAAATTTGCTAAAGAGTGTGGTGTAGCAAAAGCAATAATGATTAAGCCGGGAGACATTATTAACTTAGATAATGGAGAAAAAATTGATTCAATCGAAGTTGATTATTTCGGTATTGATGGTAAGTTGTTACGTCGTCCAGAAAGCCACGTTATAAAAATGCGTCGCAAAATGAGAGACGCTGGTGTAGTAGTAATTACAGCAGTTGTCAACAAAAAGAACAAACTACTTGCTAAACCTAAAGTATATGCACCTGGTGTTCTTGAATTACCGGAAGATAAACTTATTATGCAAAAAATTATTGAAAAGGTGGAGGCGGCATTTAGTTTATTACAAACAAAAAAAATAAAAAATAAAATAGAACAATCCGTACTTAGCCTATTAAAGAAATATTTACTAAACAAACCTATAGTTGAGGTCCAAATAGAACAGGTTTAAATGAAAAAATGAAATTACTGGCCAATATTGCATTATTTTTTTTATTATCTGTTCCTTGTTTTGCACAAGATGTCCTATATGTTGACATAAAGAAAAATACTACTGATAAGATTAATCTTATTATTTCTTCTAAAATGGAGCTAGAAGATAAATTAAGTCAAAACATTACTGAAACCATAAAAAAAAATCTCTCTAGCTGTGGTCTATTTAATCTAAAAGCAACAGACAACGATGGATTAGCTATAATAGATCTAAATAAAATATCAGAAACAAAAATGAAATTATCATTTCGTTTACTCGATTCCTTCACTGGAGAGGAACTAGTCAGTAAATCTATGATTTTTTCAAAAAGAAACTGGAGAGAAATTGCTCACTCTATCTCAGATGAAATACATAGCAGATTTACTGGTGAAAAAGGACATTTTAGCACTAAGATTACTTACATTGCAGAAGAAAAGGACAGCAACAATAAATCAATACGCAAGATTGCAATCATGAATCGCGATGGAAGTAATGTAAAATATCTAACAAATGGTGATAAATTTGTCTCAACGCCAAGATTTTCACCAGATGGAAAAAGCGTTATCTATGTGTCATATGTAGATGGTGTAAGTCACATAATGCTAAGAAGCTTAGTAAATAACAATGAATCCACAATTAGCACATTTGAGGGAGTTGTTTCCGCACCAAGATTTTCGCCTGACGGAAAAACACTGCTCGTTTCTCATTCGCTTGATGGCAAAACAAATATATTATCCCTTGATTTAAAAAATAAGCGCACAACTAAAATTACTAAAAGTTCAGCAATCAATACTTCTCCTTCCCTTTCCCCAGATCAAAAATATATGGTTTTCAGCTCTGATATCAGCGGCAGTCAACAACTATATGTTATAGATCTCACCAAAAGGGACACAAAACCTAAAAGAATTAGCTTTGGAAACGGAAGGTATGCAACACCTGTTTGGTCACCAAAAGGTGATCTAATTGCTTTTACTAAAATTCAATCAGGGAAATTTTATATAGGTGTAATGAGACCTGATGGCAAGGAAGAACGTATACTGTCAGAAGGGCACAAAATTGAATCACCAGCATGGGTACCAAATGGTAGAGAGATTATCTTTACAAAAACAGAATCAACAAATAATTCAAGATTGTATTTAGTAGATTTAGCAAAGAAGAAGCATAAATTAGTTTTTACTCCTACAAATGCCTTCTTACCAGATTGGTCTTATTTTTGAATAAGAAATGAATTCCGTAAAAGCCTCATTAAAAGAGGTCCATTAACTCATTCCATTCTCTTTGACCAATATCACTTTCTTCTCTGGTGACTTTTTCTCCTTTGATTAATTTACGCACTACTTCTAGTCCCTTTTTTGAGATGCAAGCTGATTCTAAACGATACTCAACAAAAGCATTATAAGTAAGCGGAACCCACTTTTTCACCAGCTCAAGCATTTTTTCAGCGTAAGCTCTAATTTCATATTGTGCATGCTTGTCAGCTCTAAGCTTTAAAAAATGAAGAAGATTATGCAAATCTATTTTCCAATAGAATTGTGTATAATAATTAAGAGTCAGATTACCTCTAGCGGTTTCTCGTGCGAGTCCTTGCTTGATCAATTGCTCATAGTGAGAATACATTAAATTAGAATCATTTGTAAGAGAATTTATTATTCCTTGCGAAGTAGCAGGATCAAAAATTTCATCGCTACCTTGTTTATTGGTTTCAGATTGTTTGGCAACATGTTCAGGTTGTGGCACATAAAATTCATTATCAAGTATTGAATACCTTGCTGAATACTCATTCACATTTGCAGTTCTGTGCCTTATCCACTGCCTCGCAATAAAAATTGGAAGTTTCACGTGAAACTTAATTTCACACATCTCAAACGGAGTAGTATGAGAGTGCCTCATTAAGTACTTGATAAGTGCTGCATCTTGATTTATCTGCTTTGTCCCTTTTCCATATGAAACACGAGCAGCTTGAACGATGCCACTATCAGATCCCATATAGTCTATCACCCGAATAAATCCATGATCTAATACCTTATGCTCCTTGTACAGAAGTTCATCTATCTCCTGCACCGTAACACGCCTGGTAGTGTAAAATTCTTCATTCATAAAATTACCTTAAAGAAATATCTGCTCCACATGAATTTAGTTTTTCATTAAATGCTTCGTAACCTCTATGTAAATAATCAGAGTTATTTATCATACTCTCACCTTCAGCAACCAACGAAGCAAGAATCAAAGCTGCTGTTGATCTTAAATCTTTTGCATACAAATCAGCACCTCTTAATTTTCTCACACCAACCACAGTAGCTTTATTATCCTCTATATTAATATCAGCGCCCATTTTCTTTAGTTCATTTATATGCATAAATCTATTCTCAAAAACGTTCTCTTCAATTATTGACACACCATCAGCAAAACACATCACAGACATCAATTGAGGTTGCATATCGCTAGGAAAGCCAGGATAAGGACCTGTTGCGACATTAATGGGCTTAATATAGTCATTTTTTCTAGAAACAATAATACCATTCTCGGCTAATTTTATTTCAGCACCTATAGTTTTCAATTCACTCTTAATATATTCTATATCTTGCAGACTTACCCCTTCCAATTTTAGCTCACCACCGGTAATAATAGCTGCTAATGAATACGTGCCTGCTTCTATACGATCTGGTATTATTTTATGGCTGCAACCATTTAATTTTTCAATCCCTTTTATTACTATCATCCCCTCTTCAATATTAATATCAGCTCCCATTTCTTTGAGAAATTTTATCAAATCAAGAACTTCTGGTTCAATTGCGGGATTATGTATCACTGTGGTTCCTTCTGCAAAAATCGCAGCCATTATCACATTTTCTGTTGCACCAACACTAACTTTTTCAAAAGTTATTTCTTCTCCCTGTAATCTTTCTTTCACCGTTGCAGTTACGTAAAAATCATCTATTTCAATCTTGGCACCCATTTTTTCAAGTGCTTTTATATGCATATCAACTGGGCGCTTTCCTATACTACATCCACCAGGAAATGCCGTTTTCACTTTACCGAATTTACTAAGCATCGGACCTAACATTAAAAAAGATGCTCGTAATTTCTCTGCAATTTCACGTGATATTATATAATTACTAATATTATCACAGCTAATTTCCAAAGTGTGATTTGCTTTACAGTCTTTATTATATATAAAATTTACATTTGCACCAAGATTTCTCAATAATGCTAACATTGACTGCACATCAGTTAAGTTAGGGACATTAAATAAAGCAACTGGAGAATCACACAGCACACTTGCTGCCATTATCGGTAAGATAGCATTCTTTGCACCATTAATAGGAATTGTTCCCACCAATGGCCTACGACTGTTTCGTACTAACATTCAATTAGCTGGACCTTTCTTAGTAAGTATAGTACATTGATTGTAAAAGGCAAAATGTTGCACAAATTATTATTTCTACTACCACCAGAAGCTGCTCATTCTTTAGCAATTACAGCATTGAAAAATTTACCCTATGGTAAGCCTAAAGCATTACCTGAATCTTTAAGTGTAGACTTTTTCGGCAAAAGACTTAGAAGCCCGATAGGATTAGCTGCTGGTTTTGATAAAAATGCGGAAGTCATAAAGCCCATGTTATCACTTGGGTTTGGATTTGTTGAAGTTGGGACTGTCACTCCAAAGCCACAATACGGAAACAAAAAGCCAAGAATATTCAGGCTAACAAAAGATCAAGCTATAATCAATAGATTGGGATTTAACAGCAAAGGCATAGATTATTTTCTCAAGCAGATCGATAAAGTAAATTGTGCCTTTGGTATTAACATAGGAAGAAATAGCACATCAAAAGATCAGATTAGTGACTACATCGAGTTAATAAAAAAGGTACATAGCAAAAGCAGCTATATAGCATTAAATATTTCATCTCCCAACACCCCTAATTTGCGTAACTTACACGATAAACAACAATTATCAGAATTGCTGCAAACTATTCGCAGCAGTATACAAACAACTACACCCATAGTGCTTAAGATTTCACCGGACATAGATCAACACACAAGGGAAAATATCGCTGAACTAGCTCTGGAATACAAGGTTAATGGGTTGATAGTGAGTAACACCACCGTTTGTAGGGATAATTTGCATTCCCATCAAAATGAAGCTGGTGGACTCAGTGGCCGGCCGCTATTTAAGCTTTCAACTGAGTTGCTGAAGGACATGTATAAACTTACCGGAGGTAAAATATTGCTGATAGGATGCGGAGGGATTACAAGTGGTGCCGATGCATATGAAAAGATTAAAGCTGGAGCTTCTTTAGTGCAGTTATATACTGCTCTGATATACAATGGACCTAAAATAGTAAACAAAATTAACCTAGAACTTGCAGGATTAGTAAGAAAAGATGGATTTAATAACGTTAGTGAAGCAATTGGGTGTGTATATTAGTAGCACTTCTATTGACAATAAGTTAAATAATATATTTAATCAATAATAGATAAATTAAGGACTTTATGATTTTTATTTTTCCAGGTCAAGGCTCTCAATATGTGGGAATGGGAAAAAGCCTATACAGTGAATTTTCTGTTGCTAGACAGGTGTTTGATGAAGTCGATAACGTACTGAACAGAAAAATATCCGATATAATTTTCAATGGCCCCATTGAGGAGCTAACTCTCACAGAAAATGCTCAGCCAGCTATAATGACGGTATCAATCGCTACCTTACGTGTTATGGAGTATGTGTTTGGTAAATCTCTTTTCTCTGATCAGCAAGTTAAATATGTGTGTGGACACTCAGTTGGTGAATACACAGCATTGTGTGCTGCAGGTGCACTCACCCTTGAAGCAACAACAAAACTATTGCAAGTACGCAGTAAAACAATGCATGAAGCGACCACCAAGTGTGAAGGCGGTATGGTAGCGCTATTAGGCGCAGAAATAAGCGAAGTTGAAAACATATTGAAACTAGTTCAGATTAATGAAGTGTGTGAAGTTGCAAATGATAACGGTGGTGGACAAGTGGTGGTAAGCGGGACAATAAGGGCACTTGAAATGCTAGCTGATATACTTAAAAACTCAAACGTTAAGAGAGCAATAAAATTACAAGTCAGCGGACCTTTTCATTCATCTCTTATGAAACCAGCTGATGAAACAATGCTAGAGTTCTTAAATGATGTCGAAGTTAATCCTCCAATAGTGCCAGTAATATCAAATGTTACAGCCCAAGCAGAGAGCAATCCAAAGATCATAAAAATTCTACTTGCTAAACAAATTGTAAGCAGAGTTAGATGGAGAGAGATGGTATCATATATGGCAAATTGCGGCATAAGTAAATGTATTGAAATCGGCCCCGGGAAAGTTTTATCTAATCTTATCAGAAGAATCGACCAATCTATCAATGTACAAAATATTGATAATATTATCGATGATGTTAATATTTTTTTTAGCGAGTCGCTGTTGGCAGAAAAAATTTAGAGACCTGGGCATAAAGCCCAGGTTGGTTTGTTAATGATCTATTATAGGCTTTGTTCTTTGCTAAATGGACGAAATGACAGAACATTGTTCAGTATACTTCCTGCACGCCCTGTAAGGCTTTTTTCTTCATTTTGCTTTGCTTGAAGATTATCAGCCTCGTTATGCAGGTTGTCAATATTTTCTTGCACTCCTTTCAATGCATTACTTAGCCCAGCATAATTAGCAGTTTCCAAGTAGCTCAAACCCTCCACTTCTAGATCTTCTTCAGCAGCTTTATAAAACTGTCCTCTAAGCTTCTCATCAAATCCGGCAACTTTCTCTAATAATGCTTTAACATCTTTACGTATACCTTCATCAATCTTAGCTAAAAACTCGTTGTTTGCTATTGATCCAGAATATAGTATCGAGATAGGAGCAGGACCTACTTTTTTCTTGCTTTGCGCATACATTTTATCTTGCTTACTCTCAATTTCACTTCTTGTGCTTTTACCCTCCTCACTCATTATTTGCGCGAATTTTTCTAATTCTTCTTCAAATGCTTCCCGATCTCTTTTAAACACACTGTTACCTTTTCTTTTCAGCCTTTCCAAGTCTTTTAACGTTAGCTTTTTGTCACCTTGTAAGGTAATTTCTCCTTCCTTTAATACACTTTTCAGAGCTTTATATCCTTCTTCATTTAAAAGGTATTGTTTTACAAAGGCACCACCATCTGTAAGTAAATAGTTATTAAATTCCCCTTGACCTCCCAATTTTCCAAATAAATCTTTTTGAACGTGCTTAGCTTCAAGTGCTGCAAGATAATCAACTGCATGAGATGGATAAGGCGATAACTTATCAATAACGTTTTTTAAAAGGTGTTTAACTTTCTTCCCTGCGTCATCTACACCACCTTTTATGTTGTTCCTAGACTTATAGATGGCAAAACCAACAACAGCAACTGCTAACAACGCTGCTATTCCCGCTACAACAAAACCTATAGTAGGTCCTGCAACAGTTAACCCTGTGCCTATTGCTCCCATGTTTGAACCCATTAGATTTCCTATTATTCCTCCCACTACTGCTCCAGCAGTTCCTGCAAGAATCTGTTTACCAAGACTGCTAGTTTTCTGTATTACAATATTATTGCTGTCAATTCGCCTACATTGTTTAAGGACTTCTACAAATGCTTCAGTATTTTCACCACAATATTTTGCTACATTGTTAACTATATGCGGATTTTCTTTCAAGAATGTAATCACTTCTTTTTCATTTTCAAAATTTATTTCACTATTATCGTTTTTCAGGTTTGCATTTATTAACTTTTTAATATCCGGAATATCCCGAGCAATTTTAGCTATAATTTCGATAACTTCTATACTTGCTGTTTCTTCACTCATAATTGTCTCCATTTAAAGATAAATATATTTTAATTATATAATATAAATTATTAAAAATTTGATAACTTATGCTAATAAGCGAATGAATTATACTTATCTTTTAATACACTCAACAACAAAGATGAAAGCTGAATTGAGCAATATCCTTATAAATCTCCGCTAAATCCTTACTTAACATTAGGGGATCTCCACAATCTGATACTTGACAGATCTGTGGATCTATAGGTATTTTACCTAGCAGTTTGATTTTTAATTCTTCTGACATCTTTTTTGCTCCTTCTTGTCCAAACACATAAATTTTTGAGCCATTGTGGATAAGGTAGCTCATATTCTCTATGATGCCAATAATTGGTACATTCAATTTCTTGAACATATCATGAGCTTTACGAGCATCAGCTAATGCCAACTCTTGCGGTGTTGAAACTATAATTACGCCGGTTAAATTAAATTTCTCTGCGAGGCTTAAGTGTACATCCCCGGTTCCAGGCGGTGTATCAATTATTAAGTAATCTATATCAGACCATCTACTTCCTATCAATAAGTTATACAGTGCCTTTGTAACCATAGGTCCACGCCATATAGCTGCACGATCTTTATCAATAAAATAACCGATAGAGATGCTCTGCAGTCCATGCTTTTCAATAGGAATAGCTTTTCCATCGCGTATTTCTGGTTTTACCCCTTCAGCACCAAGCATACGAGGAATTGAAGGGCCATATATATCTGCATCAACCAGTGCTGTTTTATAATTTAATTTTACTAAAGACAATGCAATGTGAAGCGCGGCTGTGGATTTTCCCACACCTCCTTTACCTGATGCAATAACAATTATCTTTTTCACACCCTCAATATTTAGTTTGGATTGCCTTTTGCCTGCAGCTACTACAGTCACTTTTGCAACGCCTGGTACCAATTTAACAGCTTGTTCACATCGTTTCCTCAACGTTTCTATTTGTGTTTCAAGCGCAAATCCTACATGTCCTTCCTTGATGACAATAGAAGACACAATACCCAGAGATACAACATCTTTTCCGCTTTCTGAATCTATTACATTCTTTAAGCTTTCTATTACGGCTTCTTTACTAATCATCACCTACCTAAAAGTAAAGTGTATAAGTTTTTGTTGATTAATTTAAAGTATTTTCACTACAATATATTAAATGTAGTTAAGTTAAGGTCAATGGTAACTAAAAAGACGCTTCCAATAAACAAAAATGGAGAAGTACCATGCAAAAGTAAAAAAAGAAGAGATTTTATTACTTTAACTACATGTGCTATGGCAGGCATTGGAGCTGCAAGCGGAGTCTGGCCATTACTCAAGTCATTAGGTCCCTCTGACGAAGTTTTAGCGATGTCTACATTGGAAGTTAATCTATCTGGAATTCAAGAAGGAAAAGGAACAAAAGTCAAATGGCGGGGTAAACCAGTCTTTATTCGTAGGCGCACTAAGCAGGAGATCGAAGCTGCCAGGGCTGTTGATGTCAATACTTTAAGAGATCCTCAGGCAGATGAACAAAGAGTATGCAAAGGCAAAGATGAATGGTTGATTATTGAAGGAATATGCACTCACCTTGGATGCGTTCCAATTGATCATGAAACAAAAGATGGTAATGGTTGGTTTTGCCCTTGCCATGGCTCATATTACGACACGTCTGGTCGAGTCATTGGTGGCCCTGCACCAAAAAACATGGCTGTACCTGATTATTCCTTCGTAAGTGACGATGTTGTAGTAATCGGTAAAAAAGCTTAGCCATTACTTTTATAGCTATACAATCTTTGATGGTGTGTTATTTGTCTTACTGTCATGAAGATCGCTAAGTTCAGAAGAAGGTATGTTTTTGTTTTCATCAACTTCAGGTGATGGGGTAGGGAACATAACATATAAACCTTTACATGTGCAATATACTGCACAAATAGCAAAAATCGATGACCATATAGACACTTTTAGAATTGAACCAGGTGTTGTTTGATGAGCAAAGAATGCATTGATGACCTTCACGTTACAATATACACACAATGCCGCACATAAAAAATATCCTATTGCTTTCCAGTGATTTGGAACACCCAACAGCTTTTCCTTCTTGCTGTTAGATTTTCCATTGCAATTAGTATCTGCTCTCGACCGTACAGAATCATTATTTTCTCTCAATTCCTTAATTTTTTCTGATAAATGCAATGGTGTCTGACCATCAAGTACTTCTTTATTTAAGTAATCACCATTTTTACCATTTGGATACCTACTATGCAGCTCACTCAACAATTCTTTATCACGAGATAAAATAGCCCAACAAGCTAAATCTGACAACTCCTCCACAGTCTTTTCACCCTCAAGCTTCATTCCAGAATGTTGATATACTTTATGTAACTCTCTATATTTAGAGCTACACCAGCTATATACACCATGAATAAATTGCTTAATTTCTTCCTCAGATTTTTCATGCATAAGAAAACTATATGCTATCTCTAATTTCTTAAATGCTTCTGCTTGCCCTTCTTTATTTTGGTCACCTGAGTGCTCATCAATGTAATAAATTATCGCTCGAAGCCTATACGCCTTTTTTAACTCTTCTTCATTAGGACTTTCTGATCTTATGCCTAATACTTTTAAAGCTTGCTCTTTATCCATTTATTCCCCGCTATAATTTTTATAGAATAACATATAATTTAAATAAACTCAAATTTACCTAAAATACTCTTGTAAAGATTTTACTTCCAACTCACTATTTTTAATGTATTTAATAGCCATTACTAAGGCTCTACTTCCAGAAGTGGTAGTGCTATATGCTATGTTCTGTAAAATTGCAGTTCTCCTGATGTCTTTACTATCTGACACTGATTTCACACCTTTAGAAGTATTGATAACTAAGTCTATTTTCCCATCCTTTAGCATATCTACTATGTGAGGCCTTCCTTCCCTCACTTTATTTACGGCTTCTGCAAAGATGCCACTGTTATTTAAATATAAAGCCGTACCTTTAGTTGCATAAATTTTAAACCCCAAATCAGCTAACATGCGTGCAACCACCACTATAGACTCTTTATCATCATCCTTCACCGAAATTAACGCAGCACCTTCTGTTGGTAACTTATGCCCTGCCGCCATGTGTGCTTTTGCAAGTGCAGCTTCAAATGATGAGTCAATGCCCATAACTTCTCCTGTCGACTTCATCTCTGGACCAAGCAGAATATCCGCTCCTGGAAATCGCGTGAAAGGGAAAACTGCAGCTTTAACAGCAAAGTAATTAAATGTTCTATTTTCTTGAATTGATTTTTCACCTAAAATCACCTGAGTGGCAAGTTTTGCGATGGGTATATTAATTACCTTAGAAATAAAAGGTATAGTACGGCTGGCTCTTAAATTCACCTCAAGTACGTATACACTACTTTCTTGAATAGCAAATTGAATGTTCATCAGACCCACTACTTCTAACGCATAAGCTATCTTTTCAGTCTGTAACCTAATTTTCGTAATTATTTCCTCATCTAATGTATTTGTTGGTATTGAGCATGTTGAGTCACCCGAGTGGACACCAGCCTCTTCTATATGCTCCATAATCCCTGCAATAAAAACATTCTCGCCGTCGCATACAGCATCAACATCAACTTCAACCGCGTTAACTAAGAACTTATCAAGCAACAGTGGACCATATTCAAAAACTTTAGCGTGACTTAAAAGATATTCTTTAAAGCTCTCAATATCGTACCGTATCGACATAGACTGACCACCCAAGACATAGGATGGCCTAACCAGCAGTGGAAAGCCAACCTTATCCGCACAACTTAAAGCCTCATCAGCTGAGTAACAGATAGAATTTGCAGGCTGTTTTAAGTTCAGCTTCAGAGCAAGGTTTTTGAATTTCATGCGGTCTTCCGCAAGGTCTATAGAACCAAATGAGGTACCCAAAATTTTAAAACCTCTCTTGTGAAGCACTTTTGCTAACTTTAAAGGCGTTTGTCCTCCAATTTGAACTATTATCCCCACCAACGTGCCATTTTCTTGCTCTTTCTCAAGTATTTCAAGTACATCTTCTATTACTAGCGGTGCAAAATATAAACGATCAGCAGTATCATAATCAGTTGAAACAGTTTCAGGATTACAGTTAATCATTATCGTTTCAAATCCCAGCTCTTTTGCTGCAGCAACTGCATGCACACATGCGTAGTCAAACTCAATACCTTGACCAATACGATTTGGCCCGCTGCCTAAAATCACAACTTTATCTCGATCAGACACATGTGCTTCACACTCAGTTTTATTGACAGTATCACCCTCGTAGCAGCCATACATGTAAGCAGTGCTAGATTCAAACTCAGCCGCACAAGTATCCACACGCTTGTAAACCTGTTTTATATCAAACCTCTTCCTCATTTCTTCAATCTGCTCCACTTTTTTAGAGCTTAATTTTGCTAACCTTGCGTCCGAGAAACCCATTTTTTTTAGCTGTAATATTTCACAGGCAGTTTCGGGTAGGCCATCTTCTTTAATCTTTTCTTCAGTTAAAATAATTTGCTGTATATTCTGTAAGAACCAAAGGTCATAGCCAGTAATCGCTTTTATTTCCTCCACACTTATCCCAAAACGTATCGCATCAGCAATGATCAATAGTCTATTTGGCAGTAATCTAGCTAGCTGGGATCTTATATAGTCATTATCAATATCTTTAGGAAATATCTCATCTAACCCTGTGAGTCCTGTTTCAAGAGAACGTAAAGCCTTTTGCAGTGATTCATTAAAAGTGCGACCTATGGACATAACCTCTCCCACTGATTTCATGGAAGTTGATAATTCACAGTTTGTGCCCTTAAATTTCTCAAACTCAAATCGCGGTATCTTAGTAACAATATAGTCAATAGCTGGTTCAAATGAAGCAGGTATTATTGGTGCACAATCGTTGCGTATTTCATCAAGTGAATAACCGATAGCAAGCTTAGTTGCAACTTTTGCAATAGGAAATCCTGTAGCTTTCGAGGCAAGTGCAGAAGAACGAGAAACTCTTGGATTCATTTCAATAACAACTAAGCTACCGTCTTCTTCAGGATTAACTGCAAATTGCACGTTTGCACCACCAGCGTTGATGCCAATTTCTTTTAACACTGCTATAGAAGCATTCCTCATTTGCTGATACTCTGCATCACGCAGAGTGAGTGCAGGAGCAACAGTAATGCTATCTCCTGTATGCACCCCCATCGGATCAACATTTTCTATTGAGCACACCACTATACAATTACCCTTACAATCACGGATCACTTCCATCTCATATTCTTTCCATCCAATAATGGACTCATCTATTTGAACTTCGCTTATAGGCGAACTTTTTAAGGCATTATTTGTAATATAAACAAATTCTTCTTTATTGTAGGCTATACCACTACCTGCACCTCCAAGTGTGAATGATGAGCGAATGATTGCGGGTAGTCCTATGTAATTTAAAGCTTCCTTTATTTGCTCTTCTGTCTTTATAATAATACTTTTTGGATACTTTAGGCCTATTCTATCCATAGCCTGACGGAATAGTTCTCTATCTTCCGCCTTCTTAATTGCTTCTCTATTGACCCCTATCAACTCTACATTGTGTTTATCTAGTACTCCATTGTCCGCTAGCTTCATCGCACAATTTAACGCAGTCTGCCCTCCCATTGTTGGCAATATTGCATTAGGTTTTTCTTTGATAATGATTTTTTCCACTATTTCTGGAAGTACTGGTTCAATGTAGGTTACATCAGAAAATTCAGGATCTGTCATGATAGTCGCAGGGTTTGAGTTCACCAAAATTACTTTATACCCTTCACTTTTTAGTACTTTACAACTTTGAGTTCCAGAATAATCAAACTCACATGCTTGACCTATTACTATCGGCCCAGCTCCTATTACTAATATGGATTCTATATCCGTGCGCTTTGGCATAACTATACAACTGTTTCTCTTAATTAATACTATCAACCTTTGCCACGTATGTGAATTGTTATTGAATTTTATAGATTAAATAATTAATTTAGCATATAATTTTTAGTAGTAAATTACACTTGAGGAGGCTAAATGATAGATTGGGGGATGATAGAAAAAGCCATAAATAAAAATAACTTTGATCAGTTCATACAGCTTGTGGACAATTTAAAAAATATAGACGAGATAATTAATAATAATGGGGATAGTACTATACATATAGTAGCTAGTCTTGGCAGATTAGACATGTTAAAGTACCTTGTCAATAAAAAAGGTGCAAATTTCTATACCAGGAATTGCAATAGAATGACACCTTTACACTACGCTGCTTCAAATGGTAATTTAGATGTGGTGGAGTATCTAATAGAACTTGGAACTTATGTGGACGTTCTAGAAGCCAATAAATTCACCCCCTTACATTTGGCTGTAACACAAGGTCATCTGAGTGTAGCCATGTATTTAGTAAGAGAAAAAGGCGCTGATGTAAATGCTTTAGATATTAACAAGTATACCCCTCTACATTTTGCTGTGCATAAAAATCACCAAGACATTGTTGTATTCTTGGTGGAAAATAAGGCTAACCTAGACGCCTTGAACACAAAAGAACGCACACCTTTACACCTTGCTGTTCTAGAAGGTCAGTTAGGCATGATAAAATACCTTGTATACCAATGCATTAAAAGAAAAATTGACTTTGATTTTCAGAAAGACAATAAAAAAACTCTCTTGAAGTTAGCCATTTACAAAGGAAAACAAGACTGTGCTAAAGTGTTAATACAGGGAATGGTTAAAATAGGCAAAACAAAGCCAGAATGTTTACAAGGTAAAGACCCCTCAACATTAGTTCCTGATTTATCAAAATACTGGGATAGCTGTATTGAAGAAAAACACACACAACAAAACATATTAGATAAATTAAGAAAGACTCCTTCAGATTCATTAAAAAGCGAATTAGAGACACCAAAAAATCCTTCCACGCGTGTTTTTGCAGTAGATGTGATGAAAAAATCGCCAATCAATTTTTTGACCACAACTAAAAAATTCTAGCTTTTTTTCACTTTTTGATAAAAGTATCGCTATTAAACCTCTTTCAAAATTCATATGGGAAGCTCAAAGTTATAAATTCCAGCAATTAAATTGAACCTTAAACCAAAACGTTTTCTCCGATTTCGATAGCGGTCTGCGATAATTTTAAATCTTTTCAGCAAACAAAAATCACATTTTCAACTACCACTTTCTGACTTGCAAGCTCTCGTTTTCCCATTGCTCTACGGTTGTCAAACATAACAATTCATCAGGTAGTTCTAATATGTCTTCACAACTTAATGTACATTGACACTTTGCTGGCCGCTGATTGCCATCAAAACTATTAGGTAACGCTTCTCCACAATCGAGTAAATCATCACGTTTTCTTTTATTTGAAGCTAACTTATCAAGCTCTGATTCCTTAGCAAAGGAAACTATATTACTTTCTGAACTATTTGAATTACTTTGAGAAGAACCATCATCTTGTTCCCTAGAATTTAACACGTTAGATACTGCTTGTCTCAATTCTTCCATATCCTCAGAAGTTAACGGATCTTTTAAAGAAGTACCATTATGAGATAATTTTTCTATGAACTCTACCATCTCTCCATAAGTAAACACATAATCTCCATAAGTAAACACATCTTCTTTACTACTTACGGTACTCCCTGCAGTTTCTGTTAAAGCACCATTAATATGAGATAATCCTTCTATTTCACTACTTATGGTACTCTCTGCAGTTTTTATTGTAGTATAAAAGTTTTCTAGAATATATTTGGCAGTGGCAGTTTTTCTTTTCTTTAAGTGTGTTTTATAATCTTCTTGTTGTTTAACATCTAATTGAGAGAACAGAGTTTTAAATAAAGTTGTCTGAGAATTAAAGCGATCTAGTACATTAAATGCAAAATCTTTATTCTCTTGGAGCAATTGACCAAATATTTCAGCGTCTTCCATTGTGTTTAGTATGTTACACATAGCACTAGCGTTTTTCTTCCTTTTAACATGTTCTATATACTCACCTTCATGTTGATCTAGCTTAAAGAACAGAGTTTTAAATAACAAAGTTGCTCGAGGACTAGCGCAATCTAGCACATTAAATGCAAAATCTTTATCCTCTTGGAGCAATTGACCAAATATTTTAGCATCTTTCATTGCGTTTAGTATGCTATACATAGCACCAGCGTTTTTCTTCCTTTCAACATGTTCTATATACTTACCTTTATGTTGATTTAGCTTAAAGAACAGAGTTTTAAATAAAGTTATCTGAGAACTAGAGTAATCTAGCACATTAAATGCAAAATCTTTATCCTCTTGGAGCAATTGACCAAATATTCCAATATTTTTCGTTGCACTTAGTATGCCATATATAGCACCAGCGTTTTTCTCCCTTTTAATATGTTCTATATACTCACCTTCATGTTGATTTAGCTTAAAGAACAGAGTTTTAAATAAAGTTATCTGAGAACTAGAGTAATCTAGCACATTAAATGCAAAATCTTTATCCTCTTGGAGCAATTGATTAAATATTCCAATATTTTTCGTTGCATTTAGTATGTTATACATAACACTAGCATTTTTCTCCCTTTTAACATGTTCTATATACTTGTTTCTTTGATAAAGGTTGTTAAATTTCTCCGCAAACTCTTTGCTTTGTTTCCTATAAGCTAATTCACTCAAATTTTTAAACATATCTCTTATATTATCAGTACCATACATTTCCTCACTATACTATTTAATATATAAATATTATATTAACAACACTCACAATAGTAAAGAAAATAATAAAATATATTAACTTTACAGTATCTATAAAAAATGTGAGCCGGCTGTGTTCCCTCTAATATTGACTCTAGACCTTCTGCAAAACAAAAAAACATAGAAAAGTCTATTTTGATCATATTTTTAAAAAATTATCTTGTTTAGAGAGTCGTACAGAAACAAAATTAGACATGGTAGTGCTTTTTTGTACCCTAATAAAATTCTAGACTATTATTTTGTTGTTTCGCAGATGGTCTACTTAATAAAGCAACTTGCAACCTAAGACTAATTCGTTGTGTAATTTCAACGTACAAAACTCTAGATTTTTTGCTGTGCAAAGTTTATTATTAGGATTTATATGAATTAAGATTATGTCATACCTTGCAGAGAGAATGTCTTTAATAAAGCCTTCACCTACACTTGCTGTCACTGACAAAGCAAATAAATTAAAGAGTGAAGGAAAAAAAATCTGTGTTTTAGCCGCAGGGGAGCCAGACTTTGATACTCCAGATCACATAAAAAAGGCTGCAATTCAGGCAATTAACGAAGGTAAAACAAAATACACAGCAGTTGATGGAACGCGTGAATTAAAGGAGGCAATAATCAGAAAACTAGAGAGAGATAATGAATTAAAGTACAAGCCCAATCAAATCTGCGTGGGCACCGGTGCTAAGCAGGTATTGTTTAACTTATTTATGGCTACTATTAATTTAGGTGATGAAGTTATTATTCCTGCCCCATATTGGGTATCATATATTGATATGGTTAATCTTTTTGGTGGTGTATCAGTAATAGCTGAATGTGGAAAAAATTTCAAGCTAACGCCAACACTCTTAGAAAGTAAAATCACTAAGAACACAAAGTGGTTGATTATCAATTCGCCAAACAATCCAGCGGGAGCTGTGTATACATATGACGAATTAAAAGATATATCTAAGATACTACTCGAACATCCGCATGTAAATGTTGTTACAGATGATATTTATGAGCACATAATATATGATGAGAAATTTTTCACCATCGCTCAAGTTGAACCAAAACTTTACGATAGAGTGTTTGTTGTAAATGGTGTATCAAAAGCCTACGCAATGACCGGCTGGAGAATAGGATACATCGCAGGCAAAAGTGATGTAGTCAAAGCGATTTCAACATTACAATCTCAAAGCACATCAAATCCTAATTCTATAGCACAAGCTGCAGCAACAGAAGCTTTAAATGGAGATCACAGTTTTCTGCAAGAAAGAACAACGACTTTTAAAAATCGCAGGGATTTCATGGTAGAAAAATTAAATTCTGCTCCAGGGCTTTCAGTATCCATCCCACAGGGTGCATTTTATTTATTTGTGTCATGTGAAGCCTTGGTAGGCAAAAAAACAAAAAACGGCAAGGTAATAAGTAACGATTTGGACTTCACTGAATATTTACTTGAAGACCATTTAGTTGCTGTAGTGCCAGGAATTGCATTTGGTGCAGAAAACTTTATTAGAATTTCTTACGCTACTTCTCTAGAACAACTGGAAGTTGGATGCAATAGCATTATTAAAGCATGCAAGGAGCTAATATAGAAACTCCACTTCACCAGTCATAAAAACATTGTTACCTGTCCACTCAATTAATAATTTGCCTCCTGGCAAATTTACTGAAGTTTGCTTGTTAGTAATATATCCACGTAATACAGATGCAACAAAAGTTGCACATGCTGCACTTCCACACGAAGCTGTAATACCTGTACCTCTTTCCCAAACCTTGAGGTTTATTTCTCCAGATTGATCTATCTGTGCAATACTCACATTAGTTTTCTGAGGAAAAAATGCATGATTCTCCAACTGTGGAGCTAAACTTTGCAGTGGTATTTTATCTATGTTATCAACAAAAAAAATCATATGAGGATTGCCAATGTTAACCGCGGCTGGATCCTTCAGCATCTCAAACTCTATAGGTAAATGAAGAGTATCACACTCAACAAATAGAGGAATTTCATACCACTTCAATAGTGGTTTTCCCATATCTACCCGGATAATTTTATCCCCTGCCTTAAAACATTCCAAAATATGTTTATTGATCAGCTCAATGGTTGCAAATTCAGTATCCTTCTCTGACATCATTAAATATCCAACACAACGAGCTGCATTTCCACAAGTTTCAACTTTGCTGCCATCAGAATTGTAAACATGCATAAAACAATCAGCTACATTGGAGTTAGTGATCACTATAACCTGATCGCAGTACTCACGATCAGCGATTTCTTTGTAGTCTAAACTCAGATCTTCCGTTAAACGTGAATCTATGATAACAAAATTATTGCCAGTGCCATGCATCTTAGTAAATGGTTGTTTAGTTACTTGCATTACCTTACACAACTACAATTAGTACTTTTATCACTGCACTTCGGTGTCAAATCAGGATAAAATGTTAATATAGCGTCATTTTTTCTTACAAACACTGATTGATAATCATCGTTCTCCATTTTGTACAAGCACATTCCATCCTTTCCTAATCCCTTAAATGCCTTAGTTGCTGCAATCAAGATATCATCAGCATGAAGATTATAAGCATACCCATTCGGACACTTTACCCCAACTTTTCCATCTTGAGCTAAATACTGCATACCAAACGTATAAACTGGTGGCTTGATATCCAATTTATTACAAAGTGATTTATTCTTCCATATTGCTCCTGCCCATTTATTTTCTTGAGCTTCAACGTATCTCCCTACAAAGTGCATACCTCCTAACCCCAATCTGTCCACACTACCACAGAAAATATGCCCAAATCCTGTAGTTTCTTTTTCAATACCGCTATTTGAGAACCAGATTCGTGTGAGTTCATCTTTAAATAACTCCAAGCTTGCATTAGGTGTAATAACTTGATGGTCAAGTTTATCATATATCTTTTCCACTGTATTATGATATTCTGGACAATTTAATAAAATCCTGAAACTTTCCTCGTCAGGTTGTTCACCCCATTCTCCACAAACTCTTAGCGCACCTCTATCAAAGTTCGTTAACTCTGGAAGCGGCGGCATATCTGAAGAATCATTTCCAAAAAAAGGCTCAAAATTGTAAGATTTAAAGTAAGTACTGTTCTTTTTACTAGAATAATGCTCTTTATAATAAAATATGAATCCCAACCCTAAAAGTACCAAGGATGCAATAATAAACGTTGCTGTTTTTGACATAATATAACCACTGCTTTTAATATAACATTAAGCTAAGAAAAATAATTAAAAAAAGCTTTAATTCTGTATGTAATTCCTCAGTAACCCTGGCATTTCTTCACCACTGAGCCAGCTTAAAAATGCTCCGCCACCCGTTGAAACATATGTGAAATCTCTATCGGTAAAACCTGCAGCACTTATTGCTGATAGACTATCTCCACCTCCTATCACACTAGTTAATTTTCCTTCCTGTGTTAAACTATTTATTATCTTCATCAACTCTTTGGTACCATTTGCAAAAGCCGGATATTCAAACACACCTATAGGCCCATTCCATAATACAGTTTTACTATTCACTATTGCAGTATGAATTGTTTTTAGTGTTTGCGGACCAACATCTAAAATGATATCGTCATCCAAAGCAGACTGAGTTGCTCTTAAAACACTAGTGTTGTAATCAGAATCTACTGCAACTAATACATCCTCTGGAATGATAATCCTACAATTATTTTTGTTTGCTGTGTCCACAACATCCGATAATAGATTATCTACATCTTCCTGGAACAAAGACTTACCTATATTAACCCCATTAAACAATAGAAAATTATTAGCAATTGCACCACCTAGAATTAAGTAATCAACTTTTTCTGCTAGTTTCTTAAGCATCTTAATTTTAGTTGATATCTTAGACCCACCAACTATTGCCGTAATAGGTTTTGCTTGAAATGATATAGACTCTTCTAGATACTTTAACTCATCTTGCATAGAAAGCCCTGCATAAGAAGGCAGAAATTCCGTAATACGTGAAATAGAAGCATGAGCTCTGTGGGAACAAGAAAATGCATCATTTACATATAAATCGGCTATTAGCGCCAACTGTTCTGCAAAAGATCGATCATTTTGTTCTTCTCCTCTGTAAAATCTTAAATTCTCTAATAAAGTAACATCCCCTGCTGCCATAGTATTTACTGCCTTATGCACTTTTTCACCAATACAACCATCAATAAACTTCACTTCCTTACCTAACAATTGTGACAAAGTCATTGCTATAGGCTGCAGTGACAAATCGTTATCATAACCTTTTGGACGTCCAAAGTGTGATATTATTACAACTTTTGCTCCTACATTTATAAGATATTCAATAGTAGCTAACGCTCTTAATATACGTGTATTATCTTGGATTTTTCCATTGCTCATTGGAACATTAAAATCCACTCTTAGTAAAACGACTCTATTATGGAAGCTGCAGGTTTTTATGTGCATTATAAAATTAATAGTACTCTAATGAGTAATTTTAGTAACTCAATGTAAGATAAATCAAATCTTTTATTTGGCAAAATAACAATGAATCCTTATTCTTTTAAAGTACTTATACATATTGATTGTAATGAGATGGCAAGATGAAGGTGCTGTCATAGCAACTAAAAATTATGGTGATAAAAACCTAATCCTTTCCCTATTTACACAAAATCATGGTAAGCACAGGGGAATGGTAAGAATAGCAAACAATAAATTTCAAGTAAGTAATATATTACATGTAGAATGGAGTGGTAAACTACCCGAAAATTTAGGCTTTTTTAAATGTGAGCTAATTGAGTCTCCGTTTCATTATTTTTTCCATGATAGATTAAAAAATATGGCTGTAATTTCTTTTGCCTTCATGCTAGATAAATTACTCCCAGAAGGTGAATCTTGTGCTGTGCTTTATAATAACTTTCGCTATTTTATTGACATAATTAAGCACAGTGATGAATCTTGGCAAAGCCATTATCTCAACTTAGAGCTCTTACTTCTTACACAGTTAGGTTTCAAGCTAGACTTATCAAAGTGTGCTGCAACAGGTGATACAGAAGATTTACAATTTATTTCCCCAAAAACTGGTAGAGCCGTTTCAAAAAAAGCAGGAAATTGTTATGCAGACAGACTATTGCCTTTTCCGCAAATGTTGCACGACGTATACCATCACAACTTACAGAATAATTACTCATTTCAAGAATTTCAATCAGGACTAAAAATTACTGGTTATTTCTTAAATAAATACCTATTTCTACAGTTAAACATAAAGCTTCCAGAAGCAAGAAATCTTATGTTAACAGCAGGCTTTTATCAGAAATAAACACAGAAATAGTATATCTCCTACATCAAACCTTCTGTAAAACCTGTTTATGGTGAAAATTTTTAAAAGAGGCATACTGAATAACACTTAGATGTATTTAAAACATTCTTATATTAGATCATGTTCATTAGTTAGTACATCACCACTATAATCTTCATAGCTTATTTCACCTAGATTATTAACATTTGAGTTATCAGATTCCTCGCTATCAAAAAACCACGATGAAATCCACGCTATAATTGATGCAGCAATTCCTTTTATAGTTTCAAAAAAGGTAATTTGCTGATCCTCTTCGCGGATAAGTTTTTCAATATTCTTATTGTTATTTTGTTGACTAAACTCTGCTTGTTTTATTGAGCATAATTCATTTCCTATCTCCTTTCCAAACTTATATACTGCATCTCCAAGGCGATGACCTTCACGGTCTTCAATACCAGGTATTCCACTTTTTTGATAATTATGATCAGAAAGAGCATGAGCAAATTCATGTGCTAAAGTGTTTTCAAACCCTTCTCTTAAAGATACGTGTGCTGATTTGTCACAATAATGGTAATCTCCTACAACACTGCTAAAAGTACGGTTACAAGCTTTTTGAAAGTCACCAAGGTTATTAAATACTTTTAGTTCAAATGTGTTATTTTTTAAATGATTGTTTCTCATTTCTTCATCAGAGAATTCTTTCAGAGTATATTTTGCTTTGTAGGCGTTAAAAATATGGTTAATGTATTTTTCAAGTATATCGATCTGTTTATCATTTAGTTGATCATACTCTACTTTTATTTTGAATTTAGTGTCTCTAACATTTATAAACTTTGAGTTTACAAATTCTGTTTTCTTATCAACTTCGTCAAATTCTATCTCATGGTTTTGAGTTGTTGGTTTCATTTTTTGCTCTATATTTTCAATTTGTGTTTTTTGTTCTGTTTCTACTAGCTTACCTACTTTTAATGATCTATTTTCAGCTAATGAATCATCACCTATAACAAGATTATTAGTAGTAAAACCAGTAAAAGCATGCGACAGTTCATGTGCTATAGCATCAGTCATATTACTTGCTTTGAAAACTGCCATATCAAAGAAACCATTAAAATAGCCTCTTGTCATTCCATTATAGTCAGTCAATTGTAAATTGAGCCTTGTATTTAAATAATCGTCGTTATTATCAAATATATAGAGATTTAATTCAGGAGTTTCGTCGTAGTCATAGGTTTCCAATCCATAAAGCTTTTTATATGCTTGATAGGTGGAAATGATATTTTTTTCTACTTGATTTAACTCTGAAATAGTTAGATTGTTATAGTGTACTTTTACTTCAAACCCGGAATTTGGAATTTCTACTATCTTTGTGTTTTCTAATATTTTTTCTTTTGGTGCAGTATAGAATGGAACACCTTGTCTATCACTAAATTCTTCAGTAAGTTTAGTATTGCTGATAAGCATATCACGCATTCTTTCTAGAGGAAAATTTTTCCCTTCAGGTCCCTTAAAATAATTTTTTATAGACTGCTTATAACTCATATCCCTACCCCACCAACTAAGTTAATATATTAAATTATTTCTAATGAAATTATAATTTTCAGTTAACAGACCTTTCTACTCTACATTATTTATTTATGGTAAGAAATTTTTAGGAGAGAAGCACCGCAATGTGATTTAGGAATGCATTGATAACAAAATTATACCAGGGGTTGAATTTTAAAAACAACCTATAAAAGTAAAGTTAGTTAATAATCTATCTTCACTAAGTATAAACCAAAAGGTGGAGCTGTTATGCCAGCAGCGCTTCTTTCGCGTTGATTTAATATTTTCTGCATTTCCTGTGGATCAGTTTTATTTTGTCCGAATTCAACTAAAGTACCCACAATAATCCTCACCTGATTGTGCAGGAAAGAAAGAGCCGATATTTTTATATATATGTGGTTACCATTTTGCACAATTTCTATACTATCAATTGTCTTCACTGGATCTTTTGCTTGGCAGTCCTTCGAACGGAAACTTGAGAGGTCATGCTTTCCAATTAAATACCTAGCAGCTTCACGCATAATATCTACATCAAGCGACTTAAAAACTTGCCACACATACCCATTTTCCAAAACTGCAGGAGCGTAGCGATTGATTACTCTATATTCATAGTGCCTCTTCTTTGCTGAAAAACGCGCATGGAATGTATCATCAACAACTTCTACATTTAATATAGACACAGCAGTGGATCTTAAATGGTAATTTATTGCATTCCTAGCCCTGTAAGGCTCAAATTCTCTACATATATCAAAATGAGCAACTTGCCCTAGAGCATGAACTCCAGCATCAGTTCTACCTCCACAATATAAAGTAACTTCTTCACCAGTAAAGTTAAAGATAGCTTTCTCTACCACCTCTTGTATAGAATAGACAGAGTGTTTCTGCCTCTGCCAACCAGAGAAATTACTACCATTATATTCTATCGTAATTTTATAACGCACTAAACCAAACTTAAGTGTACACTTAATATATCACTAAAATTATTTCTTGTTGCAAACTAGATTTTTCACTCGTTGCATGCAAACATCAGTTAAAGGGAGAATCTTATCACGTGGATCGTATTTACTCATTACCTTTGGTAAACCTAATTCTTTTCCTTCTACATTTCTACAAAAATTAACACTCCTTATTTCTTGAATAACATATTTTATTTCCTCAAGAGCATCCCTTAACTCTCCATCATTATGATTTAACAATTCTTCAAAACTTCTCAACTTTAATTCTAATGTTCTCCTTACATCTTCTAAAATTGTTTTATCTAATTCTATTTCCTCACTAGAAACGTTCTTACAATACCAAGCAAGATCATAAAAAAATTTCAAAGAACGGGCTAAATCAAAATATGCCTGATCTGCTGCTCCCTCATCCTCTGTAGATAACTCTCTCTTTGCAAGGTCCCATATAAATTTCACAGTACCTTCAACACCTTTATTATCGATTAAACATCTTACATAAAACTCCAGTATTTCCTTATTAGGAACAAATCCGCCGATATTATTTTCTATATATATGTAACATCCTTCCTTTATATACTCCTCAGCAAAGAGTTCTAATTCTTGAGGAGATACAGATATAGCAATCAAGTTGTGAATTAGCATACAATCTTTATTTGAAAAACAGATAGAATGGAAATCATCCATATTAAATAAAACTGGATTACAAAACTTTATCAACGGAAAGATATGTGTATCAAAATCCAGCTTACCACGCTGTAAACTCACAGCCTTTAAAAAAGAAACATTACAGCCTACTAGAAGTAAAAATGCAATTTTCTTGCTTAAGGTTGAAGGTAATTCGGAATTCTCAACTGGTGTACTCCCAGCAATAGCGAGCCACTGTTGCAAAATCACTAATGTGTTGGCAATAATTATCATGGCAATGTTATTCTCTTGAATTGTAAGTTGTGGAAGTATTGATCTTTCTAGACCATTTTTTATTAACTGTGCAAATTCTTTAAAAGAAGTACTATTTTTATATACCAAAGAGTGCTCATGGTCATTCAATATAACTTGCAATTCTAACTTATTGACATTATTTGTAATCAACATAGTCAGCCCCATTTATTAATTGGGTAAAGGCTATCAAAAAAACTTTACTAGTTAGTTAATTTTTAGTTACAATATATATAATTTATAATAATATTAGCACCATGGTAAATCAAGAAATGAAAAATACAGATAAACAAAAAGCACTAGACAATGCAATAAGTCAAATCGAAAAAGCATTTGGTAAGGGTGCTATAATGAAGTTAAAACAGAATCCTGTGGAAAAAATAGATACAATATCTACAGGATCAATTGCCCTAGATGCAGCTTTAGGAGTTGGAGGTCTGCCAAAAGGAAGAATAATTGAAATATTTGGTCCTGAAAGTTCTGGTAAAACTACCCTTGCTTTGCATGTTATCGCTGAAGCACAGAAAAAAGGAGGGTCATGTGCATTTATCGATGCAGAACATGCACTAGATGTTCTCTATGCCCGTAAACTCGGAGCTAATACAGATGATTTAGTAATTTCACAACCGGATACAGGAGAGCAGGCATTACATATAGTTGAATATCTAGTGTGTTCTGGCGCGGTTGACGTAATAGTTGTTGACTCCGTTGCAGCCTTAACACCAAGAGCCGAAATTGAAGGAGATATGGGTGACCAACACATGGGGTTACAAGCGAGACTTTTAAGTCATGGATTGCGGAAATTAACTTCTGCCGTATCAAAAGCAAATTGCATATTAATCTTTATCAATCAAATTCGTATGAAGATAGGCGTAGTTTATGGTAATCCTGAAACCACTACAGGTGGAAACGCGTTAAAGTTTTACACCTCCATAAGGCTTGATATAAGAAAAACTAGTACAATTAAGGATAAAGAAAACATTACAGGAAATGAAACAAGAGTTAAGGTTGTGAAGAATAAGGTTGCACCTCCGTTTAGAGAAGCAAAATTCGATATAATGTACAATGAAGGAATATCAAAACTTGGCGAAATAATAGATATGGGAGTAAGATTTGGTGTAATTGAAAAAGCAGGCGCTTACTACTCATATAATGACACGCGTCTTGGACAAGGAAGAGAGAATGTGAAAAATTATTTTAAGACAAACAAAGAAGTTGCAGATGAAATAGAAATGAAAATCAGGGAGTGCTTAGGAAATAATAATAATAGCCTCATTGATAGTGATTGTATGGAAGATAAAAAACAAACTTTAGAGGAAGAAGTTTTTTAATGCAGGAGATAGAGAAGCGAATACGTGAATCGATAAATGTAATTGATATTAACATTATTGATGAGTCGGCCAAGCATGCTGATCACTATTTTGCTTCTCTTTCAACTCTGCCTTCACACATTAAATTAATGTTGGTGTCAGATGATTTTGAAGGCATGAATTCTCTAGCAAGACACAAGCTGGTCTACAACTTGTTAAAGAATGAGATAAAACTGATACATGCAATTTCGCTTCACTTATACACACAAAGTGAATACAATTTGAAAAATAAAAAATAAAAATGTGAAGGAAAAGTCTTTATTCATTAAAGCTGGTAGGAAATTTAAAGACTACAATGGTTCTATGAATCCACCGATTTACCATTCCTCCACCATATTATTTCCTACTTATAGAGATTATTTGAACGCATCAAATGGGGAAAGTATATATGATGTAATAAACGATGGAGTAGCGCGAGACTACAGCTACAGCAGTGTTGGCACCCCTACTGTTCACTATTTTTCAAATGCACTTGCTGAAATCGAGGGCAAAGGACAAGCATTAATCTATCCATCCGGACTATTCGCTCTCACGTTCGCTGCTCTAACTTTCAGTAAAGCAGGCTCTCATGTTCTCATTCAAGATAACAGTTACTATCGTCTTAAACGATTTGCTGAAAATGAATTATCAAAAAGAGGGGTTGAAGTAACTTTCTACGATCCAACTAAAAGCATAACTCATCTTATTCGCGACAATACTTCATTGATAATGATTGAAACTCCAGGTTCTGTAACGTTTGAAATTTCAGACATAGAACACATAGTAAAAGTGGCCAAAGAACACGGTATTGTAACTGTTTGCGATAATTCGTGGGCTACCTCTTTGTTATTTAAGCCGTTAGATCATGGCATTGATGTTGCACTGTATGCAGTAACAAAATATTTAGCGGGTCACTCTGATTTACTCATGGGAGCTATGATCGCCGAAGGCGAGATTTTTAAGTTACTTTATGAAAGTTATAAACACTATGGAGTAACTGTTCAATCATACGATTGCTACCTTGCACATCGAGGATTAAGGACCCTAAACGTACGTATGAAGCAGCATCAAGAAACGGCCATGAAAGTAGCTAAATGGCTAGAAATACATCCTAAAGTCAACAAGGTTTTGTATCCTGCATTACCATCGCATCCTCAGCATAACCTATGGAAGCACTACTTTAAAGGAGCAAGTAGTGTTTTTAGTATAGCACTTGATCAAGAGTATTCTCTTGAAGAATTAAGCAACATGGTTAACCACATGAAAATCTTTAGTATCGGTGCTTCGTGGGGAGGATGTGATAGTTTAATATTACCAATAGATCGTAAATCTATGGCAAGGTCTATTATGCAATCCAATCATGGTGGAAGTTGCGTAAGAATATTTTGCGGACTGGAAGATCCTGAAGATTTGATAGAGGACTTAGACTCCGCTTTAGCAAGATTTGAAAGTAGTAAAGTAAAGTGTGAAGTTGAAAGAGTTACTGCATAATATTATTGATATAGATTCTGACACTGAAATTAATGGTGTTTCATGTAATCCGAAAAAAATTAAGAAGGGATATCTTTTTGTCAAAATTTCAGAGCAAGATATAACTCTCTCAAATGCTGCAGCAGTAATAACAAATGACCCAACAGATAAAGCAATCTTTCATCCAAACCCTCAAAAAATATATAGTGAACTGGTCAGCAGATTTTACCGCTTTAAACAGCTAGAATACGCAGCAGCCGTCACAGGCACTAACGGAAAAACCTCCGTAGTAGAATTTTGTCGTCAGATTTGGCAGCATGCTGGTTACAATGCGGCGTCAATAGGAACACTTGGAATACGTATCAGTGACAACATAAGACACAACAATTTAACAACCCCTGATGCAGATGATCTCTATGCTATACTACATGAAATCAACAAGAAAAATATAGAGAATGTCGTACTGGAGGCTTCAAGTCACGGTATCGACCAATATAGAATTCATGGATTGAAATTGCGTGCAGCAGCTTTCACCAATTTCTCACCAGATCATTTAGATTATCATGGCAATATAGATAAATACTTTGAAGCCAAGAAGAGATTATTTTATGAAATACTACCAGAAGGAGAAACAGCGATATTAAATGCTGATACAGTGGAATATGATATACTTTTCAACATAGCTCAAAGACGAAAAAATAAGATCATAACATATGGTAAAAAAAACGATGCTCAAATCACTTTATTAGAACAAAAACCAACTGTAGATGGTCAACACCTGGTAATTAAAATATATGATAAAATTCACAACGTGTTTTTCCCAGTGTTTGGAAAGTTCCAAGCATACAACTTGCTATGTGCTATAGGTATGTCTGGACTGAAAGAGGTGTGCGTAGAGAAACTTTACTCTCCTGAAGGCAGGATGGAAAAAATAAATTTCTTTGCATTCGTGGATTACGCCCATACTGCAGATGCATTAAAGCAAGCCTTGTTATCCTTAAAGTGGCACTTCAGAAAAAAAATAGTATTGGTATTTGGATGTGGCGGAAATCGCGACAAGGTAAAACGTTCTGAGATGGGCAAAGTTGCTCAAAGGTACGCAGATAGAGTAATAATTACTGATGACAATCCACGAAATGAAGATCCAGCAAAAATTCGTCACGATATCTTACTATACTGTTCTGATGCAATAGAAATAGGAGATAGGAGAGCAGCTATAGAAAAGGGGGTAGATATTGCCTATAATGAAGGCATGATATTGCTCGTTGCAGGTAAAGGGCATGAAAAATTTCAAATTATAGGAGAACAAGCTTTTGAATTTAGTGATGCATCCCTAATCATGAAGAAAACTTCCACATTAGGGATATCTTAAAAATCTGATAACATATAAAAGTCTTTTCCTTTACTTAAAAAAATGCGAAACCTATACGAAGCGTTTTATGATCATCTACTGAATTGTAGCACAAAACAGCGATATCGCTCTATTGTAGTACTAAATGGAGAAATACCTGATTCACCATTTTTTAAACAAGACATACCCATTGTTGCTGTAGATGGAGGAGCAAATCGACTTGTGTCAATAGGTATACAACCTGATTTCGTTGTAGGAGATTTGGATAGTATAAGTCCAAACTTGCGTTCTAGCTTCAATACAGTATATTTACCTGATCAAAATTACTGTGATTTTTCTAAGTCTGTAGCCTACTTAAAAACAGTAGAATTGTTGCCATCAATAATAACAGGCATTACCGTAGGAGCAATTGATCACATATTACAGAACATTAATGTTTTTCTAAAAACTGATAGCATCTTTTACACAAACTCACCTTCCATGGTAGTACATATCCTAAAAAGAGGTATTACTCATTTTTTTTCTCTACAAAACAATACTAAGATATCTTTGCTTGGTATACCAAGCGCTAAAATATCAACTAAAGGATTAAAATGGGAATTACGCCATAATAAACTTAGCTTTCCAGGAAAAAATTCTCGCTTTAATCGAAGTGTGAGCAATAAGGTATCCATAGAAGTACACAGCGGTACATGTTTAGCAATGATTTATCTGGAATCAATAGATGACGCCGGCATAAAATAAAAAGCAGAAGTTAAAAATTGCCAGCTAGAATTTAAATAAACAAGGTATAATCTTTTTAAGATGAAATGGAAGTATCATAAAAATTGCAGTCTGTAAGTTTTTGAATTCAATGATGTTGATGCAATAAGAGAGTAAAAACCTATATGATAGACAGCGTAGTAAATGCGATAAAAAACAATTTGCTAGTGTGTTTTCCGACAGAAACAGTGTATGCACTTGCTTGTAATGCATTAAATAGCGAAGCCATAGAGAAGATATACCAGATAAAAAAACGCTCTAAAAATAAACCGTTATCTGTATTTGTAAAAGATATCAGCAGCTTAATGAAAATAGTGAAAGTGAGAAAGGAATATATTAACTTAATAAATCAGCTCTCTCCGGGGCCAATTACTTATATTCTACCACTTAGAAACACTAATATTCTGCCAAGCGAATTTTTTAAAGTAAGCGTGGGCCTAAGAATTCCTGATCACCCAACTGCAGCTTCGATATTAAATAAATTGGAAATACCCATCATTGCAACTAGCATAAACATTTCAGGAGAAAAAAGTGCATGTAAAGCAAGCGATATACCGCAATCCATCAAACAATACTTATTCTCCATAATTGAAGATGATGAATTAGTTTCAGGTGTGGAATCAACCATCGTTGACTTAACTACAGATCAGCCTAAGATTTTAAGAAAAGGGTCACAAGCCATAAATCAATTTTATGTATGCAAAAAGTCATAGGGCACATTCAAGCTAAGGAAAGATTGATAAACAACTTATCTGTTCAATCTTGGCTGGTTTGCGGAAAAAAGGGAATAGGAAAAGCAACACTCGTAAAAGCCTTTGCTAATTGGCTACTCATAAAAAACTATGATTCAATTGCGTTAGATTTACATATAGTAGAGGGCGACACAATTGGAGTAGATGAAGTGAGAGAAATGAAAAAATTTCTATACCTAAGCTCTCTCCAATCAGAATATAGGGTAGCTATAATAGATAGCTTGGAAGCAATGACCAACAATGCTAAAAATGCAATACTAAAAATATTAGAAGAGCCGCCAAAAAATTCTAAAATATTCATAGTTAGTCATAAACCACACGATATACAAACTACTATTAAATGTAGATGTTTTCAATTAACCCTGTTGCCATTAACTTATGATGAAACAAAGCAAGTTGTTCTTTCTCAATGTAAGCTTGATAATAAAACGTTTGACGAAATGATGGAGTTGTTTCCTGGAGCGCCAGGAATGATAATAAATAGCAACACACACAACGATCTTTATGCACTCTTAAATAATCCAAGTAAAATAATTAATAGCAATATTGATTTAGAGTTAGCATCTCATATTTTTCAAGCTCTTATTTTAAAAAATATAAAGAAAGACATACATAATGCTGAAGTACTGCTTAAAAAATGGAAAAAAATAGACGAACTTTTCATAGCTGCAAAGCAATTTTATCTGGATAAAAAGCACGTTCTAGCCAATATAACGAACATTTTGGATATGGATAAATAAAAATATATAAAAACTCAATAGTATTGATAAATCGACTGTATTGAATATAATCTTCAGTAACAATGATTAATTTAAGAACTACTAGATGAATATATATTTAAGATTTTGTGGTATAATGCTAGGTAAAATCTTCCCTGGTAAAACAGTAAGTTCTTTTCTAGGGGTAGGATATTTACCAACTTGGCAAAATTATTGGGCTTCTTTTCTGGCACTATTTATTATTGATATCACTTTAGTTCTTACCTACGGGAATCAGTATTTATTATATACACCAAGTTCATGGCTGCCTGTAGCTGCTGTTTTTATAGAGGTGGTGTTATTTACATCAGTTATTCAAATAATTGGCATATTTATTTTACAGTCTAGAGATCCTGCAGCAAATAGTGGAGAAAATATAGTGATACAAATGGCAACGGGGCAAATGCTGACTGTTGGATGTTCAATGCCTGCAATTATGTATATTTACATTACTATCAGCAAATTTTATTTGAGCATATGTAAACAAATACTCCAATGTCCTGCTTGGTTTAATGATTTTATGCATTTTCTATTTTTCATCACGATACCTTTTGTATTCTTTAATATTGTAGAGATAGTTAAGCCATGGCCAATAAGCACAATACAATTAGGTTATAACAATCCACTATCCATTACCATTGAGGGAATTGTTTATGCACTCTATTCAATAATACTATTATACTTAGTAGCATTTGTATTTTGTGACCTTACTATGCCTTTTGCAATTGAGTTTAATACTATGGTTGCCAAGTACGTACAAAGAGATTTATTTACTTTTAAAGAAGGTTTATCAGCTCTTAAGGCAGGATCTGCTTTAAAATAAACGTTGAATCATATATAATTACCTATATATTCGGTATAAAAAGTATACGGTTTGTGTGAACTTACAAGATATAATAAAAACACTAGAAAATTTTTGGTCTGAGAAAGGCTGTACAATATTGCATCCATATACATCTGAAGTTGGGGCAGGAACATTACACCCTGCAACAATCATGTCTGCAATTGATAAAAAACCCGCTAAGATAGCATACCTACAGCCAGTAATTAGGCCTGCAGATGGACGCCATGGAGATAATCCCAATCGTCTATATCAACATCATCAGTATCAAGTGATAATAAAGCCTTCAGTTGAGAATCTACAAGAGCTATATCTTGAAAGCTTGAAAGCACTTGGAATATCAACTAAAAGTTATGATATTAAATTCATAGAAGATGATTGGGAAAATCCAAGTGTTGGTGCATCAGGACTCGGATGGGAAGTCACATGCAATGGTATGGAAGTAACACAATTTACTTATATACAACAAGTTGGAGGTATTGATTGCTGCATGATTCCCGGTGAAATCGCGTATGGATTAGAACGCTTAGCGATGCATATACAAAATGTAGATAATGTTTATGATATAGCTTGGAACGGCTATGGTGTAACCTACAGAGATATTTTTAAACAAAGGGAATATGAGTTCTCTCATCTAGCATTGGAGTATTACGATGCAAAGGTAGTGCAGCAGCAATTTATAGACACCGAAAAGTTGTGTATATTTCTTATTGAAAAAGAAATGCCACTTGCAGCCTATGACCAATGCATAAAAACTAGTCATCTGCTTAACTTGCTTGACGCAAGAGGAGTGCTTGGTGTAAATGAACGCACAGCATATATAAGCAGAGTAAGAGACCTGGCAAAAAAATGTTGTGAATTAATGAGTAAATAATATATGTCATCACAGTTATTATTTGAGTGCCTTTCAGAAGAAATACCAGCAAGAATGCAAAATTTAGCTGCAACGCAGGCTAAGAATTACATTAATACTGCTTTTAAAAAAAACAATATAAAGTTTACATCAGTAGAAGTGTTTATAACGGCACGTCGTATCACTCTCTTTGTTGATAATATAAATATTGCAGAACTTAAGAATGAAATTAAAGGCCCAAAAGTTAATTCAGCACAGAGCGCTTTAGAAGGATTCCTACGAAAAAATCAGAAAAGTATGGAAGATCTATTTGTTCGTAAGGTAAATAATGAAGACTTTTACTTTATTAGAAAAGATAACTGTTCTTTCAATATCAATGAGTTACTCAAAAATCAGCTAGAAGATATGTTGAAAAATTTCTCTTGGCCTAAGAGTATGAGATGGGGTGAAAGAAAGGAGAGATGGATAAGGCCAATCAAGAGCATTCTGTGTATTTTCAATGATGAAATAATACCCGTATCTTTCGCTGGAATAACAGCCTCAAACACAACCCATGGCCACAGGTTTCTTTCAAATAACAAAGTTTTAACGATAAATACACCAAAAGATTATTTTGCACTGTTAGAAAAAAATAGCGTAATTTTTCAACAGAAACAATTTATACTAGATCAAATTAACGAATTTGCAAAAAGTAACAACTTAAAATTCGAACGTAACGATCACTTATTAAGTGAGTTGTCAGGACTGATAGAGTATCCTACAGTGTTATTTGGCAAAGTAAATCAGGAAAAGTCGGCTGAATTACCTAAAGAGGTGATACTTAGCATAATACAAACACAACAGAAATATCTTGCCTTAAGTGATGGACAAAAGATTTTATATTTTGCCACTGTCGTTAATGTCATAAACGAAAATGTCATTAAAGGACACGAAAGAATATTAGAAGCACGTCTTGCTGATGCTCAATTTTTAATATCTCAAGACAAAAGATACAACCTAGATTACTACATCAGCAAACTAGACTCAATGTTGTTTCACGCTTTTTTAGGTAGCATTAAAGAAAAAATGAAACGCATTACAGCTCTATCGAAATATGTAGCTATATGGATTCCTCATGCCTCACTAATCAAGGTTGAACGTACTGCACATCTAGCAAAAGCTGACTTAGCAACCCTAATTGTTAGGGAATTTCCTGAACTGCAAGGAATAATGGGTGGTCATTATGCAGCATACTTCCATGAAGATAAAGAAGTAGCAAAATCTATAGTAGATCACTATAAACCAATAGGCTCAGAGCAGGAATGTCCTTCACTTCCTTCAGCAATTGCTGTATCCCTAGCCGATAAATTAGATAGTCTAGTTGGTCTCATGGTTGCAGGTGAAAGGGTTTCTAGTTCATACGATCAATTCGGCTTAAGAAGAATGTCTATTGGTATAATCAGAACAATACTTGAAAATAATTTGCATATTCCAATAAAGCTACTAATAGATAAAGCCATATTTCTATATTCAAAACAAATTCTTGTTAGAAATAATGCTAAGGGTGACAAAAAACAAATTTCAGAATTAGTATTCAAGTTTTTCCTAGAAAGATTTAAAGTTATCTTAAAAAACAAAGATATAAGGCAAGACATTATAGACTCAATATTATACCAAAATGATGTAAATGATCTCTTAACAACAGAAGAGCAAATAATTACACTAAATAATTACTTAAATACAACAGAGGGTGAAAAGATTCTTGGTACGTACAAAAGAGTCAGTAACATAGTCAACAAAGCAAAAAAAAGTGATGACAATGTATCCTATGACAAAAAACTTTTAACTGAAAAAGAAGAGCTTGAATTATCAAACCATGCTCTGGCTTCCTTGAAAAAGATAAAACAAGCAGTAAAAAGTAATGAATTTAAAGCCGCACTTGATGAGCTTTTAAGTTTTACTCCTCTTGTTGATCAATTTATGGACAATGTAAAAATTAACTGTGGTTCTGATAAACTGAAAAAAAATAGATTATCTTTACTAGCAAAAATAGTTTCTATCTTTAATTTAGTAACAAATTTCAACCTAATACAGTGCAAATCATAAAGGACCAGATAGATATTTCTCCACTATCTTGCGGTGTTTATAAAATGATAGGGGAAAGAAACAAAATCCTATACATTGGTAAAGCAAAAAACTTAAAATCCAGACTATCAAGCTACCTACAGTCTGATAGACTTTCTGAGCGGATAAAAATCATGCTTTCAAAAGTAACTAAAGTAGAAGTCTTCGTAACTAAAAACGAAATAGAAGCATTACTTCTTGAAGCACAATTAATAAAATCTCTTAAGCCACCCTATAATATTCTACTCAAAGACGGAAAATCTTACCCATATATAACAATTTCAAAACACGATTACCCAAGAATAGCAAAGTACAGAGGGAAATTTAAAAAAAACGAGTTTTATTATTATGGCCCATTTCCTTCTGCTATTGCTGTTAACAATACCATAAGGTCGTTACAAAAAGCTTTTTTAATAAGAGTGTGTTCTGATCAGTATTTTCTCTCAACAAAAAGACCATGTGTTGAGTATCAAATTAAACGTTGTTCAGCGCCTTGTGTAGGTAAAGTTACGAAGGATGACTATGGTAAATCGGTAAAGCAAGCACAAGACTCTTTGCTTGGAAAGAATAAAAAAGTTGAGGATCAACTATTCTCCGCTATGTCAAAATGTAGCAATGAAAGAGAATATGAACGCGCTGCCGTATATAGGAATAGGTTGCAATCCCTTCAACAAATCCAAACAAAAGTTATTGATTTTTCTTTTGAGGAGGATGCAGATTTCCTCAATATTGCACGTGAAGCAGGCTTAGCATGTATTCACGTATTATCATTTAGAGACAACTGTAACTATGGCAGTATTCCCTACTTCATTGAAAACTGTAATGACCACTCAGACGACGAAATTTTAACTACTTTTTTAGTTGATTTATACTATAAAAGCAACACTTCATTGCGAATCTATATTCCAAATTGCGTGAGTAATATAGAAATCATAGAGCAAGCTTTGTGTGCAACCACAAAAAAATCAATGAAAATACTATATGCAAAAAGTGAACAAGAATGCGATTTGATAAATTCCATCTACGATAACTCTTGGTACAGTTTAAAGCAGAAACTTACAGATTATAAAAATAATTTAGAAAAGCTGGAAGAGCTAGCTAAATTATTTTCCCTACCAGACACCCCAAAACGTATTGAAGTCTATGATAATAGTCATATATCCGGACATCAGCAAGTTGGGGTCATGATTGTTGCCGGACAGGAAGGTTTTCTCAAAAACGAATATAGAAAATTTACTATTAAAGGCAATATACTAGGAGACGACTATAAAATGATGAAGGAAGTCTTAACAAGGCGTTTTTCTGGAAGTATAAAAGATATAGTGCCTAATTTTCTACTGATTGATGGTGGTCCGGGACATCTCTCTGTAGTGAAAGATGTTCTAAAAACGCTGAATATTAATATTCCTTTTGCTTGCATAGCAAAGAGTGCGAATCGCAATGCAGGACATGAAACATTTTACACTTTAAGTCAAGGAGAGTTTAGTTTAGCAAATGACAGTAAGCCTATGCTTTACCTACAATTACTGCGTAACGAAGCTCACCGCTTTGCTATAACTACGCACAGAAAAAAACGCAGTGGGGAGTTTACTGCTTCAAGATTGGACGAAATACCTGGCATCGGCAGCCAAAGAAAAAAGGCCTTAATGCTACACTTTGGTTCTGTTGATGATATCAGCAAAGCTTCAATAACTGAAATTCAAAAAGTCCCTGGAATCAATAAAGGATTAGCAGAAGTTATTCATCAGCATGTAAGAAATAAAACAAGTGTTTCTTAAATACAGTAGTTAATATTTATACTTCCTTAAGACAAAGCGTTTAAAATGTTAGACATGTTGTTTAGGTAGCTTTAATAGTGAAGGTAATATCTTTTGTATTAATCAACGTTCCACTTTTCCTCCTACATCTAATCTTTTTACATCTAAAACTTGTGTAAAAAGCTTCAAGCAATATTCAATTTTAGGTAAAGGTTCATTTATTTTCTAGCTGAAGTAGAAAAATTTGACACTTTGCAAGTGAAGGTATATACAATGATTAGCTTTAATACTGAGGTTTTAATATGCAAGAGGATGATTTCATTTGTAACTCCAAAAATTTCATGGAGGATTTTCTAAAAGCAAAAAAACAGGAAAGTTTCAAACAGTGTTTAGAAAAATATAAAAAAGTAGATAACTTTTTTAATATATTAAAAAGCAACAATATCTTACATAGAATTGCTGAACTCAAAGGAAAACAAAAATGTGGATTTCTAGACGAGCTGATAAATCATGTCAACCCAGAAGATTTAATAAAACTTATCAATAACAAAGATGAAAGACAAAAAACTCCTATGCGTATAGCATTCGAAAACAAAGTTCTAAAGGAAAAACACAGGTCCAGCGAAATCAGTGATAATGACAACACATATCAATTCATTCTAAAATTAATAAAATACGGTGCTGACAGTAATCAATTAACACTACCTAACGAAACTTTAAAAAATCTGCCTAAAGACTGCTACTACTATAAATTAAAAGAAAAGCTAAATGGACCAATAGTAGAACATAAAAAGTCAGAAAAACAGAAAAATGAAACCTCTATTACTAAAAGTGATATATACTTGGCCAAACAAGAGCAAAATCCAGATGAAATTCGAAACACCTTAAATGATGGTAACAATATTTTACACCAAATTGTTTTATTAGAAGGAGATCAAAAATGCAAGCGCTGAGATGAGTTAGTAGAACTCAAAAAACAAAAAGACTTGGCGGAACTTATCAGTAGTAAGAATGGCAAAGGAAAAACTCCTTTACAAACACTGTTATTTGCTAAGGTAGAAAAGAAAGAACACGAATCTGAAAACAAAATAATAAAAGTTGTAAAGGCAACCTTAAAACTACTCAGAGAATATGATGATAATACTATAGAATGTGCAGTGAAACTGTTAATGCTTGGAGCTAACATTAATGACTTGAAATTAACTATAGATAAAGAAGAAGATAAGAAATATTATCACAATTTTTTAAAAAAGCTGAAAAAATCAGTAGAAGAATCTAAAGATCTAGATAAAACAATGAAAAAAGGGATAATTATTAATATTGAGAAAGTTATCAGTAATGAATACCCCCTGCACTCAGCAGTGAAAAGACAAAATCTAGAGGAATTCAGCAGTTTTTTAAAAAACGGACACAATATTACTGTTATAGATCAAGAAAGAAACAACATTATACATAAAGCAGCTTTGCTGCCTAAAAGAAGAAAAGTTAAATTTTTGACAAAAATATTAAACTTAGTTAAGGAAAACCAAATACCTGAAGAAGACTTTAAAACAGCAGTTAACGCTCAGAACTCTGACAATAAAACTCCCATGCAAGTTGCTCTTTCTAAAAAAGCAAAAAACAATTGGAAAACATATATTCCTTTTAAAAACAACTACACAGCTGAATTCTGTACAATGTTACTCGAAAATGGTGCTGAAGATAAGCAACTACAATCTTCTGTGCCAAGTGGACAATTGTCAAAAAGACACTACGAAACCGTAAAAGAAATAAATCGCCATTATCAAACACCAACTGGGAATCAGATAGTAAAAGAATATAAACGTACACACTCTAAAACTTTTCCAATAAAAACGATAACTACATTTTTAACGCTTGCAATAGTATCTAGTATCGCATAAGGAAATGCAGCAGGCGCAGCTTTTCTTTGCTGCGTTGTAGCAGCTTTGTATGCTTGTTACTATGTTACCTCAAATATACACAATGCTTTTTCAGAACTTGTTTATAGTGAGGAACCTTCAAAAGAATCGAAAAATCCAAATACACATATGAACTTCCTAACAACAATAAAACACTTACCATCCCTACTTCGGATTACTTAAGGAAGTAAAACATTAGGCTCTTTCCGCTGCATGGAATACAAAAGGAAGCTACGAACAGCTTAAGGAGTATCAAATTGTAATAATAACTCAGGTCTGGATTGACTAAATTTCGATATCTGTATATAATGTAAGGTTATTTGGTTGAAAAAAACATGAAAGTTAAAGGATCATTAAAATCTTATCGCAATAGAGATAAAAACTGTAAGGTTGTTAAAAGACATGGCAAGATTTACGTTATAAATAAAGTTAAGCCAAGATGTAAGGCACGTCAAGGTTAGTCTTGCTACTATTTAATAACAAAAAGAAATTATTACATTTAAGTGCAGCTTCTCTGATTCTTTTTTTTGCATTATATTTTGATGTTAGTGCAGTAACAGGTAATCGTGGTTTCTTAACACTGGTTAAACTAAGAAAAGAGATAGATTGTAATAAGTCTTTGCTGAAGGATCTTTCTTCTGAAAGAGAAAAATTAAGTAATAGAATATTTGGTTTATATGAAAAAAGCTTAGATTTAGATCTACTTGATGAGCAGGTAAAGAATATTCTGGGTTACATAAGCTCAGACGAGCTCATGTTTATTCTCAGAAAATAATAAACTTTTCTCAAAGTTTACTGATAAGGTTATAATTATCCAATAAACAATAGGTTTCATGTAATGGTAGCCCGATAGCAGAAAAATAGGAACCCCGTAAGAATAGGACAAACATTCCTGCAAGACCCTGTATATTACATCCACCTGCTTTATCCTTCCATTCTTGTGATGCTAAGTAATATTTAATTTCCTGTTCACTAAGACGTTTAAATTTAATTATTGTAACCACAGTTTTGATGTGCTCTTTAGATCGATTAGGAGCTAACAAACAAATGCTGGTATATACTCGATGCCTTCTGCCTGATAACAAACGAATGCACCTTTCTGCAACCTCAACACTTTCTGCTTTAGGTAATATTCTTCGGCCACACGCAACAACTGTATCAACACCTAATACAAAATAATCAGGGTAGGAGTCTTGTACTTTCTCAGCTTTACCTTTCGCTACACGAATTGAGTAATCTTTAGGCAGCTCTTTTTTTATAGGAGTTTCATCTATATCCGCGGGTACAACTAGACTTGGCTTGATATTCATCTGCTCTAATAAAGCTATGCGTCTCTGCGATGATGAGGCAAGAATAAACTTATTTATTGGATATCGTTCTTTCACTTGTACCTTTAAGTCTTCTGATTATCCGCCCCTTTCTTGCATTCCTATCATATACACTCATTTCGACCAACACCCTATCCCCTATGATAATGCGTATTTTGCTTCTCCTTACCTTACCTGACACATGACAAACAATCTCATGATCGTTGTCTAGTTTCACTCTAAACTCTGCAGCAGGCAATAGAGCAGTTATTACTCCCTCTACTTCGAGAATTGTTTTTGATTTTTCATCTTTTATCATATCTTATATTATAATTTAATAACGTTTACAGTCTAGCATAGATTTGTTACTCAGAAACATTTCTATTAGATAATAGGCTTTTTTTTACTTTATCTAGCAACCCATTTATGAACCCAATTTCGCTTGATTTGCTAAGCAAACTAGACGCAATATTAGTATATTCATTTATTACAACTGGTACCGGTGTGTTGCTATTAACTAATTCACATATTCCAACGCGAAGAATAGATAAGCTGATAAGATTTAATCTTGATAAAGACCAACTTGGACTTAGGTGAGATTCTATTATTTTATCATATTCTTCACTGTTGCTAATCACTTTACTTAATAGCTCATTTAAAAATTGATTATCCAGTTCCCCACATTTAAATGTATTGGTTAACTCGCTCATTAGATCACTAAAGTCTTGACTATAGTCCATAAAGATATTCGAATAGGCAATTTGTACAGCAAAAAATCTTGCTACACTCCTTTCTGCATATTGATTTTTATTTACATCCATTTGCTGTATAAATCTATCATATATAAAACCGTTGAAGCTGCGTGCCCTCCAACATTCTTTTTGTTTCTATCAGCTCTAAATAAAGCTTTGTCTTTACTGTCAGCCGTGATAATACCCATACCAAGAGGTACTGCATGATGAATCACAATTTGATTTAGACCTTCAATTACTCCTTTACAAACATATTGATAATGATCAGTTTCACCACGAATAACACACCCGAGAGCCAGATATCCACTGTAGTTGACACAGTTACTTTTAGCTGCAAAAAGAATAGCGGCTGGTATTTCAAATGCACCAGGCACTTCAACTATATCATAACCAAAATTACTTTTCTGTAACCTATCAATTGCACCTTCAAGCAGAAGACTTGCTACATCAGTATAGTAATTTGCATTAACTACTAGTATTTTCGACATTAACTTTTACCTTTTTTATTGAGAATCGTCTTATCAGTAATTGCTGAGCTAAAGTTATTATGTTACTAAATATCCAGTATACCACTAAACCAGCAGGAAAGGAAGAAAATATAAAAATGGAAATATAAGGCAAAAACTTCATAGCGTTTACCTGTATGTCATCCTTATTGACTTGAGTTTTTTCAGTTAATTTCTGTTGCATGATCATGGTAACACCAAAAGTTATAGGTAAGATGCCTATAGAAATAGGAAAGTTATAATTAAACAACCCAAATAGTGTAAAAATATTTGTTGGGTCCGGTGCTGAAAGATCCTTTATCCACAAATAGAAAGGTGCATGTCTCATTTCTATGGTAACAAAGAGCACTTTATATAAAGCGAAAAATACCGGTATTTGTATTAGCAAAGGAAAAATACTTGATATCGGATTTACATTATTTTTTCTGTATAACGTCATTATTTCCTTATTTTGTTTCAAAGCATCGTTTTTATATAACTCCTTTATACGGGCCACTTCGGGGTGCAAATTTTGCATCTTCATCATTGAAATGTATGATTTGGTAGAAAGAGGAAGCATTAAAAGTTTTATTACTAAAGTGAGTAATAGTATCGCTAACCCGAAATTTTTCAGCAAAGAGTTAAAATACTCGAGCAGTAGAAACACGGGTTTAGTTATAAAGTAAAGGACACCAAAATCCACAGCCTTATCAAATAAAGGAATGCTTAACTTATCTTTATAATAATCAAGCAACTTCAATTTTTTCGCTCCTGCAAAGAAATAGTTTACATTGGAAATACTTGCACCTGGTGCTATATTTTTACCCAATTTTGTAAAATCCACTTGAAATTTATCTGTATCGTTGATATTTGTGTGCTTGATGCTTACACTCATCTCATCAGAGCTTTCAGGAACAATAGCTGTAAACCAATATTTGTCAGCAAAACCAAACCAATTTTTTTCATTAGTGTTCACCCTAATTAGGTGCTTCTTAGAAACATCTTTGTATGTCCATTCATTTAATTTGTTCTCAAAAACGCCTAACACACCCTCGTGCGATATCCAATAAGACTCATTAATATTATCTCGCTTACGATTGATTCGGCCATAAGGAATGAGAAATACATTGTCTTTAGTGTTATTTTCAACGCTCTGTTTAATCTGAAACATATAGTTATCATCTAAGGTAACTTCCATTTTAAACACTATCCCATGCTTGTTATCCCAAAGTAAGTTAATTTTCTTGTCACTAGTTTTATCAGCTTGCCAGACTGTTTCAGAATCTGGAATAGCGATTTTATTACCAGGGTCCAGCCATCCAAATTCTGCAAAATATACATCCTTTGATTCTGAAGGTGACAGTAAAGCTATCTGTCGAGACTTAGGATCCGGCTTTGAATAATAGTTAGTTAAAATTAAATCATCAAATCTTGCACCTTTTAATGAAATTGATCCTTTCAGTAGGTCATTAGCTAAATCAACCCTTTGTTCTCGAGTGGAATTAATAATATCAAAACGATCTTGGTATATTATAGAAGTATGAGATTCAACGTGTTCGATATTTTCAACAGGCAATTGAGGTTGCTCATGATCAAAAAATTTATTATAAATTATGTTCCATGATACCATTATTAGCGTGGAAAATACGACTGCTAGAATTAAGTTTTTTGTTTCCGACATAAAATTTAGCTAAACCCTTCCTTTGAAGAGTATATAAAATATTGTACTAAAACAATAAAATTTTAATAATAACTTGTTAACTTATTTGGGTACTATCGAGTTGTAACAATATGAACGCATTAAAAGACCTAGTCATTTGGTTAGTGACAATAGTTGTAATTGCAATGTTTTTTGATTTGCATGGTGATAAGTTGAATAATAATTTTATTAGCACATTCTTGCCACATAAGGGAAGAGTGCAAGGCAATGGTAGCATCGAGTTTACGAAATCACGCAACGGACATTTCTACATTCAGGCCCAGATTAACAACCGTAATGTAACGTTTCTGCTTGATACTGGTGCAACCGACATCGTTTTATCAAAAAGAGATGCAGAATACGTAGGTATCAATTTAAAAAATATTGAAAACTTTAAGAAATATGAAACTGCTAAAGGAACGCTAGACGCCGGAGTGATTAAGATTCCTCGAATGAGAATAGGGAATTTTGTAATTAGTGATATACAGGCAAGTGTAAACTCTCACTCCATGTCTTATTCGTTATTGGGTATGAGTTTTTTAAAGTATTTTGATTTTATAATGAAAGATAATAAGTTGATATTGTATCGTGACAAAAGATGAAATAGCTTATTAAAAGCTGGACTCTATCATTCTTAGAAGTTATATCCACTGCAAATTTACTTCTGATAATAGAAATTTTTATTGACTTTAATCTGATTCATTAGTACATAAATTCTTTTTGTGGAGGGTGTAAGGTGAAGGACACTATAAAAGAAGAACCTAGCTTTTTGGAGAGAATTCTCAATAATAAAAACCACGGCGATTATCAAGTTAATGAAGGTGGCTTTAGCACTAAAATCTTGCGTAGTCGTAATGAGCAGGTAACTGGAAGAACATGTGGTATTGGTTGGAGTAAAGACTCACCTTGGAGTAGAAACGGGTGGAGTGCTGATTGGACGAGACACTATTAGTTACTGAGCCACTGAGTAAGTAATGTACAATAAAAAATTAAGGCTGCAAATAGTCCTTAAATTTGTGGAGAGATGTAACATTAATTGTACTTATTGTTATGTCTTCAATGGCGAAAATGAAGATTGGAAACGCCATCCACCTTATATGAAAGCCAATGTTGTTAATCAAGTGATTAAATTTCTACAGCAGGGTTGTGCAGAGTTAGATATAGATTACATTAGAATCATTTTCCATGGTGGAGAACCTCTCATGTACAAGAAGAGACCGTTTGATGAGCTATGTAATGGCTTCAAGGATGCATTACCTTCATGTGGAGTATGTTTTTCCTTACAAACTAATGCTATGCTTGTAGACAATGAATGGATTGAGCTTTTCCATAAGCACAATATCGGAGTAGGGATTAGCTTGGACGGACCAAAAGAGTATCATGATATTGATCGTGTTGATCATCGTGGTTATGGTACCTATGATCGTGTCGTTAAAGGTTTGAGGTTACTGCAAGAAGCAGCTAGAAATAAATTAATTAACCATCCTGGAGTACTTACAGTTATAAATCCAAAGATTGACGCAAAAAAGATCTATCGCCATTTTGTTGATGAGCTTAACATTAAAAGTATGGATTTTCTTTTGCCTGATATTACATGTGATACAATAGAACGTGAGCAAAAAAGCAGTGGATGGCAGATTGCTGATTTTGGCACGTATATATGTGATATATTTAATGAGTGGACAAAGGATGATAATCCTAATATTGATGTCCGTGTTATAGATATAATATTAAGGTTTCTGCTAGGCACAGAGTGCAATTTTGCTAATTTTGGTGTGCATAATAATGATAATTTTGTTTTTGGTATCAATAGTGATGGTACTCTAGGTGCAGACGCAGTTTTAACTAATACCAACGCATTTAATAATATTGGCAATGTGTTTAATACATCATTAAGAGAATTTTTATACTCAGATGGTATGCGTAGAAGTAACCCCTATCTTGATCAAAGTACTTTATCACCGGTATGCAGTAATTGCCATTGGGTAAAGTTGTGTAATGGTGGTACTCATATAAACCGCTACTCTAATAAAAATGGATTTGCTAACCCTTCTATATTTTGTGATGCGTTGCAAATGATATATGAACGTATAGCAGAATATGCGCTGAATAACGGATTATCAATTGAAGCATTAAGAAAAAGATTAGAAATTAAAGCGTGAGATTACTCGTATTACTCTGTGTGCTTTTTACTACACAATTATGTTATGCACAGAACATAATTTTACAATCTCCATCAGAGATTTTTGGGAAAGCTGTTGATAAAAAAGTTGCTCTATCCACTAAACACGTAGAGATGATATGGGTTTCATGTCTTAATTCAAAATCTTGTGTACACTTTTTGATTACATTTAACCCTAATGACAGTCCCGGTTTTCAGCTTATATTATCTGGTAAAAAGTTTACTGATAAGTTGATGGAGGAAGCTTTTCTATTTGAGAAAAAAAGCAATACTTGGACTTATCAATATGGTAATATAGAGAATAAAAAACAGAAGAAAATTAAGTTTTTAACATTCATGCGGCCTCTTGTTGTATCGCAGGCTATGCCTATCAAACTCTCTGTATCAGAAATTTCTGAGCTAGTTAGTAATAAAAATGTGGTTTTTTATACTGGCGCTGGTATTTCAGCATTAGCTGTACCAGAAATGAATGAGCTGATGTCACAATTTGGAATACCACACAATTTAAATAGTGTCGATAAACTTACACACATTATTAAATTTATACACAAAGTTATAAAAGAACCAGACAAGATTATAATAGTAATATCCAACTTTAAAGAAGCTTGTTTTTACGGTAAACCAACTCCAGCTCATTATGCAGTAAGAGATATAGTATTATTAAAAAATTGGCAATTATTGACTGAAAATATTGATTTACTTCATCAACGTTCTGGTGTTGAACCTTTGGCCCGCATAAAAAGAACAGACGGAATAGATTTCTATTGGCTTAAGAAAAACATAAAATCAAAACATTTAAGACAAATTGATTACATTGTCACAGTCGGGTTAAATAGCGATGAAGCTGGATTTCTTGCTTTATATAAAAAATATAATCCCCAAGGGAAAATAATAGCTATGAATCTTATTCAGCCAAATTATCTAAATAATGATGATATTTTAGTTCTGGGAGATGTGCAGAAAAACTTGCCCGATTTATTAATTCAAGCACGCAAGCGTAGTATTACCACCAAACGCTGTAGTGTTGATGCTAACAACTTTCTCGGTAGAAAAGCGCTGTAAATAATTTGGACCGCCAGCTTTTGGTCCAGTCCCAGACAATCCCCTACCACCAAAAGGTTGCATTCCTACTACTGCTCCTATTTGATTACGATTAATATACACATTACCCACCGATATCTTTTTACTGATAAAATCAATCTGACTTTGTATACGACTTTGCAAAGAAAATGTAAGTCCATAACCTGTGTTATTTATATCATCTATCACTTCGTTCAGCTTTGATTTGTCAAAACGGATAATATGTAAAATAGGGCCAAAGACTTCCTGTTTCAATTGTGAAATTCTTTTTATCTCGTAAATGTATGGAGGGAAAAAATAACCATTGTTAGAATCTGCACAAACAGGCACCTTAGACAGAAGAGTTGCATCCTTATCTTCTGACATTTTTTCTAAGTGCATGGATAAAGCATCCATAGACACTTTATCGATAATCGGGCCAATATCAGTACTTAATTCTATCGGATTTCCAATCTTTAGTTCCTGCATTGCACCACATATCATTTTTATCAAATTTTCTGCTATATCTTCTTGAATAAATAACACCCTAAGTGCAGAGCAACGCTGTCCACTACTGCGAAATGCAGAGGTTAAAGCATCCGTAGTTACTTGCTCCAAAAGAGAAGAGCTATCAACAATCATAGCATTCAATCCCCCTGTTTCAGCAATAAGTGGAACAATAGGGCCATCCCTATTTGCAAGCATTTTATTAATTATTTGAGCAGTTTGAGTTGAACCAGTAAAAGCTACACCAGCTATTCTGTTGTCCGGTATTAGAGTCTTACCCAAATATCTACCATCCCCTGGAATAAAGTGCAACACGTCCTTTGGTATACCAGCCTCATGTAGTATTTTAATAGCTTCATAAGCAATAATAGGGGTTTGTTCTGATGGCTTTGCAAGCACAGTATTGCCAGCAGCAAGAGCGGCTGAAACCTGCCCAATAAAAATAGCTAGTGGAAAATTCCATGGTGATATACATAAAAAAACTCCTCTACCTTCAAAAAAAATAAAATTCTCTTCACCTGTTGGACCAGGCAATTTTTTCCAGCCATTTAACTCATTTTCTGCAATCACTGCATAATAACGCAGAAAGTCAACAGCTTCTCTTACTTCAGCAATAGCATCTGACAAAATTTTCCCAGCTTCAACAATGAGAATATAAATTAATTCTGTCATCCTTTCTTCAAGCAAGTCTGCAGCTTTTCTTAAAAACTTAGCACGTTCTTCTGCCGAAATATTTTTCCACTTGGAAAACGCACCTTGTGCTATCTCAAGAGCATCCAAAGCTTGCCTGCTTGTTGCATTTGTAACTTCCCCTATTACCTGCTCTAAAGAAGCAGGATTAATTATTTTACTAGACTTAGCACCATCGAAAAGTATCTCTCCATCAATAATTGGACCAACTTGCCATTTTTTGTCGTTAAAATTTTCTATATCGCTAGCAAATTGTGAGATTGTAATTGAATCACTGACATCCATTCCTGAAGAATTCTTCCTCTCTAGTCCTAGAATATCTTTTGGTAGAGGAATACTATTATGTGGCTCATAATTAGAATTTTTAGCTTCTTCTAGTGGATCTCGAATTAATCCATCTATACTAATATTTGAATTGTTTATTTGATTAACAAATGAACTATTAGCACCATTTTCAAGCAGACGTCTGATAAGGTATGGAAGTAAACTTTTGTGTTTACCAACTGGTGCGTAAACACGGCAATTCACGTTTGTTGCCAACTCCGACATCGCATAATCATATAAATCTTTACCCATTCCATGAAGACGCTGAAACTCAAATCCAGGGTGATTTTTATCAGCAATTTCCATAACTGTAGCAAAGGTATAAGCATTGTGAGTTGCAAAGCATGGATAAAAATGATTCGCTTTACTTAAAAGTTTTTGTGTACATGCAAGGTAAGATACATCTGTATAGCTTTTTCTTGTAAACACAGGATAGTTACTCAATCCTAACTCCTGTGTACGTTTGATCTCTGAATCCCAATATGCACCTTTTACAAGCCTCACCATGATTTTATGATTTGTCCTGATAGCAATATCTTCAACAAAATCAAGGACAGAAAGGGCACGTTTCTGATACGCCTGCACAGCTAAACCTAGACCTTCCCAGCGAGAAAGTGATTCATCAATACGTAATTGCTCAAACAACACCAGAGACATTTCTAACTTTTCTGCATCTTCTGCATCTATGCACAGTGAAATATTATATTTCTTTGCTTCGCGACAAAGCTCAAGCAATTTCGGTAGCATTTTCTTCGTCACACAATCAAATTGGTTGAATTCATAACGTGGATACAAAGCAGATAATTTTACTGAAATTCCATGTGATTTAAAGCAATCTTCTACCTCTTCAGATTCACCTATAGCCTTTATTGCATACATATATGAATTAAAATATTCTTCCGCATCTTCAGCCGTATGAGCTGTCTCGCCTAACATATCAAAAGAATATAAAAATCTACTATTTTCATCTAATTTTCCATACTCTAAAGCTTCTTCTATGGTTTCTCCCATAATAAAGTGTTTACCAAGCATTAACATTGTTTGTTTTACTACTTTACGGATTACTGGTTCACCCAAATTTTTAAGCAGCTTAGAAATCGCATGATAAAATCTCGAATCACTTTCGCTGTCCTTTAGTATGCTATTACCTATCAGCAAACTCCATGTAGAAGCATTAACAAACAACGACGACGAGTTTCCTAAATATTTATTCCATTCCTTATTGGTAATTTTATCTTTGATCAACTCATCTATTGTGTAATCGTCTGGTATGCGCAGCAACGCCTCAGCAAGGCACATCAAGGCTATTCCTTCGTCATTAGAGAGCGAATATTGCTGCAGAAAAGAATCTATGACACCCAACTTCTTATGTCTGATTTTTTCAATAATTTGCTTTGCAATATTGTAGATTCTACTTTTTGAATCAGGCAAAAGTTCTATCTTCTCAACAAGATAACGCACATAACTTTTCTCGTCAGCACGATAGAGTCCTTGTAAACGCTTTCTTAATTCATTGGGTTCTTGAATAGAGCTGATCATAAACTATCTCCAACTACAACAAAACAGAGTGAAATTATACCACAACTTTACACAGGGCAAATTATTATTCAAGAAATACCTACCAAGTACCTAAGTGCAAGCTTTAAATCTTAAATATAAAAGGAGCTACAATATGCAAATATAAACGGTCCATAAAAAAATGCAATTAAAGTACATATAGCAGTAACAATAGGCGGTATGATTAAGAAGGTAGACACTTTCTTCATGAAAAGATTCTGAGAAGATTTAGAAAAGAATGCATGATAAATTATAGGTAAGAAATATAGTGCATTCAGCAAGGTGCTTATAATTAATACTAGAACCACAAAGACAAAAAGTTGTGTGTTACCAGAGTGAAAAATATCTATAAGAAAAAAGAATTTATTCCAAAAAACTGGAGCAGGTGGCACTCCTATCATAGATGATGCGCCTACAGTAAATGCTAACATAGTAATAGGCATACTCCGTCCTATTCCATGCATTCTATCTATATATTTCTCTCCCGTTCGGGTTATTATTATTCCTGCAACAAAGAACAAAGTAATTTTTGCAAAGGCATGATAAACTAATTGACAGATTGCAATAACTATACTGTCTTTACTAAACACAGATGCAAATAATATAATATACGAAAGCTGAGAAATAGTTGAATAAGCAAGCAATTTTTTTAACTCCCTTTGTTTTAAAGCAAGCAAAGAAGCTGCGATAATAGTAAATCCAGCAGCATAAGGCAGCCATCCTCCCACAAGCCCCATAAAACGCTGTAAGTTATCAATACCAAACACGTAGAATATTATTTTTATAATTATGAAAGCACCAGATTTTACAACTGCCACAGCATGCAATAGTGAACTAACAGGTGTTGGTGCAACCATTGCCTTCGGCAACCAAAAATGCATAGGCATCAGTGCAGCTTTTCCTATCCCATAAATCAGCATAGCAAAACACACTGCAGCGAAAGTCACAAGTGTACTATCGAAATTAAATATTCCATTAGGCTGAAAATCTAACGTGTTAAATTTACTATATAATAACCCTATTGCAGGAAAAAATAGTACTAAAGAAGAAAAGAACAATACTCCAAGGTAATAACGCCCAGCAATAATTGATTCACGTGTTGCGTTGTAGGTCACTAGAGGGTAGGTGCTCAATGTTAAGAATTCATAGAATACAAATGTGGTAAGTAAATCTCCTGAAAAAGCTATAAATATAGTACAACCTATCGATAAAGAGAGAAAACATAAAAAACCAGAGTAATTCTTGCCTGGGTAATTAATCTTCATGTAATACACTGAATATACACTGGTGAGCATCCATAAGAACGAAACCAGTAGACTAAATATTATCCCCTCTGGCTCTAACTTTAGACTAATGTGTAAATTGTTACCAAAGTCCATAAGAATAAATTGAGACTCTATCCCTATAGACATTGCGATATACTTATATATATAGATAAACAAAAGTACGGAAGATGCGATCGCAACTTTATTGCTGATTTGCTGTCTCCTACCAGTAAAAAAAATTATTATTGCGCTTAAAAGCGGAATTAATGCAGCTATTAATAAATTAACGTTATAAAAACAGGGGCTTAAAATATAGTTCTGTATTTCTCTAAAGTAGTCCATTCTCTTACTTAGTAAACATTGACATTATATTAGGGTTATAAAAAACTACTATATCAAAGTTACTGTTATAAAAAATTAATGGCAAAATATTTTATCAAACTCTTGTTTTAATATATTATCAAACTCAGCTAGCGAAACCTTAGCTCCCAATTTTTTCATTGATGTAATCCCATAATTCTGTAATCCACAAGGGACTATTCCTTTATAATGTGAGAGATCAGGTGAAACATTTATTGCTACTCCGTGATATGTTATCCACTTTCTTAATCTGATACCAAAAGCTGCAATTTTTTCCTCTACCCCATTATTATTTATCCAAATTCCTACCCTATCCTCTTTAAATTCTCCTAAAATATTAAAATGCTTTAAAGTATTTATAACCAGTTTACTCAAATCCTTAATATATAATCTTACATCACACCTATTTCTTTTTTTTAGATCAAGCATTAAATATACAATCCTTTGTCCAGGACCATGGTATGTATACTTACCACCTCTCCCAGTTTTATATACAGGAAATAGATTTTCAATAACCTCAGCATCTGTTGCGCTAATACCTGCAGTATATAAAGAAGGATGCTCAAGTAGCCACACTAACTCATCTTCCAATCCGCTATGAATCAGCTTAACCCTACTCTCCATGAATTTTACAGCATAATCATAATCAATCAACTGCTTGGATACAACCCACTCTACCATATTCAGTTTCTAATTTATAATATAAAATTAACTTATTATCCTAGTAAATTCAATTTATTAAAAAATTTAATATAGTATAGAAATATACTAATTTACTTAGCAGTTATAGTGTAGAATATTAACTTATAGGAGTGGATTTGGTACATTTTAATTACCCGAAAACCTTTTTTGAGTAGTTCAATTAAAGCAATATGCCTTTTATCTGCCTTATAGCTTTAAAGTTCTTTTCTGCTAATGCAGCTTCTAAAGAAGCTTTCAGCCTTTCCCATTCTTTCTCACCATTTATGTGAATCAACATTGTAGATTTATACGTATCAGCAATTCGTTCAAAAGCTTCCTTATTTTCCAAACACTCATACAAATCATTATTTATTGATTGCAGTATAATTAGAAATGAGAACAAATTTGGACACGGCAACTCATCTTCACTGTAAGTTAATTTTATTTTTTTTATGCAATGCTCAATAGTTTTCAATGATAAAGATAAAGTCTCTGCATAAAATATAAAGCTATCCACAATCACACCTTTTGATTTTCTTGGCAATCTCACATTTTTAAAAAGCTCTTTAACAAATTTAGCTACTGCCTGTTTTGGCAAAGACAGAGACAAATCTGTGAAGTGTTTTAAGCTAAAGTTTGATCCAAGAACTGCATCGATAGCTTTCTTCACACTACTCTGCTCTTTATCAACAGAAATAACGAAAATCAGCCCTTCTATATTGAGCATACATCTTATCGACTCCAAAAAATCTACAATGAATTTAGGCCTACATACCTCTAAGTCATCTACCATGATGTAAATGTTTTTTTCACCTCTTATTTTATTAACCACCTTTGTGAGTTGTTTTTTGAAGTCCTGAATGCCCTCCTTTCGTCTTTTAAGATCTTTCACTTCCCTCAAAATAGAACCTATATCTTTTCTATCAGCCTCTTTGGTAGCATCAAGCAATACAGAAAACATACCAAGTGGAGATTTGCTCATTACCTTCTCTAAAGTTTTGAAAGAGAGTAATTCCTGATTTATATTAGCAAATTGCTTAGTAATACTCTTTCGTACTTTGTGTGATACAAACAGGTCTTCAAAAAGAAAATTCAAAAAAGAAGCTAATGGTTGGTCCAATGCATTTATATCCCACGCACTATAGTAAGTAGCTATTTCATTTTCTTGTTTTAGGTTTTTTACCCACTCCTTTAGGAAAAAAGTTTTACCCCATCCATTATATCCTTCCATAGATACTATTGAAAATGAGCTACCCATCGCCTTAATCACATGATTAAACTTACCTGAAAATCTTTCATAGCCAAGAAGGTCATCTTGCCAAGGCTTTTCTTGAGGCACATTTTTTTCTTTAGGCTTTATGAGGGCTATAAGTTTTTTAAAACACATACATCAGATTTTTATTTTCGTATATTATAAGAGTAACTTACTAACAAGAGATGAATTACTTCGAATATTCAATACCCTGCCTAGAAATAAGTGCTACCCTCAACGTTCCCTCATCAAGATAATCAATTTCTCCACCCATTGGAATTCCACAAGCAAGACGGGATATTTTAACATTAATATCTTTTAACAACTCTATTATATACTGCACTGTAACTTGACCTTCCAAAGTCGGGCTGATAGCAATTATTATCTCCTGGGTCTGAAGGTCTAATACTCTTTTGCAAAGAGTATCAAGATTTAGCTCTTTTGGCCCCACACCATTTATCGCAGAGAGTCTGCCACCTAAAACGTGATATAGACCAGAGTATATGTTGCCTTTTTCAAAAGCCCATAAATCTCCTAACTCTTCAACTATACACAGTAATTTAGAGTCACGCTTTGGATTAGAACAAATAAAACATGGAGATTGAGCATCTAAATTTCCACACATTTGACATTCAGCTATCTGATTAGCCAAATCTTTCATCATTGATGCAAGTGGCAGCATGGTCTTTTCTCTGTTCTGCAACAAGTGTATAACCAACCTACGAGACGACGATGGTCCGAGACTCGGTAGCTTAGATAAAGCATTAACTAGATTTCTTATGTTATTATTCATTTAGCTAACTTCGAAGTAAGATTAAATAATAACATCAAACAAAGAGCTGATAAACAGAGACTAATTATACACATTGGTATACAACTCGTTGATTTCAGGTTCTCTACTACTTTTTGCAAAGTCTTCCGATTCTCTAACTAAAGCACGTATTTCTTTATCAAACTTCTTACATTCTTCTTCTGAAGCTATTTTTTTATCAACCATGTATTCCTTTAAAGTTTCTATAGGATCATGATTTTGTTTAATATTTTCAACTTCTTCTTTTGAACGATAATTTGCAGGATCCGACATTGAATGACCACGGTATCTATATGTCTTCATCTCGAGAAGTATAGGGCCATTACCAGTACGACAGTGCTCAGATGCTTCACTTGTAGCTTTATAAACAGAGAAAAAATCCATACCATCAACTTGTTTTCCAGGTATACCAAAACTTTCCCCTTTTTTATAAAGATCAGTCACAAGAGTAGACCGCTGCAAAGAAGTTCCCATTGCATATTCATTATTTTCTATAATATAAATTACAGGCAACTTCCACAAAGATGCCATATTAAATGCTTCATACACTTGCCCTTGGTTTGCAGCGCCATCTCCAAAATACGTGAAAACAACATTACTATTACCTTTATACTTATTTGCAAACGCCATTCCTGTTCCAATTGGAACTTGTGCACCAACAATTCCATGCCCACCAAAGAACTTTTTTTCAATGTCAAATATATGCATAGAACCACCTTTCCCTTTTGAGCACCCCGTTTCTCTACCAGTAAGCTCTGCCATAACAACCTTCGGATCTGAGTTACATGCAAGCATTAAGCCATGATCTCTATAACTTGTAACAAAAGAATCACCTAACTTTGACGCAGCATGAGTTCCAACAGCAACTGCTTCTTGTCCTATTGATAAGTGGCAAAATCCTCCTATTAGCCCCATTCCATACAGTTGTCCTGCTTTCTCTTCAAATCTTCGTATAAGTAGCATTTTCTTATAAAACTCAATTATTTGCTCCTTAATGAAATTTTCAGCTTTCATACCAATTTTTTTCCATTAAACTACCATAATATCAGAAATTAAAATATTTTATAATAATATCTCTATGGACTACTATCACTGGCTTGAAGCACTTCATGTTATCTCTGTCATCATGTGGATGGCAGGAATGCTTTACCTTCCTAGACTTTATGTGTACCACGCAACTGTAAATCCAGGGTCAGAAAGCGATAATCTGCTGCAAACAATGGAGAGAAGGCTTTTAAAATGCATAATAAACCCTTCAATGTGTTTTTCACTAGGCTTTGGACTGACATTGATGATCATCAGAGAAGCATACAGAGAAGGATGGTTTCATGCAAAATTGTTCGCAATATTGTTGATGTTAGTTATTCATATGCTACTTGCTAAATACAGGAAAAGCTTTATAAACGGCTCGAACAGCAAAACTCACACTCATTTTCGCATCTTAAATGAAGCAGTAACGGTACTGATAATATTCATAGTAATTATGGTCGTAGTAAAGCCTTTCTAGCTACTCTGTACTATAGCTTCTCACTAACTTTACTAGTTCACCAATGTTTTCAATTGGCGTATCAGGAAGTACCCCATGCCCAAGATTAAATATAAATGGCAACCCACTAAAGCAATCAATTATGCGCTTCGCCTCTTTCAATGCCTCTTCTTTGTTATAGGCTAAAAGATTTGGATTAAGGTTTCCTTGTATTGGTATTTTTAAATTTTCCTTAGCCCACCCTATCGAAACATCATAATCTATACTCACTGCAGATATATCCGTCTGTTCACAGTAATCTTTATAGAGGTCTCCAGCACATCTTGGAAATCCAATTATCGGAAAATCATTGAACCTATTTCTTATTGCTGAAACAATTCTTTTTGTTGGTTTAATAATATACTCTATAAACAAGTTTTTAGGAAGTGCTCCGGCATTGCTATCAAATATTTGGATTACATCCGCACCGGCCTCTATTTGTTTGATTAAATAGGTACTTGTTGCTTCTGTAATTATTTCAATAACTTTCTTTAAGTCCGATGAGCAAAATTCCTTTATTTTAGAAAAAGTTTTACTTCCTCCGCCTTCTATTATGTATGAGGCTACTGTCCATGGTCCTCCAGCAAACCCTATGAGAGACTTCTCTTCCGGTAACAGTTCCCTAACTTTTCTTATAGCATCCAAAATTGGCAAAATTTTACTTTCAATTTCTTGTATACCCTTTAGCTCTTTAGAACTTTGCACAGGCACAATCTGCGGACCTATACCCCTTATAAAACTTACATTGCAACCTAAAACTTCAGCAATAACTAGTATATCGGAAAAAATTATTGCAGCATCAAAATCAAACCTTCTTATCGGCTGCAGTGTCAACTCAGTGACTAGATCCGTATTGTAACATGTCTCCATAAAGTTGCTCATGTTTTCCACAGCCTTACGGTATTCTGGAAGAGATCTGCCTGCCTGGCGCATCAGCCAAATGGGTATTTTTCCCTTTGGTTTGCCTTTTTTGATAACCTCTGCGATGAGCCTTTTACTGTTTTCCAATCTAACTACTTTTATTTTTTATTATATTATAGAAGTATAACAGTAATAGTAGTTATATCAATAACATGTTATTAATTAAAATTTAGTAAAAGATTATGTTATTTAATTTGTGGATAAATATGTTAATAACTTATAGATACTGTTGATTTTCTTGTATAACTTATGTTCATAAGTAAATTGTTAGTTGTGTTAGTAATTTCTATTATGGAAAGTCAATAATGATGATATGTCTGTGTATATGTGCACAAAAAAGTTGTTGAGCAACTGTTAATATCTTATATTAACAGATAATTCACAGATTAGTTCAGTGTTATTGACATACTTATTAAGTATTTAGTAACAATTTTTTTTATAGATTTAATTGCTGGTTATTACGGGAAATAGATTGAAAAAGCGATATTCAAATTTTATAGAAAAATTAGTATATGGGGCTTTTTTATTTCTATTTAAAAGAGCTTCTATACTAAAAAAATCAGCAACTGATGCGTTGATGAATGATCTACCTGATCTTAATATATTCAACAGTCTATTGAAGTTTTATGACTGTGGAATCATTGACATAATGACTCCACGTATGGAAATATGTGCAGTTAGCTTAGACTCAAGCAGACAAGAGATAATAGAAAAGGTAAAGAATGTAAATCACACTAAGATTCCAGTTTATAAAAATAATGTCGATAACATAATAGGATTCCTTTATATGAAGGATGTAATCTTTAGTACCGATGAAACCTTTAATTTGAAGCATATTATTCAAAATGTAATATTTGTTCCACCATCGATGAGAACAACTAATCTTTTTATTAAAATGAAATCGTCAAGATCGTATTTAGCTATTGTGTTGGATGAGTACGGCGGAACAGACGGTTTAATTTCGATGACTGACCTCATCGAAGAAATAATACCGAGCTTTGATAACGAGAACGATGCAAATCCTGAATATGCTATTGTAAAGTTAAATAATAATAGATTCGAGATATCAGCAAGAGTTTTAATAAAAGATATAGAAGAGGATCTGAATATAGAATTACGAGATTCAGAAGAAGATTATGCAACTGTTGGTGGCTTAATACTTTCAATTGCTGGTAAAGTTCCTTCTACGGATGAAGTAATCGAGTACAAGAATGGAATAAGATTTGTAATCAAAGACGCAAATGAGCGTTATATTAATAAAGTAATACTAGATTTAGGTGATTACAAAAACTCTGTTTAGCTCTTATTTATCAATTTTCCTTACCATGCTTTCAATCATATGTCTTACTCCTTTGTATATAGGGAACAAATCTTCATCTCTCATATAGGCAGAGCAGGAAAATATATTGTTTTCCTCGTCCTCTATCGATAATTCTGTATCACACTTAATATGATCACCACCTAATTTGTCTATTAATTGCTTTTTATCATCTCCTATAGTTACCTTTGCTCTTACTTTAGCTTTGTTACTTAGAATAGAAACGACTATAGCTGGCGAAATGCATATTGCTCCAATTGGCTTTTTTGCATTGAAAAACTCTAGAACCAGCCTTTCAAATTCAGGTATCACCGTTACTTCTTCTTTGTCTTCACCTAGGTCAGATAAGTTTTTTGCAACTCCATACCCACCTGGTATTACTAGCATATCAAAATCTTCAGCTTTAGCTTCTTTCAAATCGTATATTTCTCCTCTTGCAATTCTTGCAGCTTCAACAAGTATATTTCTTTTTTCTTTTGTTATTTTTTTTGTTTCATGGTCTGTAACTAGGAAGCTTATATTAGGTGCAAAGCATTTGACATTTACTTCTTGCTGATCTAACGCGAGTAAACTTAAAACAACTTCTCTTATTTCAGCACCATCAAGATGGCCACATCCTGATAGAACGATAGCAGCTTTCAGTCTTTTTTCACTCATAAAATTCCTTATCATATAATCTGATATTCTAGTGTATATTTTATGATTAGAAAAGAGATATATTATATTAATTAATTAGTATTGGCTGTTTATAATTAAGTATAGTATTCTGTCCCTATATCGAGTATGTTAGTTGATAAATTTTTGAAATGCTAATTATAGACTTCTTTCAAAACTTTAAAGAATCTGCGTTAGAAATTAAACCTTAATCCAACTTCAAGGTTATGGGCTGCAATATCGTCGACTATGGGTATGGGCATGCTAAAGTAACGGTAGCCAAAAAAGATATCTGTTCCTGGTATAATAGAGTAATCAACACCTAGCTTTGCTTGATATGCAAACCAAGGGACATTCAGCGGCATTGGTCCTAGTGGTGGTTTGCTAACCCTTTTTAATCTAAAAACTGTTGGTCCTATCCCAAGACCAACATAAGGGGCAAATTTTGTATCCTTAATTCTTGGATTGTAGTATAGATTTAGTAAGAATCCGAGTATGCTAGCCGATTTATCGAATACAGGAGTACCATTATTTTCGATATTTATTTGGGAGTACATTATCTCGCAATCAAATCGTCCATTCTCTCTGACGTGATAACCCAAATGGGTGCTGCCAAGCCATTTGAAATTGACTTTACCTTTGAATTGATTAATATCATCGATTTGTTCTACTATAAATTTTTTTACAAAAGCTGAAAAATAACTATCTTCTTCCACTAAATTTTTTATTTTTTCTCCTATTGTTTTTATGCCATCTATGAATATTTCTGAGTTATCAAAGAATACTTTTCCACCGCTAATACCAGTATAGAACCCATACTTTTCTGGTGATTCTTTTTGTTGATTATTTCTTTCTATGTTTTGATTCCTAATGATATATGAAATATTGCTTATTTTCAAATCTGGAGGAGAAGAAGTATACTCATCTGTGTAACCAGTGATGGATAAGAGTGCAATAAAGAATAAAACAATAAGTCTTTTCATAATAAAACTAAACCCTTAATTTAAAATACGCAAAATAATACTACCATAAATTTTACTAAGAGGAAATTAAATAATTGTCTTCTACTTCTATAATATTAGCACTTATAATGCTTTTGGCTGGCAGTTGCGATTTTAATCTTACCAATGCGAAATTTTCTGCTCTACCAATATGATTGTGTTCAACTAGAACATTCTGTTTAGTGCCTACTAAAGATTGGAGAAAATCATGTGTTCTTTTTTTGTGCATTTCTCTTAAGTACTTTACCCTCTCTTTACGTATGTTTTCTGGTACTTGTGGCATCCTCGCTGCAGGGGTATTTTTCCGTTCTGAGTACGGAAAAGCATGTAGATATACCACATTTATTTCCTCTAACAAGTCAACAGTATCTTGAAACATTTCATCAGTCTCTGTTGGGAATCCTGCGATGATATCAGCACCGAGTGCTATATCAGGCCTTAGTTTTTTTACCTTGCTACAAAACTCAATAGCTTGCTCCCTGCTATGGCGGCGCTTCATTCTTTTCAAAATTAAATTATTGCCGGATTGCAAGCTCAAGTGCAAGTGGGGCATTAATCTTGGCTCGTTGATTATCAGATCCAGCAACTCATGATCAACTTCAGCAACATCAATGGAAGAAAGTCTAAGTCTCTTTAACTCGGGGACATCCTTCAAAACCCTCCTAATCATTGAACCAAGGGAAGGTTTTCCGAGAAGGTCAGTGCCAAAATCTGTGATGTCAACCCCAGTAAATACAACTTCTTGGTAACCATTTGCAACGAAGATTTTTATTTGCTCTATAATGTTGCTTATAGGAACAGAACGATTGTCTCCTCTTGCTTGGGTGATAGAGCAGAAAGTGCAGCTATGATTACAACCGCTTTGAATTTCAATAAATGCTCTAGATTTATCCTGAAATTGATTTATGAGAGTACGTTCCTGCTGATTTTCAATTTTACTTTCATCTAATAGGTAATTTTCAATTTTTAATTTCTCTTGATTACCTAGGACTTTGCTTACACCAGGCATATTTGCATAGGATTCAGGGTCTAACTGAACTGCGCATCCAACTACGATGATTTCCTTACTTGGATCATCTCTATGTATTTTGCGTATCTTTTGCTTCACTTGACGCTCTGCCTCATTTGTTACTGCACAACTGTGAACCACAACAATGTTTTTTCTTTCCGCTTTTTTCAAGGTTTCTTTAATTAGTTCACTTTCATAGAAGTTAAGGCGGCAACCAAATGTTATTACTTCATTCATTTTAAATTTTACAATTTTGACATCTTAATTTTATTATACCGAATGTTAATAAAAAAGGGACGTTTTATTAAATTAGTCTTATAGGAAAATTAAAAGAAATCTAAATCAATATGCATAAAAAATAAGCCCTCACTTTCATCTTTTATGCTAATGGTAGCGTCGGTATTTAAGGGTAATGGATCATTTATATATCCATGACCTATTCCATCTATTGTGAAAACCGGGAAGTTAACGCTTTGTGCAAATCGCTTTTTTACAACCTCTACCAAATTATCATTACTTGAGTAAATAAAGTCGCCAAAAATAACTGCGTGTACTCCATCAAAAATGCCAGCTTGTTGTAAATGATCTAAACTGCGTTCTATTGCATACGGAGGAATTTTTATGTCCTCTAAAAATAAGATTTTTCCTTTTGTATCTATCTGCCAAGCGGTTCCTATACTATTTTCAACTAGAGTCATATTACCGCCCGTGATCTTGGATTTTAAACTGCCATTCTTTAGCTTAGTGCCATTGTTGATTATTTTCACGTTATCAAAACTGACGGATTTTTTTTGGCCAGAAATCAACGCTTCTAGTTTATCGATGGAATCTTGAGAAACGAGATTGTTTACGATCATTGTTAGCATAGTGCCATGAAGAGTCTCCCATTTATATTTTTTTTGCAGGTAAATATGTAAGGCAGTAATATCGCTATAGCCTATTAAAACTTTCTTATTCTTAGCTATCTTTTTCTTCTGGTGAGTAGGGAGCTTTTCCAGATAAGGGATTAACCGCGATGCACCTTTTCCTCCTTTTATGCACCAAATTATCTTACTATCGTCGATTAGTGCACTGATTAGATCATTTGCTCTGAATTCATCAGAATTAGAATAGAATGGATTGTCGTTGCTATATATTTTTTCAGAGAGATAAACATCAAAACCTAAGCTTTCTACATATTTTCTTATAGCAATCAAATCTGATTCTTCTCCTTTGCCAGAAGGGGCAATAATATGAACTTTATCTGTTGCATATACGCTGAAGCATAGGAAGTATAAAAAGCAAAAAACTATGTAACGCATCAAGAATAAATGGATAATATAGCTTAAAGTCTTCATATCTTTAGCAAGATCGCAACAAAATTTATTTACGTGTAATAGCTTTAGATTTATAATGCTAGGAATTGAAGTTTTATGATCTAATGGCTATTGCAATTGGTGAACTAGAGAGAGTTATAAAACTGTCGTTTCCTGATGCAAACGTGGAAATTAATGATCTTGCTGGTGATAATGATCATTATCATGTGAAACTAATTTCTGAATGTTTTGCTGGAAAGACAAAGATAGAGCAGCATAGAATGGTGTATAGGGCACTTGAAGGTTATTCTATACATGCGTTACAATTAGAAACTAGTACTTTTTAGGGTGAATTTATGGATATTTTTGAGCAGATAAGAAAAGACATAGCAGAAAATGATGTAGTGCTATACATGAAGGGTACCGCTGATTTTCCTCAATGTGGTTTTTCAGGAGTTGTGGTGTCAATTCTTCATAGGCTTAATGTAAAATTTAAAGATATTAATGTGCTTGAAGATAATGAAATACGTGAAGCTATAAAAAAATTTTCTGATTGGCCAACAATTCCGCAGTTATACATAAAGCAAGAGTTTGTTGGTGGCTGTGATATTATTAAGGAGATGTATGAGAATGGTGAGTTACAGGCTTTACTAAAGGAAAAAAAGATTACTGAATAGAACTTGAATTTTTGTTCAGCAATTAATACAATTGTATACATATACTTCATGATTATGCTAACTTCGATACGTATAGATAATAGTACTAGCCTTACACAGTATATTGCTAAGGTGCAAGGATTTCCTATCCTGTCTCAGGAAGAGGAAATGCAGCTAGCAAAAAATTGGCATGAATACCAAGATATTTCATCTGCACATAAATTAATTACAAGTCACTTGCAGTTAGTGGTAAAAATTGCGATGGGACTAAAGAATTATGGGTTATCTCTAATGGATTTGATCATGGAAGGAAATATTGGTCTGATGCAGGCAGTTAAAAAATTTGATCCTACCCTAGGATTTCGTTTTTCAACTTATGCGGTATGGTGGGTTAAGGCTTCAATGAAAGATTTTATATTAAAGTCTTGGTCATTTGTAAAAATAGGTACAACACAGGCACAAAGGAAGTTATTTTTTAGTTTACGTAAAGTAAAAAAAAGGATTTTACAATACTCAAATAGAGAAGCTTTGAGTAGTGAAGAGGTAAAAGCAATATCCAATGAGCTATCTGTGTCTGAAGAGGATGTAAAACAAATGAATTTGCGTTTGGCACGCACAGATGCTTCATTAAATGAAAGAATAGGTCATGAATCAACTACGGAATTGCAGGACGTAATTCCTTGCAGTTCGCTAAGTCAGGAGCTCGTTTGTCAAAATCAAGAAGAAAGAAAGCTAAAAGAAAGGATTTTAAGAGATGCGTTAGCAAGTTTGAATGAAAGAGCACGAGATATTTTTATAAGCAAGTACTTGTCTGACCGGCCTAAGACTTTGGATGAGCTAAGTAAAAAATATTGTGTCTCAAGAGAAAGAATAAGACAGCTTGCTGAACAAGCTATGGGTAAGGTAAAACAATATATACAATCAGAGATTTCAAGATATGCGTAGTTTTTATATATTTTTGTTATTTTTTTCAGTAAGTGCTTTTGCATCTGTTACTGATGTACAGCTTAAAGAAAAGCATAGGGATTGGCATGTGTATACTGCATTAGAAGATGGGGAAAAAATATGCTATATGGTATCTTACCCCAAAAAGGAAGGTGAAACTGACAGAAAGCCATATATCACAGTTAGTTACATTGATGACAAAATAGATGAAGTAAGTGTCACTTCTGGTTTTCAATATGACAGGGAGCCTATAACTCTTCATATAGATAGGAAAATAAAGTATATGCTGCCTATAATAGATGGAGGTTTTGCATGGGCGGAGGATACAAAGACGGATCGAGACTTAGTTCTCAGAATGAAGGGAGGACTGTCAATGGTAGTCTCTGGAAAGAAGAAAGGAACAACAATTAATGACACTTATTCTCTTCTTGGATTTCAGAATGCGTATAAGAAAATGCATGAATTGTGTAAAAAAACGGATGAAAAAGTAGTTAATAAAAAATGAGTAATATTGAGATTAATGGTCCGGAGATTTGTGACGCTGGCAATAAGAAAAATTTAGTTATTTGCCTTCATGGTTGGGGATCAAGTGGAGAGAATCTTATCCATCTTGCTAAATTGATGAGTAAGTTTCTTCCTGATTCGCATTTTGTAGCTCCCAATGCTCCTTTTAGGAGGGAAGTAGGCGATGGCTACCAATGGTTCAGTTTAGAAGATCGTAGTGAAGAAGCGTTGTATAATGGCGTAAAGAGTGCTGCTTCAATTTTAAATAACTTCATCGATAAAAAACTTAAAGAGCTGAATTTTAAGGACTCACAACTCTCTTTAATAGGATTTTCTCAGGGTGCGATGCTTGCAATACATACGTCTTTGACTCGAACGCAACCTTGTGCATCTGTTGTTGCGTATTCCGGAAGATTCATTGCACCTTCTCGAGTTGCACCAGAAATCAAGTCAAAACCTAATATATGTGTTATTCATGGGGATGCCGATGATGTTGTTCCTTTTTCATCTCTTGATCTAGCAGTCAGGGCTTTAAAGGATAATGGAGTAAAAGCTGAAGGGCACCCAATCCATTCCCTAGGGCATATAATCAATGATGAAGGCATAAGACTAGGAGTAGAATTCATCAAAAAAAACTTTAGAGATTAAACTTTCTACAATTTTTATACTGCCTCTTGAACATTTTGTCCTCTGAAAAGTATTTTTACTCTTTCAAGAAAAGTAGGCGGTGTTTCAGGAATGTTTACTTTATCTATTACCGAACTGATCGCCTCTTTTATATCACCACCCGTTATTAATTCCTTTAGCTTATGTTTTATAGGACCTCTACCAACTTCCTTACCATACTTATCGTAATAGTCTTTATATAAAGTACTAAAGACATACTGCCTTGCATCTTCGATTGATTCATTGATGCTCTCCCTTCTTGGAGGGTCTATATCACGATTAAAGTAAAAATTGTCAAAATTATCTTTCAGAATTCTCATTTTTTTGCAGTTATACTTTTGAAGAAACTGCTGTGTAATTTCAGGCATTTTTTCATATACATGAGAATTCACTTCGACAGTAAAGTTATTTTTTGCCTCGAGACAACTAAGCGAATAAATAACACGATTGAACATTCCAAGATTACATTTACCATTTCCTTCCTGTAAACGCATCAATAACATACATTTTAAAAGATCCATATCTAATTTTTGCTCTCGAGCTGCAATTAGAACTAAATTTGCAGCTTGTGTAATGGTAAGACCACTTTTTGATTCTTTCCAAGTTGCGCTATTGGAGTTGTTAAAGTTGAGGTAAAGTTCTAATAGACCTTTTTGTTGAATTGTAAGCTCATCTGATTTATTTATATAATCCTCAAGTTCCTTATCCAACACATTTCTTTGGTCCCCATGCTTGCTTTTTAACTCTAAGGCACAATCAATTATGCTATGCTCAAAACTACTCGTATGAATGCTCTGGCTGCCACTTCTAACATCGCTTACGTTGAACAAAAAGCTCAATTGTTTTACATTTAACCCAAGAGGCGAGAAAAACTTCACTAATGGATATTTTATTAGCTCAAGAAGCACCACTGGAATTAACACTATAGCATTTAGTAGTACTAAAGCTATTCTAGCTCCTAGTATTCTTGTTTCAACCAGTATCCTACTAAAGGACGATATCTTCGATGCACAATATAAAAACGGCAATTGAATACAATATATTGAATATATAGAGAAAAACAGAATTTTGTCTTTGGGGCTTATAGTTGGATCATTACATACTTCAGAAAATATGTTATCGTCACTATTTTCGTTTCTGAAGGATTGATAATTGTTTGTGATTTTCTCTGTGAAGGTAGCGCATACTTTATGTGTAAAATAGCAAATACACCCCACAGCGAACAAAGCAGCTATTAATCCAAAAAAGGCTAGTACTTCACTTGAGGTTTTTGCAAGAAAAAGTGCATAGAGCATATTTAAAGATTTGTCAAGTAAGATCTCAAACAGAGTGGCCGCTACAACAGCAGCAATAAATAACGCAACACAACAACAAATAACTAAAAACTTCTTCAAAATTGGATTCATTATAAACAACCTCAATAGCCAATATTATTTAGCTTTAACATAACATTTTAATAGTGTCAAATTTTTTAGTTATATCAACTCAGATCTATATTTACATGTCCCATTTTGCGTTTATTTTTTACCTCCTTTTTTCCGTATATGGCTAGGCTAGCTCTCTTATCAGCTAAATAATTATAGGAATTATATATATCTTCACCTATTATGTTTTTTGTCATGCAGGGAAAGCGCAATTCTACTTCTTGCATAGGCAACCCACATATTGCTCTAACTAGTTGTTCAAATTGACTGATATTACATGCATCTAAGCTCCAATGACAAGAGTTATGGGGCCTTGGAGCTATTTCATTTACTAGCAGCTCGTTATTTTTAGTAATAAAAAATTCGATAGCTAGAACCCCCACTATATCAAGTGCACACACTATTTTTTCTGCAATGTGCTTAATTTCTTGAGTTAAATTATCATCTATCTGAGCTGGTACTTTTGAAGTATTCAGTATTCCGTCAATATGATGATTTTCTGCTATAGGGAAGAAGATAACTCTACCGTCTTGACCTCTTGCGACAATTATTGAAACTTCCTTTAGTAGGTCAACACTAGCTTCAAGTATATATTGTACATTCCAATCCAGAGAGGTGAGTTGCTCTATTTGAGGATAGCTGTGAATTACATATTGTCCTTTTCCATCATAACCCATTTCAGTAGTTTTGAGTCTTGCTGGATAGTTAATATTTGCTAATAGCTCGTCATAGCTTTTTATGCCTTTGTAGTGAGCAGTTTTTATTCCTAGGCTGCTAATAAAATCTTTTTCTCTCAGTCTGTTTTGTGAAATATATAATGCTTTTCTGCCAGGATAAAAATCCGCATGCTGTGATACTATATCAATTGCGCTACATGGCACATTCTCGGATTCAATGGTTATCAGATCCACGCTTTTGGCAAAAGCTTCCAAAGCATTCTCATCGGTAAAATCTGCTATTGTTAAGTTATCAGAGATAGAGCAAACATCTGCATTAGCAAAAATATGTGTCTTTTGTCCAAGCTTGGCAGCAGCAATGGCCGTCATTTTACCTAGTTGTCCACCACCCATTATTCCTATCACTTTTGTTTCAAAAAAATCTCGTTTGTTCATTTTTGTAACGTCCTCAATACTTGAAAAATTTATTAAGAAAGTATATAATAAAATTGTTCTTTCTTTATTTATAAATATGGTTTTTGAATATACACTAACTACCAACTTTGTTGAAGTAGCAGTATTGCCTATATATATTGAAGAACATTCGATTCCCTACGAAAATTGTTATGTGTGGATGTATAGTGTTAAGATAAAAAACAACAATAAATCAACCATTCAGTTAATGAGCCGTTACTGGAAGATAATAGATTACACAGGAAAGGTGAATGAAGTGAGTGGTATTGGTGTAGTAGGAGAGCAGCCTGTAATAAAATCTGGAGAAGTATTCAAATATGCCAGTGGCACATATTTAAATGCACCGTCGGGTATAATGCAAGGTAGATACGAATTTTTAGATGAAGAAAGCGCAAAAATATTTGACGTGACAGTACCATCTTTTTCTTTAGATAGCCCGTATGCTAATACTAAGCCCCATTAATTTTTTGTACTATGAATGCAGAAAGTGTATAATTTAGAAAAATTTGACACTTATGTTTTTAATTATAAAATAATCCTTTAGTTATGGCTGGTCATTCGCAATTTTCAAACATAAAACATCGCAAAAACGCGCAGGATGCTAAGCGTTCTCAGAAATTTACAAAGCTTATTAGAGAAATAGCAGTTGCTGCGAAGTCAGGATTACCTGACCCTGAATTGAATCCACGTCTTCGCTCTGCGATATTTGCTGCTCGTAAAGAAAATCTGCCAAAAGATAAGATAGACACAGCAATCAAAAATGCAACGGGTAATGTTGCTGGTGAAAATTACGAAGAAATTCAGTACGAAGGTTATGGGCCTGCAGGGACTACATTAATTGTACATGCCCTGACAAACAATCGTAATCGCACTGCTTCTGAAGTGCGTTATATTTTTTCTCGTGGTGGTGGCAATTTAGGAGAGACAGGAAGCGTTAGCTACCTTTATAATCATGTGGGTCTAATTATCTGCCAGGCAGAAGGTATAAGCCTTGACGATTTATTTAATTTTGGAATTGAGTTAGAAGTATTGAATGTTGAGGAAAATAGCTCAGAAAAATCATATATTATAACCTGTGAAGTAAAAGACTTTGGAAAAGTGCGTGATGCTTTCTATACAAAATTTGGGGAGCCAGAACTTGCACGTCTTTCATGGCAGCCAAAAGACCTGATTGAAATTAATGATAAAGAGTTAGCTGACAAAATATGTGCATTGGTTGAAGCGCTAGAGGATAATGATGATGTGCAGTATGTTGAGGGTAATTTTACCTGCTAAAGACTTTAGAGAATATTAATCATTTCTCTTAAAAATTCCATTGATTTAATTAGCAATAGTATTGCTTTGATAATAATGATTGCTATAATACATTAATATATCATGGTAAGGAGGTGGTGTGTTAGCAAATAATGGAATAAATGATGGAATAGGTAGAATACAGAATGCTTATGCTGAAACTGGAAAAATTAAAAGATTTTTTAATGCAATTCTTATAATAGCTATAGCCTCTCCATTACTTCTTGCTGTGCAATTCTCTTTTATACTTAAAATCATAAGCTACTTTTTAAAGCCTGAGCAAAATGAGACAAAGTTACTTGCTTGGCCTAAAAATATTATTAGAGGAATATTAGGTGCTATCTTGTATGCATGCATTGTTGCTTCTGTCTTGTTGATAGCGTTACCTGTGCTTTGTCTTTACCTTTTAAATTATTCGCTTGCTACAGAAATACAACTTTTTGAGAGAATGTGGGAAATTCCAGAAGAAGAATTGGATAATGTAGTGGGAAATATACTAGGTATTGTCCCTCAAACTACTCACAATCCAAGAGCTGTTTCTAGTGTGAATTTAAGTGTAGATAGGCTTATAGAAAGATATAAAGGGAAAATAAGTAAGGAAGAGTTTTATCGACAACTAGATAGAGAAAATACAAATGAAATCGAAAAATATATTAAACTATCAGATGAGTTTGATGATGATAAAAAATCTAATGCTTTTAAATGTTTGAAATTTATTAATAATACAACAGGTAATAGTTTTAAAGACAGTTATAGCAAATTGACACTAAAACAGATAGCTATATTGTGCTGGAAAGCATGCGAAGATAAGAATATAGGAATGGAGGGTCAATCCACTCCTTTGAGTGATGAGGATATAAAGAATAGAAAGGATATGTTTATTCGCGGTTTAATAGATGCTGCGACGACTTACGGTAATGGAGGTCAAAGTTGTGCAGGGGGCACTTTTAATAAAATGGTTGAATCGTTAGCTGGGTTGCATCCACTAGTGGTGATTACGCTAAACAAACAAAAAGCCATAGAGATGATTAAAGAAACTATAACTCAGGGATTTCCTGGCTTGGTAAGAGAGAATCTCAAAAATCTTCCTGCGAAGGAACGAAAAGCAGTGCGAGAGGAGTTAAATGAATTGCCAATTATATCACCTTTAATGGCTAGGTTTATTATCACTGCATTTGAAGCTGTGAGTAAACAGTGTGATGAATTTAAAAGTACTCTAGGCGAAGATACTGCAAAAGAAGTGGTAGACACTTGTATTAGCAATTTGTCTTGTGTTTCACTAGAAGATCAAACTCAGACAGTCTGATGTATATTAATTTTAAAGCATATAGTGCAAAAATGTTGCTAGTACGCGCAATTTGATGTAGCATTAATCTATGTCTATCAAAAAGTAATCCAATGGAAAATAGTTACAACGCCGGCTCGATAAAGATCCTCAGAGGTCTTGATGCTGTAAGAAAACGTCCAGGTATGTATATCGGTGATACTGATGATGGTTCTGGCTTACACCATATGGTGTATGAGGTTGTTGATAATGCCATAGATGAATCTTTGGCTGGGCACTGTAATAAAATTGAAATTGATATTAATGAGGATGGATCAGTCTCTGTTACTGATAATGGTCGTGGTATTCCAACTGATATTCATGAGGAAGAAGGAATATCGGCAGCGGAGGTAATAATGACCCAATTGCATGCAGGAGGTAAGTTTGATAGCAACACTTATAAAGTTTCTGGAGGATTACATGGAGTAGGTGTTTCTGTTGTAAACGCGTTATCTAGTTGGCTAGAGTTGACAATTTGGCGTAATAATAAGGAACATTTTATTCGCTTTGAAAATGGTAATTCTGTTGAACCCCTGAAAATAGTAAATGAAAATACAAAAAAAAGGGGCACGAGAGTGACATTTATGCCATCTACAGAAATTTTCAGCAATATAGATTTTAGTTACTCAACACTTGAAAGTCGCATAAGGGAATTAGCGTTTCTTAACTCAAATATTGATATTACTTTGCGTAGTGGACCGAATGCAGAATCTCATTTTAATGAGGGTGGTCATCATGTAGATGAGTACTTTGGCACAGCAAATTTTGTGCAGTATTTGGATAAAAATAAAACACCCGTAACAAAAATAGCTAGTATCAAAGGAGCAATTGAAGAGCTTGGCGTGACTTTAGAAGTGTCAATGGAATGGAATGATTCCTACTACGAAAATATGCTCTGTTTTACAAACAACATAAAACAGCGAGATGGTGGGACTCATCTGGCTGGATTTAGGTCTGCACTAACCAGATGTATTAATAGCTATGCGACTAATGAAGGGTTTTTAAAAAAGGCGAAGGTGAATTTAACAGGTGAGGATGTAAGAGAAGGGTTGACTTGCGTTTTATCGCTGAAATTGCCAGATCCTAAGTTTTCTTCTCAAACAAAGGACAAGTTGGTTAGCTCGGAAGCGCGCACGGCTGTAGAAAGTATAGTGGCTGAAAAATTTGCAACGATACTTGAAACTAATCCTAAGCTGGCGGCAAGTATAATTGAAAGAATAATTAGATCAGCAAAAGGTCGGGAAGCTGCACGAAGGGCTCGTGAGTTAGTTAAGAGTAAGAACAGTATTGATATTGCAACTTTGCCGGGTAAGCTTGCTGACTGCCAAGAAAAAGCACCAGAGCTATCGGAGTTATTTATAGTGGAAGGTAACTCTGCAGGTGGTTCTGCGAAGCAAGGACGCAACCGCAAAACACAGGCTGTGCTTGCTCTGAAAGGAAAGATTCTTAATGTAGAGCGTGCAGGTCTAGATCGTATTTTTTCATCTGCGGAAATTGGCTCTTTGATCACAGCAATTGGCACAGGGATAGGAAGTGAATATTTTGATGTTGAAAAAGCTAGGTATCATAAAGTTATCATTATGACGGATGCGGATGTTGACGGCTCGCATATTAGAACTTTACTTTTAACTTTTTTCTTCCGACACATGCGTGAAATAATTGAAAAGGGATACCTGTATATAGCACAACCACCTCTTTATAAGGTCACCAAAAATGCCAAAGATACTTATATTAAGGACGATGCAAGTTTTAATGATTATATAATAAATTCAGCAATTAAGAAGCTGGTGCTCAGCAATGCTGATATGGATTTACGTTTTGTTCTAAATAGGTGTTTTGATATTTCAAATATCAGCAAGAACTACAATAGAGAAATACCACAAGATCTTTTAGAATCGTTGCTCATACTCAATAAAAAAGATGTGCTATCATCTCCTGATGCAATATCTGAGCATTTAAAATTAATGTACAGTGAGTACACTTGGGAAGTAGAAGTTAAGCAGGAAGAAGGAGAAATTCATATTTCAAAACTATTCCAAGGGCTGGCGGATAAATATGCGTTTTCTCTTGCTATGCTTGAAAATAAGGATATAAAAAACATATTGGGTTTGCTTGATGATGTTATTCATCTGTTTAACGGTGATGAGTTTTTTCAAACTCAAGATGTTAAAATTAAGATTACTTCTCCTAATGCGTTGACAAAGACAGTAATGGATTATGGTAAAAAAGGTCTGACTCTACAAAGATTTAAGGGTCTTGGCGAAATGAATGCTGATCAGTTATGGGAAACAACGTTGAACCCTGAGACTAGAACTTTACTGAAGGTTAAAATAGAAGATTGTGAAGCTGCTGATGCTATGTTCTCAGTATTGATGGGTGATACAGTTGAACCACGTCGTGATTTTATTAATAGTAATGCACTAAACGTGCATGATGTTGATATTTAATAAGCATATCTGAAAAATGTAGGGGTTGCATATATTCTATATTTGGTATATAATTTAACTATTGAAGTTAAGTTTTTAACCATTAGGTAAAAATATGCGCCCTGTTATATTATGTGGTGGCGACAGCAGTAGATTATGGCCGTTGCCTAAGCCAAAACAGTTTCAGAAAGTGTTCAATAGTAGCAACACTATGCTAAAAGATACTTTGTTGAGATTAAAAAAAGATTATAAGTCACCTATCATTACTACTAATGCACAATATAAATCGTTAGTAATGCAAGATTTGCATGACCTGGAGGATTATAGGGTAATTTTAGAACCAGTTAAGATAGGAACAGCAGCGGCGATATTGATTGCGGCTCTTATTTCAGATGAAAATGAGGTGATGCTTGTTTTACCTTCAGATCATTTTATAGGCAACTTGAATAATTTTCACTTTTCTGTTGATAAGGCATGCCAAATAGTTCGTAAAACTGATGCTATAGTTACCTTTGGAGTGAGATATAATGAGTTCAATCCTGAATATGGCTATATTAATGCTTCTTATGACTGTAATAATGAATGTCATATAGTACATAATTTTTTAGAGAAACCTGCACATGAGTTAAAAGATTACAATTACTGGAATTCTGGGATTTTTGTCTTAAGAGCAGGACGCTATATAGATGAAATTAAAAAACTTGCTCCAGATTTATATGAGTTATACAGTGCTAGTTTTGTACAAGAGGAAAAATTTTATTATTTAAATAAGCAGGATTTTGAACAGGTTCAAAATATATCTATAGATCATTTGGTGATGGAAAAGACGCAAAATGTTGCAATGATAGAAGCTGATTTTGATTGGGTAGATGTTGGAACATGGAATGCAATGCTCGAACTAAGTAGGAGAGAAGAGCTCTTAGCTAAAATTGAATTTACTTCAAACCTAAAACCTAGAGTAACTTCAAAGGTTTTACACAAGAGTTTGATCTCGTTTATTAATAAAATTAAGGATATAAAAGTGATAAAAACAGAAGCCAAACCCTGGGGATTTTTTGATATTGTTTTAGTAGGTAGTAATTTTCTCGTAAAGTACCTTTTTATCAATCCATTGAGTTGCACTTCGAAGCAGTTTCACAATTATAGGGATGAATATCATATAGTATTATCTGGTGTTGGGCATGTTGGTCTAAACGACAAAGTTTATGCTGTAGAGCCAAATCACGTAGTAGAAATTCCAAGATATACTTCTCATAGAATTCAAAATAAAAATGCAAACCTTCCTCTTGAAATAATAGAGTTTCAAGTAGGAGAATATTTATCTGACGACGATATAGTAAGATTGGAAGATCTTTATGGAAGAACGGCATAGCTAAATCGTTAACTTCACTAGCTCCTTCACAGCATTCACAGACTTATTGAACATCTGTTGTTCATTTTCACTTATTTTAACTTCAAGGATTTTTTCAACTCCTTGCTTACTAATGATTGCAGGAACACCAATGAATAAATCTTTTACTCCATACTCACCATTGAGGTAAGCAGCACAAGGCAGTATGCGCCTTTTATCTTTTAGGTACGCCTCCAACATGCATATAGCGGAAGACGCAGGCGAATAATATGCAGATCCAGACTGCAGTAAGTCAACTATCTCTTTCCCACCGTTACGTGTACGTTCAACTATTTCATCTACTTTTTTCTGTGTAATTAAGCCCATATCAATTACTTGTGTAAGCGGAATTCCAGCAACGGAAGCACAATTTATCATTGGCACCATAGTATCACCATGTCCCCCAAGCACAAAAGCAGAAACATCTTCAACAGAAACATTTAGTTCACTTGCAAGAAAATAACGGAAACGTGCAGAATCAAGAACACCTGCCATTCCAACAATCATATTAGTTGGAGCGCATGAATATTTATGCACTACTGAAACCATGATATCTAAAGGATTGGTAATTACTATAATGAACGCATTTGGGGAGTATTGCTTAATGTTTTGAGCAACTTGTTTCATCACAGAGGCATTTGTCTGTAAAAGATCGTCTCTGCTCATACCTGGTTTTCTGGCAATACCAGCGGTTATTATAATTGCATCAGAGTTCTTTATGTCTTCATATTTGTTTGTGCCGATAACATTAACATTAAACCCGTCAATAGGGGAGGATTCTGCAATATCAAGCGCTTTACCTCTTGGGACACCTTCGTTTATGTCAAGTAAAACGATATCTCCTAGACTGCGTAGTGCGATCATATGAGCAAGAGTTCCACCAATATTACCTGCACCAATCAAGGAGATTTTTTTTCTCTGTGCTGACATTATATACCTATCTACATTACTTCTTAGAGTTAACACATTTTCATTAATTTTTCAAGAAAATCTAATTCTATTAGCATGTTTAAATAACAATAAAATAGGAGATTATTTTTTGCCTTCCCATGGTGATAAATTGTCAAACGTACGAAAATCTTGCGGTAAATCTATAGGATTATATACAACTTTTTTTGCTTGTGGGTCGTATATCACTTCTTCATAGCCAGTAAGAGGGAAGTCTTTCAGCATTGGGTACCCCTTGAATCCATAGTCAGTTAGAATCCTGCGGAGATCAGGGTGTCCAGAAAACTCTACCCCATACATATCAAACACCTCACGCTCAAACCATGAAGCTGTACTAAATATTTTCGTTATACTTGGAGCTGATTCTCCTTCAGATAACTGCAGCTTAACGTGCGCTCTAGTGTTATGGACTACGCTGAGTAAGTTATATATTACCTCAAAACGCTTCTCTCTATCAGGATAATCGACAGCAAAAATGTCAATTAGCAGTTCAAACCTGCATTTTTCATCATCGCGCAAGAAAAATAAATGCTCCTTAATGTCACCAGGAGTTGAGTGTACAACAGTAGTACGATCATCTGCTTGAGTACATTCGCACTTAAGTTTTTTTTGTATGTATTTATCCATGATTCTGAGTTCGTTTTATTTTCTCTTGTAAACGTAGGATTCCATATAACAAGGCTTCGGCAGTTGGGGGACACCCGGGAACATACACATCAACTGGTACAATTCTATCACATCCACGTACTACTGAGTAAGAATAATGATAGTATCCACCACCATTAGCACAACTACCCATAGAGATTACATACTTAGGATCTGCCATTTGGTCATATACTTTACGCATTGCAGCCGCCATTTTGTTAGTTAGTGTGCCGGCAACTATCATAACGTCCGACTGCCTTGGACTGGCACGAAACATTATTCCATATCTGTCAAGATCATAGCGACTAGATGCAGTGTGCATCATCTCTACAGCACAACATGCAAGCCCAAAGGTCATTGGCCAAAGTGAGCCAGATCTTGCCCAATTCATGACATAGTCTACAAGACTACCGAACTTAGTAATAAGAAACCCTTCTTTTTTGTAACGACCCCAATCATCCTGAGATAAAATTTGATTGCTCATACCCACTCCAATGCGCCTTTACACCATTCGTATATAAAACCTACAGTGAGTATTGCAAGAAATGTCATCATAGACCAGAATCCGCCGTAGCCAATTTTGGATAACGAAACGCCCCATGGAAAGAGGAAGGCGATTTCCAGATCAAATATTATAAATAGTATTGAGACTAGATAAAACTTAATATCAAAATTTTTTCTTGCACTTGATAAAGGATCAAATCCACATTCGTAAGCGGAAAGCTTTTCACTATCTGGTCTACTCACTGCGAGGAGCATAGGCAATGTGCCTAAAGCAAAGGACACTACAACTGCAACACAGATAAAGACTACTATAGTAAAGTATTCACTCATACAAATTAGTTTACATGTTTTCCTAACTTTGTACCACCTAAAATGTGCACATGAAAGTGTGGCACAACTTGCTCTCCATCTTTACCATGATTAGTGACCAGCCTATACCCTGTATCTTTTAGGCTATACTTATGTGCAACTTCTCTTACAACCCTAAAAAAATGAACTATTTCATCTGAGGGTGCGTTAATAATAAAATCATCATACGATACATACGGTTTTTTTGGCACTGCAAGGATATGTACAGGTGCATCAGGATACTTATCATGAAAAACTAGTACACTCTCATCATCATACACTTTCTTACAAGGCAACTTACCACTTAATATTTGAGCAAAGATATTATTATTATCATAATTTCCGTTGCTCATACCCTAGTGTTTACACTCCTCTTCCACTGTTCTCCTCTTTGCATGAAGGAGTATGTGATGCTTTAATCACCTCACTACTAGAAATAGAAGAAGCTGCTATTTCTTTTCTATTAAAATCTATATTACTCTTACACAATATATTTTCCATTTTTTGTGTAAATACTTTTTTCTGTTGTTCTACATTTTTTCCAGTTACTTTAAGTGTTTCTGTAGATACTTGACCATTGTGATACATTTCTAGTGAGTTGGTCATATTTTCTTCCACATCTTCTGGACTGCCATTGACAACTGTTACTTCTTTAGATGATTTTCCTTGTTGTTTATCTTTTGTCTGCTTAATAGTCTCAGTAAAAGGTTGTTGTAGCACTTTCAGTTTCTCTGACGACAATTGATCGTTTTTTACTACACTTTCTGATGACTGTTGTCCACTTTTTGAAGCACATTCTTTATATAACCTTTCTCCAACACCTTTAAGCAGTCCTACATCTACATATTTCTCAAACTCTCCGCCAGTTATACTAGCTAAACCTTTTACGCCTTTATCAGCTTCTTTAATTATTTCCCCAATAGCAAGCTTCCTTATTTCTTCTTCACTTTTTCCTACATTTTTAGAATCATCTTTTATGCCTTTAATGATTTTTCTAACATCAATTTCAATAACTATTTTTTCTGCTCCTAAGTCAAAACGTATTTTGAGATACTCGCTATTTTCATTAAATTCTTCTATTTTTAATTTATTACTCTCATCATCTAGCTTAAACACATCACCTATCAGGACTTTCGGTACTGTGATATGTACTACACCTAAAATTTCTTTTCCATTTTCATCTTGTAGTTTTCGTACTTGAATACCAAGATTTTTACTATCTTCTGTGAGTCTTATGGGTGAAAGATACTTTTCTTCAGGACGACCTACTGCCCTATTAAAAGCTTGTTTAGCTTCGTGTCCAATTCTATTACTTGAATGTCCCCAATTCATTGGGTTTACAAAATATTTAGTCCCTTCAGCTATAATTTTACCGCCAGTCTTAAGTACATCAACAATCTTGCTGAAAAAAGATTTCTTCTTTATCTCTGCTCCCATAATACTTCTCCAAATATTTTTAGAATATCTACAACAGTATATCTATTATATGATCAAATTACATCAATTTCAACTGAAATTATTTGGATTAACAAAAGATGTTTACAACTAGCGGCTAACGTGGTAAATTGAAAAAGTTTATTCCTCGGTAGCTCAGTGGTAGAGCAGTTGGCTGTTAACCAATTGGTCGCTGGTTCGAATCCGGCCCGGGGAGCTTTTTCCGGTGTTTAGTAGTGTAACTTATGAGCGCTAATTCTGTTGTCTTATGTATACTGGATGGCTGGGGAATTGGAAAAAGTAATAAATATAATGCTATTAATAATGTAAATCCACCTTGCTGGAGGTATATCAATTCATACTATTCAAAGTGTAGCTTGTCAGCTTGTGGTGTTGATGTTGGACTACCTGATGGCCAAATAGGTAACTCAGAAGTTGGTCATATGAACATTGGCAGCGGAAGAGTGGTAATGCAAAGTCTGGAGCGCATTAACCAAGCAATTGGAACAGTAGAAAATAATCAAAATCTAAAAAGTTTTATTGAGAATCTAAAGAAAAGGAATGGTACATGCCATATACTGGGCCTAGTGTCTGACGGGGGTGTTCATTCACATCAGAAGCATATTTCAACTTTGGCAGAAAAAATATCGCAGCAAGGAGTGAATGTAGTTATACACGCTTTTCTTGATGGCAGAGATACGCCTCCTAATTCAGCGAAGAAATGCATCCAAGAATTCAAAAGTGAAGCAAAAATTGTTACCGTTTCCGGACGTTACTACGCTATGGATCGGGATAATAGATGGGAAAGGACAGTAAAAGCTTATGAAGCAATCGCTTTTGCAAATGCACCTCGCTGTGATAATATTATGTCGTTAATTGATGAGAATTATCGCAGCAATATAACCGATGAGTTTATTAAACCAACAGTTGTGGGTGATTACCAAGGCATAAAGCCAGAGGATGGAGTGTTGGTAGCTAATTTTCGAGCTGATCGAGTTATACAGCTAGCCAATATTCTTCTAGGTAAAGCTGACTATAATAAAACAGCGGAGTTTTCTGCAATTTTAGGAATGATGCAATATAGCGTGGATTTGGAAATTCCTTATCTTTTTGCTCCCACTTGTTTTTCTAATACTTTAGGTCAGGTTATATCAGATAATGGATTCAGGCAGTTGCGTGTTGCTGAAACTGAGAAATATGCGCATGTAACTTTCTTTTTCAATTGTGGGAGAGAAGAACCCTTTGCTGGTGAAGAGAGAATTCTCATACCTTCACCAAAAGTTAAGACTTATGATCTTCAGCCGGAAATGTCAGCTCCTGAACTAACTGAAGTGCTTGTGAAAAAAATTTATTCTCAAGATTTTGCGCTGATAGTTGTGAATTACGCTAATCCTGATATGGTAGGGCACACAGGAAATATGAAGGCGGCTGAACAAGCAGTGTTAGCTGTTGATAGTTGTCTTGCAAAGGTATTAGAAGCTGTAGAGAAGGTAAACAATACTGTGCTAATTGTTACTGCAGATCACGGTAATGTTGAGTGTATGTTTGATGAGGAAAATAATGTGCCGCACACAGCACATACCTTAAATAAAGTGCCGTTTATTATCTCTCGTAAAAATCTAAAATTAAAAGATGGAAGATTGTGTGATATTGCTCCCACTGTGCTACAATTACTCGGTATAGAAAAACCACATGAAATGACGGGTCATTCATTAAATGAGCAAAATTAGGCTTTATATTGAAGAAGCTTTATCACAGGGTGCTAGCTTGATACTAAATTCGCAGCAAAGTCACTACATCCAAAATGTTATGCGGCTTGGGAAGCACAGCAATGTTTTTCTTTTTAATGGAAAAGACGGGGAGTGGTTAGGGGAAATTGTTAGCTTATCACGCAAATCTGTCCAAATTAAATTGAAAAAATGCATTAAAGAGCAGCAACATGAAGAAGGTTTATACTTGTACTGCGCTATTGTCAAAAATACTGCTCTGAGTAACGTAATAAGGCAAGCAACAGAAATGGGAGTGACTTGTATTCAATTTATTTTGACAAAGCATACTGTAGTAAGAAATGTTAACCTTGAGAGAGCAAAATTACAGGCGATTGAAGCGGCAGAACAATGTGAGAGAATAAGTATACCGGAAATTTTGCCCCCTATTGATTTCTGTGACTTACCGCATCTTCAGGATAAAGATTTTATTTTGTGTGATAAAACAGGAAGCAGTACTAAAATTTTGAGAGATCAAAAAAATGCGGCTCTTATTATTGGCCCTGAAGGTGGTTTCTCAGAAGATGAGCTTGATTTTGCTGACAAATTTTGCAAAAAGCTAAACTTGGGAAAAAGAACTCTCAGGGTTGATACTGCTGTTGTTGCTGCGTTAGCCTATTTAGAAACGAGTACCAGAGAGTATTGATTACCTTCTCTTCTAGGTGCTGATTCCACCTTTACTATGTCTTCTGTATCCTTAATAAGCCGCTCTAATTTTTCCAAGCCAACTTCTGTATGTATGAGCTCTCTGCCTCTAAACCTCATCGTCACTTTCACTTTGTGTCCATGTGTTATGAAGTCTTTTGTTTGACGTAACTTTGTTCCATAATCATGGTCACTGATGTTAGGCCCTATCTTTACTTCTTTAATAGTTAATGTTTTCTGTTTTTTTCTTGCCTCGTTTGCTTTCTTTTTTGCGTCGTATTTTTGCTTACTATAATCTAAGATCTTGCACACTGGAGGAGTAGAATCAGGTGAAACTTCAACCAAATCCAGTCCTACATTCTGTGCAGCCTCTAAAGCCTGTTTTATTGGTACAATACCGACCATTTCACCGTTGTGATCAACTAAACGTACCATTTTAGCTGTAATAGATTCATTTACTTTATTTTTCTTAACTTGCAAACTTTACTCCTTTATTTAATAGTAACTCAACTGCTTTTTCAAAAGGAAGCAACTCCTGTTTTTCTGATCCTAGGTACCTAATTGACACTGCTCTGCTAGTAACCTCATTTTTACCTATGACCCATAATATAGGTACCTTATGTGAACTATGCAAGCGTATCTTGTAATTAATTTTTTCATTGGTTAAATCAATTTTAGCTCTTACGCCATGTTTTTTTAGAGCATTATATATTTCTGCTGCATATTCATCAGCTTCATTGGTGATAGTAAGAATGGCAATTTGTGTTGGAGCAAGCCACAGTGGAAATTTGCCAGCATAATGTTCTATCAAAATTCCAATAAAACGCTCAAAGGTCCCAAGAATTGCTCTATGTAACATAACGGTGTGATGCTTTTGTCCATCAGCACCTATATAGAAAGCTCCCAACCGCTCTGGTAGGATAAAATCAACTTGCAAAGTACCACATTGCCAACTTCTTCCAATTGCATCCTTTAAAACGAACTCCAATTTAGGACCATAAAATGCACCTTCGCCAGGGTTGAGTTCATAATCTAAACCAACGGTTTTAACAGCTTCAAGCAACGATTTTTCAGCTTCATCCCACACCGCATCTGTACCCGCTCTAACGTTAGGTCTGTCTGAGAATTTTACAGAAATTTCGCTGAACCCAAGTTCTGAGTATACTTCTTTTAAAAGATTACAGAACCTTAGGGTTTCAGAAGTGACTTGCTCTTTAGTACAAAAAATGTGTGCATCATCCTGAGTAAATCCGCGGACACGCATAAGCCCGTGCAATGAGCCAGAGCTCTCATTCCGATGACACATACCAAATTCTGCCATACGTATAGGTAAATCACGGTAGCTCCTGGTGCAAGAATTGAAAATCTGCACATGACAAGGGCAATTCATGGGTTTTATTGCTATTTCAGACTCGTCAACAACAAACATATTTTCACGAAACTTATCCCAATGCCCAGACTTTTCCCACAATTCTTTGTTCACCAGAATGGGGGTTTTTACCTCAGAATAGCCATTATTTATCAACTTTCTCCTAATGTAAGATTCAAGTATGCGATACAAAGTATATCCTTGCTCATGCCAGAAAATCTGTCCCACCGCTTCTTCCTGAATGTGGAATAAATCCATATCTTTAGCAATTTTGCGATGATCACGTTTTTCTGCTTCTTCTAGACGCTTTAGGTATTCGTTTAAATCATCCTTATTTCCCCATGCTGTGCCATATATTCTCTGTAGCATTGGTCCTTTTGAGTCACCGCGCCAGTATGCTCCAGCTACTTTCATAAGTTTAAAGGCTTTTACTTTACCAGTTGACGGTGAATGTGGACCGCGGCACAAGTCAATAAAATCACCTTGCTTATAGACAGTAAGATTTTCACTTTCTGATATGGAAGAGATGATCTCCACTTTATATTTTTCACCTATACTGTTAAAAAAATCAATCGCTTGACTACGACTCCAAACCTCTCGAACAAATTTGTGGTTATTTTTTATAATTTCCTTCATCTTTTTTTCTATTGCTACCAAATCATCTGTAGTAGAAGCTCGATCTGTAGCAAAATCATAGTAAAAGCCATCTTGGATTGTAGGGCCAATAGTGACCTGAATAGCTGGGAATAGTTCCTTTACTGCTTGTGCCATGATATGAGCAGCATCATGCCGAATAATATCTAACCCTACCTCATCGCTTGCTCTTATTACCTCTATTTCAGCATCAAATTCAATTTCACGTGAGAGATCGTACAATTCACCATTCACCTTTAATGCAATTGCTTCCTTTAAGACTTCTGGCTGTAGTATATCAAAGCCTGTAACTTTATTATTATATTCTATGGTTCGTTTTTCAGTTAGAAAAGTAATTTTGATCATTAATCTTATTAATAATAAGGTCCGTTCTTTTTTAATCTGAGTGCAATTGCATTCTCCCAAATTTCACCATTTTGCAAAAGCTTTTCTTTATTATATATTAGTTCCTCTCTCGTTTCTGTTGCAAATTCAAAATTTGGACCTTCTACAATCGCATCAACAGGGCACGCCTCCTGGCAGAGTCCACAGTATATACATTTCATCATGTCAATATCATAGCGTGTAGTGCGTCGACTGCCGTCTTCTCTTTCTTCTGCTTCTATAACAATTGCTTGAGCAGGGCAGATGGCTTCGCATAGCTTACATGCTATGCATCTTTCTTCGCCGTTTGGATATCTACGTAATGCGTGTTCACCACGAAACCTAGTGCTCAATGGCCCTTTTTCCATAGGATAATTTAAAGTAACTTTGGGTTTAAACATATACTTCAGTGTAATCGCAAAACCTTTAATTAACTCTACAAAAAACCAATAGAAAGTTAGCTTTTTTAACATAAAAGCATTTAAGACCTATAATAAATTAAGTGTATGCCATATTATGAGTTTTTAAAAGAAATTTTTCTTGATACTATTCGATACCTAAACTGGAGTTAGATAGGGCATTAAGCGATTGTACAAAATGGCAATCCTACATTTAGATTATTTCCCTTCTCAATTTTTTTTGTGAGGATGCCCTGCAACGCTCATTAGTGTATATCCTTTTTCTTAATCTGGCATATAGCAACCAGTCCAATTAGTGCACAGAAAATCATGTAGAAACTAGCTGAAGTTTGTTGCCCTGTGATTTTAATAATGGTGGTGCATAGAAATGGTGCTAGACCGCCGAAAAATCCAGCGGCTATGTTTCGTGATATACTAAACCCACTGTACCGAACTCTGGTTGGGAATAGTTCACACATAAGTGCACTTACTGGGCCAAGAGATGCAGCTATAGGAACAATAAAGAGTGCATGTGCTGTGATGATAAGTAGGTAATCATCACTCAATAGCATTTTAAAGACTGGGTAGCTTACTATCACAAAAGCTATAAATGCATATTTCATAACTTTTTTTCTGTCTGTTTTATCAGAGAGTATTGCAAAAAGTAACGTTAGTCCTCCTAATGCAGTTTGGCTTAGTATTTCTATTACATGAGCACTAATTTTAGAAATGCTTTCTGTAAAAACACTAAAGAATATTAGATATATATAGAGAGATGAATTTTCAACTATGTCAATGCCTGTTGAGATTAAAAAAGGTCTTTTGTAGTTATTCAATAATTCTTTTAGTGGTAACTGAGATGGATTTTTTTGTTTGCTGTATTCAGGGCTTTCATCAAGTATATATCTCATGTATATGCTAATTAAGCCCATTATTAAACTGAGAATAAAAGGTAATCTCCATCCCCAAGATTCAAAATCTGTAGTTTTTTTGCATATTAACACTGCTATGAGACTTAATATTGATCCGAAAACTGCACTTAATACCTCAATGCTTCCAAAGAATCCTCTTCTACTTTTAGGAGCGTGTTCTATCAAAAAAGGAGCATTTCCTGCTTCTCCTCCAAGAGATATTCCCTGCAATAATCTAAGAAAAACCACCAATATTGATGCAAAAATTCCAATGCTTTGATAACTTGGAACAAAAGCGATTAGAACTGTAGATAGTGTCATAAATATGATAGAGAGCAATAAAGCAACTCTTCTCCCGTATTTATCTCCAATGTGACCAAATATGGCAGCACCTATTGGTCTCATAAGAAAACCTACAGCAAATACTCCAAACGCTTTCAGCATGCTTGTTAAAGAGTCATCATCTGGAAAAAATACACTTCCAATAATATTTATCAGATGACCAAAAAGCATATGGTCGTACCATAACAAAGTATTGCAAACCAGACCTGAAAACATTACTTTTGTTATTTTCTTGTAATTTTGCCTCATAGTTGTTTAATATTCTATTGCAGTATCATAACAAGAATAAGTTGTTCGTTAAAAATAATTTTTAACAATCTGATATATCAAAAAGGATCTTGTTTTTCTGTTTATCCAGATAAATCCTTAATTTTTTTCCTTTGATTAATCTACGGTTTAATATCTCTTCAGCTAGATAGCTTTTTATTTCTTTTCTAATCACTCTTTCTATAGGTCGTGCTCCCATCTCTGTATTGTAACCAGCATGTGCGAGGTAAGATTTTACGTCATCCTCTAAAGAGCATTTTATGCCCTTGTGTGCAAGCTGCTTTCTGAGCTCGCGTATAAACTTATCTACAATTTGCAAAATTACACTTTCATTCAAATTAGAAAATGAAATAATCGAATCAAGTCGGTTGCGAAATTCTGGACTGAAAACTTGTTCTATGGCCTTCTCTCCATCACTGTTATCAAAATTTTTATTTCCAAAACCAATAGAACTCTTGCTACGCTCAAATGCTCCGGCATTTGTTGTCATAATTAGAATTACATTGGAAAAGTTGGTTTTACGTCCATAAGTGTCTGTCATACAGCCGTAATCCATGATCTGTAATAATATGTTGTATATATCTCTATGAGCTTTTTCTATCTCGTCAAGTAGTACCACACTATATGGATAATTTGACACAGTTTCTGTCAGTAGCCCACCTTGATCGTAACCTACATACCCAGGAGGAGAGCCAATCATTTTAGATACCGTATGAGGTTCCATATATTCAGACATATCAAAGCGTATTAGTTTCATACCCATATTTTTTGCTAGCTGCTTTGCAAGTTCAGTTTTTCCAACACCTGTTGGTCCTGCAAAAAGATAGTTTGCTAAAGGCTTATTGTCATTTCTTAAGCCAGACATGGCTATCTTAATGGAATCAACAAGAGATTCTATTGCTAGTTCTTGACCAAAAATTACCTTTTTTAGATTGCTTTTTAAAGATATTACCTTATGCACATCATCGGACTCAAAGTTGCAAGGTATATTTGTTATTCTAGCAATGGTGTTTTTAATATCCCTGCTATTTACAGTTTTACGGCCACTTTTTAATAACTGACAGTGTGCTCCTGCTTCATCAATAACGTCAACTGCCTTATCAGGTAATATTCGTCCGGTAATGTATTTGTGAGAAAGCTCAGCAGCAGACTTAATGGCACATTTTGTATAGTATACTCCGTGATATTCTTCATAATAGTGTTTAATACCTTTTAGTATTTTAACTGTCTCATTAACGGATGACTCTTTAATGTCAATTTTCTGAAATCTTCTTGCAAGTGCTTTATCTTTTTCAAAGCTATTGCTGTATTCTTTGTATGTAGTTGCACCTATACAGCGTAAAGTTCCCCTTGCTAGCGCAGGTTTAAGCAGATTACCAGCGTCAAGGAAGCTTCCACTTGTAGATCCAGCTCCGATAATAGTATGTATTTCATCAATGAAGAGAATGGCACCTGGCTTTGTTTCAATTGCTTTTATTATAGATTTTATTCTTTCCTCAAAATCACCTCTGTATCTTGTTCCTGCGAGTAATAACCCCATGTCCAGTGCATAGATCACACTTGATTTTAGTATACTTGGAACATCACCTTCAATAATTTTTAATACCAAACCTTCAACTATTGTTGTTTTACCTACTCCTGGATCTCCGATGTATAGAGGATTATTCTTTCTACGCCTCAGTAATATTTCTATGGTACGTTCTAATTCATATTCACGTCCAATAACATAATCTACTTTGTGATTTCTAGCATAATCATTTAAATTTTTACAGTAGCTCTGCAAAATTTCTTCATCCTTTAATATCTCACATTTATTTATAGCAGGAGAGATATCATTGTTTTTATCAAGCTTAACTTTGTGGTTAGTGATATAGCCGTTTACATTATTATTAAAGTGCATCATGTTAGCTACATGATGGATCAAATGAACAGTTTGAGTGCTTTGTTTCTGTAATAAATCTTCATTTTCTGAGTCATGTTCAGATAGAATTTCTATCAGTACATCCACTCCACTTATTTCTTTTCTTCCTAAACTGTGAGCGTGTATTATAGCTTTGTGCACAAAATTTTGAAATGCTACGCTAGGCTTAACCTCGTCAATAGTTAACTTAGGACTATAGTATTGTATATTACTGTTATAGTCATCAGTCTTGATACTACATTTAGTTAAAACATTGTCTATATTTATAATTTCGTCGGCTCTTATGTTACATTGTGATAGAACAAGTTTTACATCCACATCTTTGATTAATGCTAATAACAAATGCTCTAATTTTGCATATTTAAAGTGACAACTAGAAGCAATTAGTAATGCCTTATTTAGACTTGCTTCCAGGTTTTTAGAAATCATAGGTATTTCTCCCCTAAATAGAAACAGAAAGTTAATAGAGAAATAACACTTAATTATTAAAAAAATAAAAATTCGATATATGGCATGACTTATGATAGTAGAATTGGAGAGTTATGATTTTATACACGTGTATTTATGTACTTTTAATGTGTTGGTTTTATAATTGCGAGTTCCTATAATAAGGATACGCTAAAAGCGTTATGTATATATTTAATTCTTATGGAGTGTAGTATGCAAGAATGGTTTAAAAAAAATATATCTGAGCCTATAAAGAATTTTTACAATAATATCTTCAACAGCAAAGGAAAAGAAACAGAAGGTGTGCCAACTGTTGATAGTAGCATTGAAGAAAACTCGGAGTACATTGATCATCATGCCAACAACGATATTCTGTAATCAGAATGAAGATTGCGGCATCTAAGATCAAAAAATTCTTGGAAAAGCCTGATGCATTGAGAGGTGTATTAATTTATGGAAGTGATAATAGCAAAGTAGATTTTTATGCTCGAGAAATAATTGCCAATTTGATGGACTATTCAGTACAGGTTATGGACTTTACAATTATAAATAAGTCACCTGATTTGTTGCTTTCTGAGTTGGCAAATATTTCTATGTTTAGCAACAAAAAGCTAATTAAACTTTTGAATGTACATGGGAACATATCAAAAGAGCTGAAGGATATATTGGATCGTAATGTAGGTGATAATTATATACTAATGGTAGCAGGTGAGCTTACATATAACTCTGCTGTTAAAAGTTACATGGAAGGTTCGAATTCTTTTGGTGTAATTGCTTTTTACAAGGATATTAGCAGCAATCTCTATGATATTATATCAAACTATTTAGCACGAAATGGTATACTATATACTAGAGAGCTGGTTGTTCATTTGCAAGATTACTTTAATCATAGTAGGGCTCCTATATATCCAGAGCTTGAAAAATTAGTTTTGTACCTAGGGAAAAAGCAAGATCTTAAACTTGAAGATATAGAGATATGTTTCTCAACTTCTGGTAATACCTATACTACTCTTGATAGTCTCTGTTCTGCAGTAGCACGTAAGGATATAAGTAACTTTATAAAAACTTCTGATATACTATTGTCTTATGAGAGCTTTCAACCAATAGCGCTGATCCGTATTATATCAAATTACTTTTTACGTCTCCAAAATGTTTTATTCTCAACAAGATCTGGTATAAGTCAGCATGATGCAATTAATCAACTCAATCCTCCTATATTTTTTAAGCAACTACAAAGTTTTAAGTCTGATTTGCAGGCTACCAGTTTGCAAGAACTTAAAAAAATTTTAATAACTTTAATGAACTTAGAAATTATGTGCAAAAAAACTAGCCTAAGTCAAAAAATGCTATTTCAGCAAAAAGTATCTGAAATATTGACTTAGGCAAGCAAAACTATGATATACAAACTTTAGATTACTAAAGACTTTTATCTTGAAGAGCCTTTTCAATTGTAAATGAAGTGCTACTTAATCTTCTGTAAAAAGATAAAGGTACTGATGTACAACTGTTATGTTTAGTTTGGCGGATTGGTGATGATACACATATGCTCGGAACTGTAAGTGTTTGTTGGCTTTCTGTAGATATTGATAATGTACTTCCCGCGTCCTTCATTACTTCACAAGGCTTGCGGCTTTGCTGATTTGATTCTGTTAATCTTTCTAAGAGATATTGAAATTTTGCCGAGAGCTCTAGTATTTCTTGAGTTATCCAATCTACAGTATCTGAACTAACAATTACATTTATCCTTTCTCCGATTTTTTCTCTTTCTGTTTGACATTGTTTCAGCTCTTTTTTTAGTTTCTTTTCATTGCCACCAAGATGAAAAGAGCTAAGAAGTGTTAACACAATCACACACATGGAGCCAAACACGGACAAGCATTCTGCAATGCTTGTCCATTTATTTTCATTGTATCGGCCAGCTAAAGTTATAATAATTGATGATACTGTTATAAGTATAGTGTTAATATTTAAGATTTTTATACAAGAATTTTGATATTTTTTTGTAAGTATATTAAATCTTCTGTCCAGTAGTTGTTGCTTATTAGTTAGTACATTAAAAAAAATGGTTAAAATGCTTTGATCATTGCCAGAAATAGCACAATCAATGGGAGTACAACCCTTATTATTTTTAATATCGTATCTCAAATTGAGATTAGGTACCTTTTTTCCTTGACTACTTTCTTCATATAATAAAAATTTGAGTACTTCCGGTAATAAATGTTGATTTTTTTTTCGTGTATTGCTAACATCCTCATTATCAGGAATACCTAAGATAATATAATGAAGTGCAGTATTGCCATTATTAGATGCTGTTTGAATAAAATTGTGTTCACTCTCTCTCAATGTATTAACAATATATTTAACGGTCTCAAAGTTGAGACTAGCGGCTGCTATATGTAAAGGTAAGAGTCCATCATTTTTATCCTTCGAAAATAACGCCTGTTTAGCTTTCCAAAGCCAAGAAAAGGGATCTATACTATTGATATTTTTATTTATAATATCGGAGAGTCTTTTATGCAGTGTAAAAAAGATGCTCTCATCAAGACAAGCGGCTCTGTGAAATATTGAATACCCTTCGATATCTCTATGATGAAAATAGTTTGCCATATCAATAAAATCATCTGATGCTTCAATTATATCAATTATATAATTAACACATTCTATTTTTTTACTTAATACAGCAAGGTGTAAAGCATTCTGTTGTAATTTATTGGGTTTGGGTAGTGTGCTTTTAATGTTAACCTCTTGTGTTTTTTCTCTCAAGTAGCTAATACACTTTACGTTACCACTTAAGATAGCTAGATGTAGCAATGTTTCCAATTGAAAGTTGTATTGTGTTAATATTTCTTTGGTAATTTCCTTTTCTTTTTTTCTATTAACTTCTTCTACTAAAGAAAAAAGGTATTGAAGACAGTCTGTGTTGCCTCCACGAGCTGCAAAGTGAAATATTGTTTCTCCATTCTTATTTTTGCTCAAAATCTCTTGAAGAAAATTACAAGTTGTATTTTTTCTGATTGTGACTAAAAGAAATTTCATCAATTCCTCATAACCAAGTCGGGCAGCTAAATGTAAAGGTGTGTTCCCTGTATAATTAACCTGGTTTATTGATGCCCCTTTTTCTATTAACAGTTCCACACATTGTGTTACTGATTCTATTGTTGTATTACTGCCTTTGCCTTCTAGACTTATAGCAAAATGTAAGGCTGAGTTTCCTTTTGAGTCTTGTTCATTTATCTTTTCAGGAAGCTTTTCAAGAAAGCTTTTTAAGCACTCATATTGCCCAAATATAGCAGCTAGATGCACTACGGTTATATTATTTATATTGTTAAGCTTTGCGCCATATTTGAGGAGCTGTCGGACACATTCTGGATGGCCATTTATAGTGGCGAGGTGTAGTGGTGTGTAATATTCACGATTTGGAAAATTAATAGCTTCTTTAATTATCACTCCTCTTTTTTTGTATTGCTTGCTAGTAGCAAGCGTTTCTATAAATTCTACATTACCGTATTGTGCCGCCAGATGTAAAGCAGTACAACCTTCTTTATTAATGCATGTAATCTCGTTTATAGGTGAAACTATCCATTTATTTACAAGAAGCTCAAGAGTATCTCTATACTCTTTTTTTTCCTTGTTGGTTACTTTGGCAATATAATGCAATGGTGTTTCATCGTATTTATTCTTTTTAAATATTACACTTGTTAATACTGGGTTACTTTTTATAAAATCCAAACACTTAGGATTACAAGACTTAACTGCGTAGTGTAATAAATTATTTCCTTGCTCATCTATTTCCTTTATTTCTTTATTAGTTAATATTTTGTTATCACTTAAAATGTATCGTAAAAGTTCTACATTGCCGCTCTCAGCAGCGTAGTGTAATACGTTTCTACCGCTGACGGTTTCAATCTGTGCGCCTTGTTCTTTGAGAAGAGCAAAGCATTCTTTATTCCCAGAGCGAGCAGCAATGTGCAAAGGCGTTTCACCATTTCGATTTTGCCCGTTAATCAGTGCATCTAGTTGATTATTTCCTATTAAAAAATCCATTGCAGTTTTGAGAAACTCATGATCACTTATTAAGTGCAATATATTTTCACCATCAGCGGTTTCTTCTTCTAAGTCTGCGCCATGCTTCATTAAGTATTTAAAACATGCCTCATTATTTAATTGAACAGCATAATGCAGCAAAGCTTTACCATATTCGTCTCTCTCATTAATTCTATTCGCTTTTTTTGCTAAAAACTTGAATATCAGTAGTAAACATCCTGCTTCATCATTGTTATAGCTTGCTGGCAACGTACGTATATAGTTTAGGACCAAATTTTCATCCATAAATCCAAGCAAAAACGAGACATCTTCTTTGTTTTTGTTCTCTGCTGCTATTGTTAAAAATGAAACACCGTCATCACTGCAGGTATTCCAGCCTTGAACTATAAAGCGATTTATTAGATCTGGATGCATACCTACTTTACCATAATTATCTCTTAAAATCACTTTTTGAATTTCTTCAATGTTCATTAAGTAGTTATTTGCCGTTATTTCATTAATATAATCATATAGCTTGACTAGGTCTTGTTTTGTTATTTTATTTTCGTTCATATTGTCTCCTCACATCGCATTATATCAATATAGTAATCTTACATAGTAAATATTCAATAAAAATTTGTTATGCTATATTTTATTTTTAGCTATTTTTTTTAGGAATCGTATATTCAAGGAAAATCAGTTTAGGAAGAAGTTTGTTGTTTTGCGATATGTAATAAATATAAATATGCCGCAAATAAAATAAACGCGAATATTTGATGAGCTACAGCAATAATTGTTGGAACTTGAAGCAGTAACGTGGCTATTCCTAAGATTACCTGAGTAGCAACAAGAAGTAAAATAAAACGCAACGATTTATGTTTTATTACTGTAAGGATCAATATAAGTAATGCTAACAATCTATGTATAAACTGTACTGTTGTTCTGTTTTCAAAAAAGTTTAACCAGACAGGCTGCAGAAAAAATAAATCACTTGGGACAACCCTTCCTTCCATCAATGGAAAGGTATTGTAAATTAGGCCGGCATTTAATCCTGCAACAAATGCACCAAAAATTATCTGAGCTACAGTTAAAATTAGAATAACTTTTATGTAGGTTGTATTCACATTAACTCTCAGTTTTTTTTGCTGTAGATTTGCAAACAATTGACTTAACAGTAGAGAAAAAATCATCAACGCTAACAGTAAATGAAATGCAAGTCTATAGTGACTTACATGTGGTTCAGTATCTAATCCACTTTTCACCATATACCAACCTGCAAAGGCTTGTAACACCCCAAGCAATAAAACTACGAATAGCTTTACTGTCACTTTTTTAGATATCTTCTTCTTGTATGCAAAATATGCAAGCGGTAATACAAAAACTAACCCTGTTAATCTTGCGACCAGTCTATGTATATACTCAGTTAGGTATATCACCCGAAATTCTTCCATGCTTATACCATAGTTAAAAGCTCTATATTCAGGTGTTGCCTCATATTTTGATTTTTCTTCTATCCAATCTTGTTTATTCAGTGGTGGTAGTATGCCTGTAATAGGCTTCCATTCAGTGATTGATAATCCAGCTCGCGTCAACCTAGTAAATCCACCGATTCCTACCATAAGTAAAACCATAATGCAACAAAGAAGCAGCCAAATTATTACACTTTTTGATTGTTTTGCTTCCATAAACCATGTTTAGTTTTGTTCCACTTTTGAGGGTAAATAATAAATTCCCACAAGGCAAGAAAGGATGCAATACTGTGCAGTATCCGATACACTGGAAAAAGTATTGATATTATATAAAAATAGAAAGGCATTTTCTGCTGTTTAACTGCAACTACCAAAAGGATGGAGTTAGCTATATATGCAACTATAAAATAATACAAAAACATTTCACGTAAAAGTGAAGTCAACGTTAATGAGAGCAACAAAAATGGGGCAGTGAAAAATATAAAAGCTGTAGATCCAACAAAAAGATTAACTAGTAGTATATCTTTCAATCCAGTTGTATTTTTCAAACGTACAACATAAGTCTGCATATATCCTTTAATCCAACGTGCTCTTTGCTTAATCCAAGCAAGTATGGTGATAGGTGATTCTTCCAAGGTTTCAGAATCGATCATTTTAGTTTTGTAACCCATTTGTGCAAGCCTTAATCCTAAATCAGCGTCTTCAGTGACGTTATAAGCATCCCAAAGGAATGCCTTTCTTAGAGCTTCTACTAGAAAATGATTACTACTACCACCTAAAGGTATGGGCATATTCATTGCTTGTAGCCCAGGTAATAAATAACAAAACCAGTTCACATACTCCAGGGAGAAAAACTTTGTTATAAAATTATGGTTATAGTTATAATAATTGAGTCTAGCCTGCACACAAGCTAGTTTATCATCGCTTTTATTGAATGCGATTAATGCTTTTTTCAGTTGTAATGGATCTGCTCTATCATCGGCATCGTATATTACAAGGTATTTTCCTTTAACAAAGCGCATAGCGTAGTTGCATGCCTTTGCTTTTGTTCTGGGTAAAGAGTAGGGTACTACAATCACTTCAAAATATTGCGGCAAAGCATATTTTTTCACTGCTTTCAGCATTTCTTCGTCATCACTTTCTATCAAGAGCTTTACGTCTAGTTTTGACTTTGGATAGTCTAAATTTTCAATGCTTTCAATCAAATCTGGCATTACGGCACTTTCTCTAAATGCAGGAATTAGAATGGTATATACGGGAAAATCACTAATGTCGTAATCGGTTCTTTTGTTGGTAGTTCTGCATGATGCAGCTATAAGTTTAAATAGTGAACTGGAACATCCGATTATAAATATTAATATAAGGGCAAAATATGCGTATTTTTCTACTAATGTTAAAGCTGACACTAAAATAATGAAAGCAGAATAGACTCTAGACCCAAATTTTATGTCCTTCGCTGAAAGACTAGGATTCTTATAATATAAGTAGTTACCTGCAAATTCTGCAATACTAAAATATGAATTGAGAGAATCCAAGATCCAGTCGTAGTCTACAGTTAATAGAACATACTCTGTGCCATAATTAAGCTTAACCCAGGCGATTACGTCTGTGTTAATATGCTCAACTGCAAAAAAAATTGTGTTATTTAACTTCTGCCAAGGTATAAGATGTAATTTATAGTAGAAGGATTTTTCACTCTCTTTACACAAACTAGTGTCAGGACCTATATTTCCAACTTGAAATATAGGCATAGAAACTAGTGCAATTTTTTATTTAAATCACGAGAAAACGAAGATATAACCTCCTTTTCGTCTTGATGTTCTTCTACGAGTTTTTCTGCAACTTTAGCGGCTACACTTGCTGTATATGCTTTTGATTCTTTCACAGCTTCTATAATTCTGTCGGAAGCACTTTTCATGTTAGCACTAGCTGCATCACTAAATTCCTTATTTAACTGTTTCTTACTATTTTCAGCAATGCTGGTTACTTTCTCGCATGCCTGACTAATTATACCATTAAGACTCTTCTCAAGAGTGCTCCATTCACCCATAATATTTTTACAATATTCATTCACTCTTCTTTGAAATTCTTCATTATCACAATCTGCAATGCTTTTCTTTTTTTGCCTTTTCCTAAGAAATGCCCTTATTGTTCCTTTCAATAAATTATAAGAAAAAATAATCAATACTATAAAAGCTATATTTGTAACGAGCGATGTAGACATAAATCCCCCTTTTGTAAATCTAAAACTCTTTTGCAACTAAGCTAGCAACTAGCTTTTTATCAGCTTTATGCCCAGTTAGCTTAGTGTAAAAAATTGAAGCAAGATCCATAGACATCTGTTTCAACGCATTTACATGCTCAGCATGAAATTTTGTTATTTCCTCTGCAACAAACTTATCCATTTTTACTTTTTCTTCTTCTAGAGCAACTTGAAAGTCCGCTCTCATTTCTTCCACTTGTAAAAGTGTGTCATCTATCATTTTTTTTGCCTGCAGCTTAGTTTGATGTAGAGCTGTGTTATATTTGTCAGCTATACTCTCTGCAAACCTTAAAAGATAGAAAGAATGATAGAAAGAACTGACTGCTTTTTTATGCCTGTTGTATATTGTCTTTTCTAACTTTGGTAAAAATGAATAATTGACAACACAAAAAAGCAAAGAAAAAGAAACTAATAACCAAAAGACTTGAGATGGAAAAAATGATATATCAAGCTGCGGTAGCATGTTAATTGGTAGCAAATATTAACAATATTGCGAGTAGAAATGCAAGCAATCCCATTATTTCAACCATGGCAGCGCCAATATAGACATAGCTTTTCATTTTGCTTTCTGACTCAGGATTTCTTGCAATACCACTTAGCATAGCAGAGAAAATATTAGCTATACCTAAACCTGCACCTAGCATACCAAATACAGCTAAACCAATTGCTATGAATTTTAAAGCCATCAAGTCCATACATTACCTTAATTAATTTTGCATAACATTAATTATATACGACTTCGTGGAAAAGTCAATTCATTTTACTGCATCTGATAAGTATACGCATGTTAGTATAGTAAATATATAAGCCTGCAAGACTGCAACAAATATTTCAAACCCTGTTAGTACAATTACAAACAGAAATGGTGCAGGTGTGAGGAATATATTCATATCCACAATAAATCCAGCTATTACCTTGATGATTGTATGACCTGCAATCATATTCGCTGCAAGCCTCATTGCGAGACTGACAGGTCTTACTAGGTAAGCAAACAACTTAATAATAATGATCAGGGGTGCAAGCCACCATGGTGTGCCTTGTGGTAAGAATATGTATAAAAAACCTAACCCTTTTTCTTTGAATCCAACAACCGTTATATAGATGAAAACAATCATAGATAGAGCAAAAGTAACGCTGATGTGGCTTGTCACTGTAAAACTATATGGAAGAACGCCAACTAAGTTACATGACGCGATAAAAACGAAAATTGTAAATATTAGAGGTATATGATTCAATCCTTTGCTGCCGGTATTACTTTCAATCATCGAAACAATAAAATCATAAATATATTCGACAGAAGCTTGAAAATAACCAGACTTTCTTCTCACCCCAACCAACAAAAAAACTGCTATTATTATCACTGCAATCATCATAAAAAGTGATGAGTTAGTGAAACTGATATTGTATCCGAATAATTTAGGTAGCTCTGCTATTGTATATACTCTAAATTGCTCTAATGGATTTAATGCCATCTTGATTATATTAACTACACATTATTATAATAAAGTATAGATGAAAGACTCACAAAGTGAAACTAAAACATTTACAACAAATCAATGCAATTCTTAATAAAGTTGGAGCTTACATAATATTGATCAAATATAATAAATAAAATAGATTTGATATGGCAGTTGAAAAGATAAAAATATAGGGGTTCAACTTTAAGTATCCAGATGTTACCTGTATAATACTACCTACTATAGGAACCCATGAAAATAATGTGACTATGCAAACGAGCAAGTTCCTTATTACTTTTAGCACTATATGTTTGTTTTGTAATTGATGGTATATATTTCTCATAGAGAACACTATTTTACCCAGATACCAATTAATTATACTTCCTAAACATGAACCTAACACTCCGGAAAGTAACATAAGTGAGATATTATAATATTGTTTAAAGTGTAGCATAATTTGAAATGCAATACCTTGATGTATAGGTAAAATTAACGAAGCAAGAAAGTTATCTAAAAACAATAAAAAATAACTTTCCATATATTCAATCAACTCTCCAATTTGTTATACCATCTTTACTATCGGAAATAGACACACCCATTTTTTTTAGTTGATCTCTTATATCATCAGCAGTTTTATAATCTTTGTTTTTCTTTGCAATTTTTCTTAGATTTATTAATTTTTCTATTTCCTGGTAATGCGTATCCGTGGTGAACCACTCTTTGTAACTAGATTCAAGAAGACCAATAAATCTAGCGCTCTTAATAAAAACCTTAGTTAACTTGAGCTTATCATTTTTATTGCTAATTTTATTAATTTCTGTAGCTATTCTGTGTAGCGTTGTTAATGCATCTGGAACATTTAAGTCATTTTTTAAAGCACCCACGAAGTCTTCAGAAACTTCTGCATCATTTTCTTCAATCTCTATGTTGTGCAATAACCGGTAAAATTTATTCAAAGCATCATGTGACTCAGAAATAACACTATCTGTCCAATCTAGTGGCTTTCTGTAGTGGGTCTTAAGCAATGCGTAACGTATCACTTCGCCTTTTACTCCGTTATTGAGTAGATCTCTTATCTTAACTATATTAAACAAAGACTTACTCATCTTGTCTTTATTTACAGTTAAAAACCCATTGTGTACCCAATATTTTGCAAAAGTTGATCCAGAAAATGCTGACTTGCTTTGGGCAATTTCATTTTCATGGTGTGGGAACTGCAGATCTATACCACCACCATGTACATCAAAATTTTCACCTAGGTGAGTGCATGACATTGCTGAACATTCTATGTGCCATCCTGGCCTACCTTCTCCCCATGGACTATCCCAATAGCTTGCAAGTTTATAATCAGTTTCATTTGCTGGTTTCCACAATACAAAATCTCCGGGGTGTTTCTTGTTGCTATCAATTTCAATTCTGCTCCCATGAGTCAACTCATCTACTTTCTTTCCTGATAATATACCGTATTCAGAATAAGATTCGATACTAAAATATATATGTCTGTTGGCTTCATAAGCATGACCTGACCTTAGTAAACGTTCAATTAAATCTATAATATGATTAATACTTTCTGTTGCTTTTGGTTCATTAGTTGGCTCCAGGCAATTTATACTTCTCATGTCTTCATGAAAGGCTTGAGTGTAGTATGTGGTTATACTTTCTACGTCACTGTTTTTATTATTTGCTGCATCAATTATTTTATCGTCAATATCAGTTATGTTTCGTACATATGTCACTTTATCGTAAGAGGATTTGAGTAGCCGGAATAATACATCGTATACAACAACGGATCTTGCGTTACCTATGTGTGCATAGTCATATACCGTTGGGCCGCAAACGTACATTTTTATGTGATCTTTATTAGTAGGTATGAAAGTTTCTTTTATTTTGGTTAGTGTGTTATAGAGCTTAATCATATAAAGCTTTTTAGAAACGAAAATGCATCAATAATTAACTTTGGCCCTACTATTATTATAATACATGTAAGGAGTAATCCACATAGTGATACTAAAACCCCTAATAAGGAAAGTAGTCCATCTTTGCTCATGATGCCCAATGAAATAAGAGTGGTACCAATTGCAGGAATAAAGTTGGTAAGGGGTAGTGGGATAGCAATTGATATTGCACAGAGCAGCATTATAAAAGCTAGAATTTTTTCACCTGGCCCATAGAAAATAAAGTGCATTCTGGATCTCATGAGTTTTTCTATTTTTTTCAATGCAGGAGAAGTTTTTTCTACCACGAGTGCTAAAGTTGATCGTTGAAAAGATTTATTTTCTAGCCACCTTGGCATCCATGGGGAACTAAATCCAAATAAAAGCTGCAGTGAAAATAAGATCAAAGGTATAGAAAGTATAGTTGTGTAACCAGGTGGTACAGGTATAGGTACTGAAAGTGGCAGAGAAAAAATAATCATTAGAATGCCAAAACCACGTTCATGCAAAGCCGACTTAATTTCGAAGAGTGTCACCTTATCTACATTATCAGCACTGGCAACTTCTTTTAAAATCTCAGATGCTAATTTAGTCGATTTATTCTTTTGTGGCATACTAAATAATTTCTTGTTTTATTGCTTATTTTATACACTGAAACAATGGAAAGTCTATATGTATGTGATATTTATGGATTTTTTTACTCAGCATGGTACTATAGATTAAAGTCAATAATTATAGATAAAAATGGATAAATCAGCATATAAAATCATAGATCATGAGTATGATGTAATAGTAGTTGGTGCAGGTGGTGCAGGTTTGCGAGCGACCCTTGGTATGACGTCTGCTGGATTTTCAGTTGCATGCGTATCTAAAATTTTTCCAACCCGTAGTCATACGGTTGCAGCGCAAGGTGGAATTAGTGCAGCTCTTGGTAATGTTGCTGAAGATGATTGGCGCTGGCATGCATATGATACAATCAAAGGTTCAGATTGGCTTGGAGACCAAGATGCAATTGAATATATGTGTAAAAATGCAGAAAAAGCTGTTATTGAACTTGAAAATTTTGGTGTACCTTTTTCTCGTACAGATGACGGAAGAATATATCAACGCCCTTTTGGAGGAATGACAACTCACTTTGGTAAAGGAAAATCAGCTAGGCGTACATGTGCTGCGGCAGATAAAACCGGGCATGCAATTCTTCATACTCTATATCAACAATGCCTCAAATTTGGTGCTGAATTTTTTGTTGAGTATTTTGCAATTGATTTAATTATGGATGACGAAACGGGTGCATGTTGTGGGGTGCTTGCTTGGTCGTTGTGTGACGGTACATTGCATAGATTTCGTGCACATGCAGTGGTTTTAGCTACGGGTGGATATGGACGTGTTTATTTTTCTGCAACGAGTGCACATACCTGCACAGGTGATGGTAATGGTATGGTGGTGAGATCTGGGTTACCACTTGAGGATATGGAGTTCGTGCAGTTTCATCCTACTGGAATATACGGTTCTGGATGTTTGATGACGGAAGGGTGCCGAGGTGAAGGTGGCTATTTGATAAACTCTGAAGGTGAAAGATTCATGGAGCGCTACGCTCCAAAAGCGAAGGATCTGGCTTCTCGTGATGTGGTTAGTCGTGCTATTACAATAGAAATTAATGAAGGAAGAGGAGTAGGGCCAAAAAAAGATTATATGTACTTGACCATAGCACATCTAGATCCAGAAGTGATAAAGCTCAGGTTACCTGGTATTAGTGAAACCGCAAGAACTTTTGCTGGAGTTGATGTTACTAAAGATCCAATACCTGTTATTCCAACGGTGCATTATAACATGGGAGGTATTCCAACCAACTATCACGGAGAAGTAATTACTCTGAATAAAGGGAAAGAGGAGGTAGTGAAAGGATTATTTGCAATCGGTGAGGCTGCATGCGTTTCAGTGCATGGTGCAAATCGTCTTGGTTCAAATTCATTGCTTGATCTTGTTGTGTTTGGTAGAGCTGCAGCACTGAGAGTAAAAGAGACATTGAAACCAGGTGCATCACACAAAAAAATAAGTACAGATTGGATAGTAGACAGGTTTGATAAAATACGATTTGCTTCTGGGGATTTAAGAACATCGAAGATACGTGGTGAAATGCAACATACTATGCAAAAATATGCGTCAGTATTTCGTACAGCCGAGTCTTTAGAAGAAGGTAAGAAGGCAATAAAAGAGGTTGCAGGTATGATGTCTGATATTGCAATTGAAGATCGTAGTATGATATGGAACAGTGACCTAGTAGAAGCACTAGAGCTTGCTAATATGATGCCACAAGCAGTGATTACTATGGAATGCGCGGCTAATCGTAAGGAAAGTAGAGGTGCTCATGCCCGTGAGGATTTTCCTGAGCGCGATGATGTAAATTGGATGAAGCATACTATAGCATGGCTTGATAAACAACTTAATGTGAAAATTGACTATAAAAAAGTCTCAACTAAAACTCTCAGTGATGAAATAGAATTTATACCTCCAGAGAAAAGAGTTTATTGATTTTTTTAAGAGTGTTACTGGGCTAAAAGAAATAGTACATACAGATGCACAAGAAGAGATGCTTAAGCACTTATTGAGAAAGGCCGCGGCTGTACTCTATTTACTCCTACCGCACTAAGTGGGTGAACTTCTGTTTTATTTTTACATATACTTATTAAGCACAATCCTACTGCGAGTACAAAACCTACGCCTACTAATATAAATAGAACGTTACTAATGCTCATAATATCACTGTCATTCATGTATACCCTCCATATAAACCTCATTCTATAAAAAGAATATATACCTATAATGGAAAAGTCAATACTTTTATACAGCTATAAATTAAAATAAAGATATAACTTGAAATAGACTTTAAAAGTACTTAATTCACCTCATGAAACTCATTATTACCCTGAGTACTGCTTACTTCTGATAATTTAGATGATATTTTTTCTTTTCTACATGGACGATATACTGCTGCTGCTGCCCCCACTGCAACCATCCCTCCAATAAGTGCATATTTTGTTAGTATTCGTTGATTATCATCAGTATCTGTAGTACTGTTTGTAGTACTATTGCAAATGTTATTAAATGATTCCATCACACCCTCATATAAATTTTATTCCATAGGGATAATATATATTATAATGAGAAAGTCAATGTTTTTTTTTACACAGCTACAAAAGAACGCAGCTTCAAAAGCGAACGATATTAGTTATATTTTATAGAGATTGCCATTAATATTCCCGGTACAGAGAAGTGCCGGGAATATTTTTAAGAAAATTAGAAGTGGAACGCAACTCCAGCTTCAAGACCGTGCGTACCAAGCATGCTGTCTTGTTTTAAAGTTTGCTTATCTTTAACTTCTTGCACAGCAGCAGGAGTACCAGGTGCCTCACTTTTCTGTAATTCTACGTCCTTAAATTCACTACCATATAAACCTAAGAAACGGTAACCACCGTAAAGCTTAATTCCCGGAGCAACAGTGTAAGCAACACCAGCTCTTGCTTGATAAGCGGGTCTGAAGAAAGATTTACCTACAAACTTAGTGCGTGCAACGCCAACTCCAGCTCCAACATATGGAGTAACAGGGATATCACCATCTAACTCTAAGTCATATTGAGCATTAACCATTAATCCTACATGGCTAAACCCTTCATTGTCTCCTATAGTTCTTGCACCAGTATTACCAGTATCAGTAGTAGCTTTTTCTAGCTTGTCTGATGTACCAAACCTTTTTGCATTTTCAGGCTTATCGCTTTCCTTATCTGCACCTGAGCCACCTTTCTTATACCCTGAGCCATCAACATCTAAATCAGCGTAAAAACCCTCTAGCTCAAACTTAATGCCTTCCATTGTGTAACCAACAGCAACATTTCCATTCTTCCAAGTAGACTTGTAGTTAGGTTTATAGTCGATAGCATTATTACCACTTTTTCCATCTTTTGAGAAACCTTTTAGAGGAGTAAAGCCTGAACTGCCATTAAATTGAAGTGCATTTCCATCCATTGTGTTAAACCAATTACTCAAAGGACCAGAGTACTGAACACGCACGTGAAAGTTACTTACTTCATCATCTATCACATCACTAGCTTCAGAAAAAGCAGAGTGTGATAAACTTAGCAACGTCGCTAAAGCTGTTGCTGAAAAAATTTTCTTATATTTATTCATATATTGCCCTCGTTTAATAAAAAACTAAAATTCCACTTTTGTAGTTTAAGCTAAACTTTTGATAAGTCAAGCTAATATTATAACTTAATCGCAGAAAATATTTTACTCTTCATGAGATGAAGATAAAGATTTTATTAACGAGTAAACCGCCGCACGCGATTTCTTGCTTTTAATTTTCCTATATTCTCTCACTAATCCCAAAATTTCTTTACTTTCTGGGTCTCCTTCCCCAAAATCATAGCTGAAACCATCTTTTTTATCTTCATGCAAATGTAACGACTCTTCTGTAGTAGCTGGCATATTAGAAAAGAAATGCGACACATCAATTGATAAAGCTTTTGCTAAATCATACAATCTACTGACTAAAACCCTATTTATCCCATTTTCATATTTTTGTATTTGCTGGAATGTAACACCTACTCTTTCTCCTAATTGTGATTGAGTTAGACCACGTGTTAATCTCCATTGCCTTATTTTTTTCCCTATTTCCATATCAATAGGATTAGATTCCATTTTATCATTATTTTGTAAGCTATACATATCTTTCATTTCAACCTCTTTGTGTTATTCAATTAAAGACCTCACAAAAAACCCTAAAAACTCAAAAAGGAAGTTTTATGCCAGGAGGAAGACCCATCATCCCAGCAAGATTAGAAGATATGTTTGACATTTCCTCTTCAGCCTTTTTAATAGCATCATTAAATGCTGCTACAATTAAATCTTCTACCACCTCCTTTTCCTCATCTCTCATACACTCTAAATCTATATTTACTTTCTTGACTTTGTAACTCCCTATCTTTTCAATTACAATTACTACTGAAACCTGTCCCCCACCAGAAACACCTTCCAGCTCCTTACCAATACACTGTTTCTGTGCCTCTTCAAGCTTCTTTTGCATTTCTTGCGCTTGTTTCATTATCTGACTAAAATCCACAACTTACTCCTTGTTTTCTATATTAATTACCCTTGCACCCTTAAAGGTGTTTAGTATATCTTCAACTTCAGGTAACTGATTATCTATTTTACTCGTATCAACTGAAACTACCCACTGACGCATAGTTACCTTACTTAAATAAGCTTTCAAACTCTCACAGAAACTATTATCTATCTTAGATACAGCTTTCAATCTCAAACACCCAGGCATGCAATCTATTAATTTTAAGTTATTACATAACTGTTTGTAAAGATAAATCTGATTGTCGCGCCTCAGCAGCTCTAAGATCTTGTTGAAATCATATATGTTATTATGTCGCTGTATATCGTGGGAAAGCACCTTTTTGACTGTTTGCTCAGGGGAAGGTAAGTCAGAAAGATAACAAAGGCTAATCAAAATCATTTCCGTGGCCACATTACTACAAGTGGATGCTTTTATATCCTGAATACCGTTCAATAAAACCTTCCATAATCTAAAAAAAAATACTACAGATTTTTTTTCACTCAACTCTTTTACTCTGCTTGCTTCATACTCAATATCAATTTCTTTGGTGATTAAAAATCGGCATATCGATTGAATTTTCTGGAGCAAATCCTCAAGTGAATTTGCTGTTTTATCAAATATTGAAAATGCTCTCTGCAAATCACCATCTAATATGGCGTGCAATAGAGAAAAAACTGCATCTTGATCTGCTAGACCAAGTACATCGGTAACATCAGCAGCAGAGACAATATTATTTTTTCCATACAACACAGCTTGATTGAGCAAAAATAAAGCATTACGCATAGAATTGCTGGAATGATGAGCTATCAACTCCAGTGCTCCCTTTTCAACGGAATAATTTTCTTGCTCTGCAACATCTCTCAAGCGCTCCACTATTTTAATTGCAGGTATGTTGTGTAAATCGAATCTCTGACAGCGTGCAATAATAGTCACTGGTATTTTTTTTATCTCTGTGGTTGCAAGAATAAACTTCACATTTTGTGGTGGCTCTTCAAGAGTCTTCAGCAATGCATTGAATGCACTGTTAGATAGCATATGCACTTCATCTATGATGTAAATCTTGTATTTAGCACTGATTGGTGAATAACAAATATCCCCTAGAATTACTTTAATGTCCTCAATACTGGTATGGCTTGCTGCATCAATTTCAATAACATCAGGGTGCCTGGAATCCTTTATTGCTGTGCAGCTTGCACACGTTCCACACGGCTCAAAGGTTGGTCCTGATGCGCAATTTAAACACAGAGCAATAATCCGTGCAGTTGTAGTTTTACCAATACCGCTGCTACCAGATAATAATATCGCCTGTGGCACTCTATTTGAAATAAAGGCATTTTCCAGTATACGTACTAATACTTCTTGCCCTACTAAATCTTTGAAACTACTAGGGCGATATTTTAGTGCTATGTTCATAGCGTAAAATAAATAACAAATGGATATGCAACCCAAAAATAATCTGACGTGGCTGCTTCATTTCTGACCTGACCAGATTACAGAGTTTTTGCCTGCATATCCTCTATAGATGTTATACTTTTTTTTTTATTTAGCAAATGTTATAGTTCCACAATTACATATAAACAATAGAGCGTATGATACTATACCATTTTCCTCTTTGTCCTTTCTCACGAAAAGTAAGAATCTATTTAAAAGAAAAAAAACTTGACTTTGACTTAATATGTGAGAATCCGTGGGAAAAACGCAATGAATTCATGGAAATTAATCCTGTAGGGCAGGTACCAGTTTTGATAGATAAGCGTCATATTATAACAGATAGTCATGCCATTTGTGAATATGCAGAGGAAATTTATAGCAGCAATACTCAGTTGTTTGGCTCATCTGTGATTATCAAATCTAGAGTTCGTGCTTTAATTAACTGGTTTGATAATAAATTTTATAATGAAGTTACTAAGTATATTATCAATGAAAGGGTAATTCTTAACCATAACCCTGATTCTAGATTTCTTCACGCAGCTAGGCACAATCTAGCTTGTCATGTGGAGTATATTGAGTATTTGATCAATAAGCATATTTGGCTAGCAACAGATAGGTTTACTTTAGCTGATGTTGCTTTAGCATCCCACATTTCAGTGATGGATTATGTAGGTAGCTTCCCATGGGAGAAAAGCAAAGCTTTGAAGGAGTGGTATTCGGTTATCAAGTCTATGCCGTGTTTTCGCGAAATATTGTCTGATAGAGTTTCAGGAATAGTCCCTCCCTCACATTATACTGAGTTTGATTTCTAAGTCCCGTAAACAAAATTTCAAGCAAGCTACATGAAGGCTCAGACAAAAATTTCCAAGAAAGCTTCAATCGAATCGTGAAAATATTCTTCTAAAATTTTTTATTTTTCTGAAAAAATACTTAATCAAATGACACTCCTTATAAGCGTATTTATCATATTTTCCCGCATAGAGCTAAAATTTATACTATGACGTCAACACTTTGTTGTGTGAGTTCTATTGCTTGAGGTTTAACATCAGACATATTGCTGTTTACTTCATCAAAATTTCTCTCAGCTAATTCATTAGTTAGCTCCACAAAAAGCTTTCTGACAATAGGCATAATAACTGGCATTAATAGACAGCGCGGATCATACCATTTTTTTAATGGAGTAACGTAATGAAATAGTTGCATGTTAGGTTTTGCTAGGTGCTGAAATAATTCTGCTTCTAATCTCTTAAGCTTTGCTGCATCTTGAGAAATTAACTGCATGGGAAAGGAAGTATTGTATAGGAGCAAATGGACTTGAATACAAAATTGGCATGATGGCAGTAGATGCAGGGTATGCAGAACTGAATTGAAGATTGCAGGTATGAAGCCTAAGAGGAAGATTATTTTTGCTACGAGTAAGGGAGTAATATAAACACGTTTTTATTGAAAAGTTAAGGGAAATATTGTAAAGTTATTATAATAATGAATTTTAGGTAGAATATGGCTCAGAGTCATGAAAGACTAAATATTAATGTAAGTTTTGATGGTGAATCAGCTCAATATCTTATAGATATAGCAGAAATTCAAGGTAAAACTATTGCAGAAGTTATAAAGGATCTAGTAGAAGGAGAACGTGAAGTAAATAAATTATCTGAAGGAGATGATGAAATAGATGAAGCAGATATAGCTTTAGCTGAACTTTCTCTTAAGCGTGATGTTCCAGGTGCAAAGAGAATCAAGTTTGAAGACATCGAATGGAGGTAAAACTTTATCAAATTGATTTTTTAGATGGTGTTGCTGAAAGAGATCTTATAGCACTGCCAGTTACAATAGAAAAAAGAGTAAAGAAAGCAATGTTGGGACGCCTTACAGTGAGCCCTGATAAACTTGGAAAATAATTATCTCATAAATTCAAGGGATATTTTAGTTTACGTGTTGGTGATTATCGTGTAGTCTACCGTATAGAAGTACCAGAACGCAAGGTGCTTATTACAGCAATAGGAAATCGAAAGGACATTTATAAAAGCAGCCCAGAATAAACAGTGGTATTTATGCACTGCACAATTTAATGAAATATCAACAACCTGTTCTTCAGCAGATACTTAAAGTTCAAAATAAAAACTTTGTGCAACAGCCTATTGAAACTCAGGAAACAAAATGCTATTAAAATTATTAGCTGCTGATCTTTCAGAGATATCGAGGTTATGTAACTTATCGAAAATGCCAGAGAAGTATTAGAGCTTGTGGAACAAAGTGTGAGTGTAGAACAAGCGAGGGAAATTTTAATGTCAATACTTGCAGAGCGAACGATGAAAGCAGAAATTTTAAGTACGTTACCACAAAACTCATCAGAGGATCTAGTAATATAAGCGGCTAAAGCACGTCTATAAACACCCAAATCAATATTAAAGGGGAATATAGTAATTGTAAACTCCGCGGTAAAACAATCTATCAAACTTTTCTGCAGGCTTATTCTATCCTCAGGATAGTTGCAGAGGAGTAGAGTTATGCAAGGGGTCTATTATCTTTTTTGTGTATCACAATCTAAAGTTGATGCTGTATTCGTTATTTGAAGCTGACTCATGTCACTACTCACTTTTTGCAGCATATAAGTTTCTTTGTTTATATGCTTGTTATAATATTCCTTTATGTCCAAGATCAGTTCAAGTAAATTATCTCGTTCAGCAACCTTATTTAAAGACTCATAAGCATCACTTAGAAGTTGTAGTGTTCCAGCTACTTTAATGGGATTATCCTTATGATAGTCTATTTCAATATCTTTAATCCATTCAAGTATGTATATCTGTTTCCTTAAATCACCTAGAGCTTTATAAATTTTATAGAGAGGTTTTAGTATACCAAGCAAGTCAAAAGACTCATCTTCACAATGTGCACAATATTTATAATGTTCCTTTTGTATTGCTAGAGCTTGTTCAAGTAAACTTTCTGCATTACAATAATCATTAAAATCTATATAAACTAAAGCAATATTCCTCAATATATCAGATATTTCTAAACTACTCTCTCCATAAAGTTCTTTAGCAACATATAAGGCTTTTTCAAGCAATTTCTTTTTTTTTTTAAAATCACTTGGACTTACATAAATCAAAGATAGGTCTATTAGCGCTTCATATACTTCAAAACTATTAGGTCCTTTATATAAACCTTGTATTCCTAAAATTCTTATAAATAACTTCTTCTGTTCATCCGGATCATACACAACCCAATTAATTTCACTTGTAAGTTTTAATGCTACCTGTAATATTTTTACTACCTTAGGATCCCCAGGTCTATAATGCTGTTCACTTATTTTTAAAATTTTATTAAGCAACTGTTTTGCTTCACAATACTTACCTAAATAGATATACGATATACTTAAGGATAATTGTGACTCGAACGTTTGAGAATAATTAGAGCCATAAAGTTTTTCTTTACTCTTTATAATAATATGAAGCACCTCACTTTGTTTCTTATAGTCACCAAGTATTTCGCAAACTAAAACAAGATTCTCCAATACTTGAATCACTTGTAAACTATCAAGTCCATAATGTGTTACAGCAATAGAGAAAGCTTTTCCAAATGCCTTACCTGCTTCACTAGCATCCCCTAAACTTGCATAAGCTGAAGCCACATCCATGAAAGTTTCACACATTTCAATATTCCTGCACCCATAATGTTTTGCTTTTATTACTTGAGCCAATTCAAGTGACTCTACTTGCTTCTGATAATTAAATAAAGAGCCATAAGCTGCAGCTAACTCTTCCAGTATTGTAGCTCTTTCTAAATCAAAATCTTTTTGTGATTTATATTCTCTACGGCGCTCGATTTTAATATCCAAAATGCATGCAAGCAGATCAATTTGTGTTGAATAACGACCAAGGTCATTATAAACATAACTTAATTTATGTAATATATAAGATGCTTTCAAACTTTCGTAGCCATAATAGCGCCAAGTGATAGATAGGGCCCGGTCAAGTAACTGTATTTGCCTTATTTTACGCCCGCAAACACTGTCATACTCATCAGCCATATATGCAAGTAAATTTATTAAATAATCTTTTTCTATCTTTTCCTTACCTGTAGAATTAGCTTGTCTTTCGAGCCAATAATTTACGTGTGATAAAAATTCCTCCATATGTGGCAATAGTTGTTTTTTGCAATCCCTTGATCTTTTTTTGCGATAATGGAAGTCCTGATCTAGTAACTCAAAAACCTTTTTTATAACCTCTTCTTCCTTGCCTTGCTCATTCAGTTCTAATCTCATTACTTCTTGGACTAACCTATGAATATCTGCTTTGCCTTCCTTTAATCTTAATAAGGAATATTGATTAAGTACATTAACTGCATTCCATAATCTTTCTTTTTCATTTTTATTTTCTAATAACCATGCAACGGGAATGTTGTCAGGAGCAAGATAAGCCATGATATCTAAACATTCTAAAGCAAGTGCTCCATGTTCTTTTTTTATTTTGTCAATTGTTACTCTCCAAGTTGTTAACGTTGTCTGAGCATAATCATTATCAAGGCTCTGAAATGCTTTAGAATTAAGCAGCTCTTTTTTCTTTTCCTTATATTCTGTTATATAGTTATCTATAGTATATCCTCTTGCTCCATGATTCTTAAGATTTTTATCTTCTTTTCTTATGTGTGCAACTGCTTGCTGCAGAGCTAACGGAAATTTATGCAGCATATTTATTGCAAGTTCAGTGATTTCGTCATCCAGACCTGCATCTACCTCTAGAGTACTACTTATAAAATTTATAGCCTCTTCATCAGTTAACACATCTAATGTTATGCCTTCTTCTATTCCATATTGTTTCCATTCTTCTTGTGCTATACGTGAAGTTATTAAAATATAAGGCTTATTATCGCCAGGGCTTAAAGCATAAAGTGGCAAAAATTGTTTAATGCTCTTACCCTTTTCAGCATTATCAAAAATGAATATGCTATTTCTTTTAGCAAAAGATTTATATATCTCTTGTACTATGGATTCTATGTCCTTCTCTTCTCCATTTATATCTTTCACACTAATCCCTAGCACTTGAGATAACTTAAGGAATGATTCTACAAGATTTTCAGCATCAATCCATATC